>CAMFDG010000032.1 GCA_945949045.1 uncultured Lachnospiraceae bacterium
TAGGTGCAGGAATCATGAGAGTGTCTGTCATAGACGGGCGCCGCTGCGGAAGTGTCCGGCTGTCGAATGAACGCAAATCATCAAAGGAGCCGAAATCCAATACCAGACAAATCAGCAATTTGACGCGTGTTCCGAAGCCCATTGTCGGAGAATCCAGGCAGCCGGCGGAGCCGCGCGAAAATCCGTGCGGGAAGTTTTCACAACGAATATTCATCTACAGAAAACCGCTGGGCTCATCACTGTCCCAGAGGTTTTTAATACCTATTCCTGTGGCTCCTCCTCATCTGCCTGGGGAGCCTCTTCCTGCTCATTTTCATTGTCTGTGTTTTCCTGGGGATGATCCTCAGCATAATAGATAAAATTACCCCGGTAAACCTGAGAGCTTAATCCCGTGCTGCTGTCATAAGCAATCACCGAAAGAATATTATTGCCCTCCGGTACCTGAATCGGACCGGTATAACGGCTGCTTGCGGTATTCGGCGTAGAACCGTCCCAGGTATAGTAAGCGCTGCATCCACCCGGCACCTGAATGGTAACAGAAGTCGGTGCCCCAAAATCTCCGCCGTCCGGCGATACGGATGGCATATCCGGTACAGGGATCCGAATGCTGTAATTTTTTGTGACCACCTCGCTGTTCACGTTTTTCTCATTCCGACAGACGGCCTTGATAGTGTAACTTCTGTTATTCTCTGACAGCTGGATGGAACCCTGGTACAGAGCGCCTTTCGCTATAGGATCCGAGCCATCCATCGTATAATAGATGGGATCTCCCTTCGGGGAACGAAGCTGCAGCGTCTGGGGAGAATCAAAGCTTCCCTCTTCGAGGGAAAATACCGGTGCTTCGCTCTGATAGTTGGCAAAGAGATCAGCGAGACTCTCATCTGCTGTCTTGAAAAGGGCCATAATGGCATCTGTCTTTTCCTCTTTCTCGTAGATGGCAATCAGATTTTTAAAGGCCTTACGATTTCTTCTGTCATCCGCGATTACCGATTTATACAAAGTCTCCGCTGCGTCAAAATCCTCTTTTTCAACAAAAATATCTGCTAATGCAAGCCTTGCATCGATACTGTTGGGATCCAGTTCCACAGCTCTCTCATAGTAGGAAACTGCCTGATCCAGATTTCCCTCCTGAAGCGCCTTCTCAGCAAGCTTCACCTGATAATCAAAGGAGTTATTGTGGTTGGATTGAATGGCCGCACAAAATACCAGAATTGCAAAAATCAGCACGATTATGGTTGCCACCACGCCGGCGATGATTTTGATCTGCTTCTTTTTCTGCTCCTTCCTACGCTCCGGTGTATCCGTTGCACGATTCTGCATTCCGGGCGCAGGTTCCTGCCGGATCTGTTTCTTACTTCCGGCAAATACTTTCGCTTCCGCCTCGCTCTTTGTCTTATTTTCTTCCACCAGAACCTCTTTCAGATAATCATCGTCATACATGCTGTAATCCGGCACAATCTGAACTGCTTTTCCGCAATGCGGGCAGTATACATTATCCGGCTGTAATTCCTTACCGCAATAAAAACATTTCATAAATCAATCCCCTTATCACATCATTGAGAATATCAGGTTTAACAACCTGGTTTAGCAACCTGACACATTTTTCATAGATTCTACACAGTTATGCATCAGCATGGCAATCGTCATTGGTCCGACTCCGCCGGGTACCGGTGTGATATAGGACGCCTTGGGCTCTACCTCATCAAAGTCAACATCTCCGCAGAGCTTATTGTCCTCATTTCTGTGAATTCCCACATCGATGACAACCGCGCCTTCCTTCACATAATCCGCACCGATAAAACGCGGCTTTCCGATGGCAACGATCAGGATATCCGCTTCCCTGCAGATTTCCTTCAGGTTCTGTGTTCTGGAGTGGCAGATCGTCACGGTTGCATTTTCCCGCAGCATCAGAAGTGCCATGGGTTTTCCGACAATATTGCTTCTTCCGATCACTACACAGTGTTTTCCGGCGATCTCGATATTGCTGCGCTTCAAAAGCTGAATAATTCCAGCCGGAGTACAGGAGACAAAACCCTTCTCACCGATCACCAGCGCCCCCACATTCTGAGGGTGGAAGCCATCCACATCCTTTTCGGGGGAAATGGCATGGATCACACGATCTTCGTTGATATGGGCCGGAAGCGGCAGCTGGCAGAGAATCCCGTGAACATTTGGATCCTGATTCAGCTTGTCGATCACAGAAAGAAGTTCCTGCTCTGTGGTTTCCTCCGGCAGCTCATAGGCAATCGATTCAATGCCGATATAGGCACAAGCCTTTTTCTTGTTACCCACATATACAGAGGATGCAGGATCATTCCCTACCTGAATCACCGCCAGCGCACAGGTCTTTCCCTGGGCAGCAAGAGCAGCAACCTCCTCCTTTAATTCGTCCTTAATCTGCTTAGAGATCAGTTTTCCGTCAATCTTAACAGCCATAACGCTTCCTCCTTAAAACAGTCCTGTGATCACGCCCTCGTCGTTGACATCGATTCCGAAGGCTGCCGGCTTCTTTGGAAGTCCCGGCATCGTCATGATAGAGCCGTTGATAGCCACCACAAAGCCCGCTCCTGCAGAAGCATACACCTCCCGGACATTGATCGTGAAGCCGCTTGGGCGCCCCAGTTTCTTGGGATCATCGGAAAGAGAATACTGTGTCTTTGCCATGCAGACCGGAAAATCTCCCATACCCAGATCTGTGATTCTCTTCAGCTCCCGCTCTGCCGCTGCCGAATAAGTGACACCGTCAGCGCCGTAGATTTCTTTTGCAACAGTCTCAATCTTTTCCTTCAGAGTCAGGGAATCTTCATAAAGCGGCTTGAAATGACTTTCCTTTGTCTCAAGAGTCTCAAGAACCTTGTTGGCCAGTGCAATTCCGCCTTCGCCACCCTTCTCCCAAACCTCGGAAAGGGCAAACTCACATCCTCTCTCATGACAGAAGTCCTCTACGAATCTGGTCTCTGCCTCGGTGTCCGTGACAAAGGAGTTCAAAGTAACAACAACCGGAACCCCGTATTTCTGCAGGTTCTCGATGTGCTTTTCCAGATTGACAATTCCGGCCTTTAAGGCTTCCAGATTTTCTCTGGAAAGATCTTCCTTTGCAACCCCGCCATTATATTTGAGTGCACGGATCGTGGCAACTAATACCACAGCATCCGGATGCAGGCCTGCCTTGCGGCACTTGATGTCAAAAAATTTCTCTGCGCCAAGGTCCGCACCGAAGCCAGCCTCTGTCACGACATAATCAGCCAGCTTTAAAGCTGTCTGTGTCGCTCTTACGCTGTTACAGCCGTGAGCGATATTAGCAAATGGTCCGCCATGTACGAGAGCAGGTGTATGCTCCAGCGTCTGGATCAGGTTTGGCTTTAAGGCATCCTTGAGAAGAGCTGCCATGGAGCCGACTGCATGCAGATCCTCTGCCGTGACAGGCTTACCATCAAATGTATATGCAACAATAATGCGTCCAAGACGTTTTTTCAGATCATTCATGTCCTCTGACAGACACAGAATCGCCATAATCTCAGAAGCAACGGTGATGACAAAATGATCCTCTCTCACCATGCCGTCCATCTTGCTGCCCAGTCCTACCACCACATTACGAAGAACACGGTCGTTCATGTCCATACAACGCTTCCAGACAATCTGTCTCGGGTCAATTCCCAACTCATTGCCCTGCTGGATATGGTTATCCAAAAGGGCAGCTAACAGGTTGTTTGCCGAGGTGATTGCATGAAAATCTCCGGTGAAATGCAGATTTAAGTCCTCCATCGGAACTACCTGGGCATAGCCGCCGCCGGCTGCTCCACCCTTAATACCAAAGCAGGGGCCAAGAGAAGGCTCTCTTAAAGCAATCAATGCCTTTTTGCCAAGTTTTCCGAGGGCCTGTCCTAATCCAACACTGGTGGTTGTCTTACCCTCTCCCGCGGGTGTGGGGTTGATGGCCGTAACCAGAATCAGCTTACCATCCGGCTGATTTTTGGTGCGTTCAATCAGCTCATCGGAGATCTTGGCCTTGTACTTTCCGTAAAGCTCCAGATCATCCTCTTCAATACCGATGGACGCTGCCACGTCCTTAATCGGGAGCATTGTGGCTTCCTGTGCAATTTCAATATCGCTTTTCATCGTATTGTGTCCTCCTTTAATTTTGTCCCCTTAATTTGTTTACTCATTTTGGCTCGTATATGTATCAAATTCCTCCGGTGACATCAGAACCTTTCTAGGCTTTGTGCCCTCCTCAGGACCTACCACACCGGCCTCCTCCAGCTGGTCCATGATACGCGCTGCACGGTTAAAGCCCACCTTCAGGTAGCGTTGCAGCATACCGATGGATGCCTTTTCCTTGTCAACAATGATTCTTCCGGCCTCTGCGAAATAGGAATCTCTTCCGTCATCCGATGCGTCATCCTCCGTGATCGTAACGGTGGTTCCTCCGGAGGACTGCATACTCTCCATCTTCTGCTGGATCTGGTCACTGTAACTGGCCTGCCCATTGTGTTCTGTGATAAATTCCACCACATCCGACACCTCTTTGTCGGAAACGAAGGCACCCTGCACACGGATCGGCTTTGGAATCCCCTGGGGATTAAAGAGCATATCGCCTTTTCCCAGAAGCTTTTCCGCACCGTTCATATCCAGAATTGTTCGGGAATCCACCCCTGATGTCACGGCAAAAGCAATACGGCTTGGCATATTCGCCTTAATCAGTCCTGTAATGACATTGACGGAAGGACGCTGCGTGGCAATGACCAGGTGAATTCCGGCCGCTCTTGCCAGCTGTGCAAGTCGACAGATAGCCTCCTCCACATCGTTTGAAGCTACCATCATTAGGTCTGCCAGCTCGTCAACGATAATGACAATCTGTGGCATTTTTTCCGGCCGCTCCTGCCCCTCCGGGACCTTGATTGTATCCACTTTGGCATTATATCCGGCAATATCCCGAACGCCGCTCTCGGCAAATTTCTCATACCGCTCCGTCATCTCCGCCACTGCCCAATGCAGTGCGCCGGAGGCCTTTTTCGGATCGGTGACCACCGGAATCATCAGATGGGGAATCCCGTTGTATACGCTAAGCTCCACCACCTTCGGATCAATCATCAGAAGCTTAACCTCATCCGGTTTGGCTTTATAGAGAATACTCATAATAATCGTGTTGATACAGACGGATTTGCCTGAGCCGGTGGCACCGGCAATCAAAAGATGCGGCATCTTTGCGATATCTGCAACCTTGGTCTTGCCGGCAATGTCACGTCCGACCGCAAAGCTGATCCTGGATTTTGCATTTTGAAATTCCGGTGACTCCACCAGATCCCGGAATGCAACCATCACATTTTCCTTATTGGGTACCTCAATGCCCACAGCCGCTTTGCCGGGAATCGGTGCCTCGATACGTATATCCGCTGCCGCCAGATTCAGTTTGATATCATCCGCCAGCCCCACGATCTTGCTGACCTTCACGCCCATCTCCGGCTGGATTTCATAGCGGGTCACGGCGGGTCCGCAGCTGATGTTGGTCACGGTAACATTGACCCCAAAGGTAGCCAGCGTCTGCTGAAGCTTATTTGCCGTTTCCCGAAGCTGCTGCTCCGTATTGCCGGCCTTTGGTCCGCTGCCGCGCTTTAACAGCTTCGTCGGCGGAAATACATAATTCTTAGGTGCCGGCTTCGCCTGCTCCATCTCCTGGGCCACGGAACTGACCTCTTTCTCAATCTCCGACTCCGATGCCCTGGTTTTACGCTTTGCAGGCTCCGCCACCGGCGTCTCAGACGGCATCTGTGCCACCGCATCAACGGCAGGTGAAAGTTCTTTGCTCTGTGTAACCCCTTCATCCCGGATAAAATCCCCTGCAATAGAAGGTTCCTTTTCTTTCGGAGCAGTCTTTGGAGCTGCAACAGCCCCCTCGATATGGATTTCTCCCATCTCATCCGAGCCGGAGGTTCCCGGCTTTGTTTTCTCTATTTTGGTATCTATGGAAACACCATGCACCTTGTGGTCCATGCGGCGGGTGGTTTTCTCCTTCGCCTTATACTCCCGGTATTCCCGGTACTTCTCGCTGTTTTCCCTGGCAGATTCATATACCTTCTGGCCGCCCTTCTTCACGCCCTTTAAAAGAGAGCGCTCCGTGATGAGCACCAGAAAGACAATCAGAAAAAAGACATCTATGATATATGCACCGATCAATCCGAAGGCCGGCACGAGACCATAGGCAATGAAACCGCCGATCAGACCACCGCCGGAATGCTCCATCGCACAGTACCCATATGCCTCCAGAGGCTTCATGACATTTTTCCCGTCTGTCGCCAGTGACATAAACAGACAGAAGAAAATAACAAAGCCCGTGGATGCCGCCAGCTTCACGTAGGCCTGCGTGTTTCCCGCATTGGAAACCGCAAAAAAACTGGCGATCAACAGCAGGATTGGAAAGGCGTAAGCCGTGATTCCGAAGATGCCGAAAAGAAAGCTGCTGACAGCCCGTCCCACGGAGCCGCCAAAGCCCAGATTGCTGATGAACAAAAGAAGTGCGGCCGCTACAATGATCCACAGGATGATCTCCACACGAAAAGCATGCGCCTGTTCCATACGCGCCATGCGTTCTTTCTTTGTCATTTTTTTATTAGTATTGGATTTACGATTTGTAGATTTACGGTTACCCGCAGCCATGAATTACACTCCCTCATTAGAATTTTGCCCTTTTATCATCTTAGCATACTTTGAGGGGAATGTCATCAAGTTCTTTTTCTGCCGATTAACTCATACAGTTTTTCAAATGCATCCGAAATCCCGCCTACAGCGTCTATCACACCCTCCTCCACCGCCTGACGTCCCACCAGGATGGTCCCTAAATCCTTCGTGAGCATCTGGGTATTCATCATCAGCTGCTCCACACGTTCCTTCGTAACCCTGCTGTGGCCTGCAATAAAACCGGCAATCCGCTCCTGCATCTGCTTGAAATAATCGTATGTCTGTCTGGCACCTATGACCGTTCCACTCATCCGCACCGGATGAATCACCATGGTTCCCGAAGGCACAATAAAAGAATAATCCGTGGAGACTGCCAGAGGAACACCGATGGAATGGCTGCCTCCCAGCACCAGCGATACCGTAGGCTTGCTTAAGGAAGCAACCATCTCAGCAATCGCAAGACCGCTCTCCACATCTCCTCCCACCGTATTTAACAGCAGCAGCACCCCGTCAACCTCCTCATCGTCCTCAATAGCCGCCAGCTTCGGCAGTACATGCTCATACTTTGTAGTCTTCGTGGTAGACGGCAGACATTCATGGCCTTCAATCTCTCCGATCACT
Organism: uncultured Lachnospiraceae bacterium; assembly: GCA_945949045.1. Classification (GTDB taxonomy): domain Bacteria; phylum Bacillota; class Clostridia; order Lachnospirales; family Lachnospiraceae; genus Roseburia. The sequence continues at coordinate 7,297 of CAMFDG010000032.1, forward strand.
GACAGCAGATAAATTGCCGTATTGCGGCTTTTCTCATGAAGCACCATCTCCCCGTATTCCTGAATCTGCTCATTTTTCTCTTTACTTACTGCCTCTGACATCGATACTCCCCTCTCATGTTCTTTTTGAACTATCCTGACCCCTTCCTCATATATTTGCAATCGCCAATACAAAAAAGGAACGGACACCAATGTATCCGTTCCTATAGTATAGCAGTTTAAAATTTTTTTATTCTCCAAGAAGATAATTATAAAGTCCCTCATAGCGGAACTTGGAAGCGTTCCAGGAGAAGTCGTTGGCCATGCCCCGATCCACCATCTGGTTCCACTGACGTTTGCGGTCATAATAAATATGCTTGGAGTAGTTGATCACATGCAGCATCTCCTCTCCGTTATAGTTCGTGAAGGAGAAACCATCACCGGTATTATCATACTCATTATAGGCCTGCACGGTATCCTTAAGACCTCCGGTCTCACGGACGATCGGAACCGTTCCATAGCGGAAAGAAATAAGCTGTGTCAGTCCGCATGGCTCGAAGCGGGACGGCATCAGGAATGCATCTGCCGCAGCATAGAGCTTATGGGCCAGATCATCCGAATAACAGATGTTGGCCGATACACGGTCCGGATATTTCCATGCGTAGTGACGGAACATATTCTCGTAACGCGGCTCGCCGGTACCAATGACTACCAGCTGTGTATAATCATCCACCAGACGATCCATCACATAACTGATCAGATCCAGTCCCTTCTGATCTGTCAGACGGGAAATGAGTCCGATCATATATTTCTTCTTGTCAACAGCAAGTCCCAGCTGCTCCTGTAAGCGCTCCTTGTTGACTGCCTTCTTCTTGCGGAAGCTCTCCGCATCATAGTTCATATAAATCTTCGGGTCCGTCTGCGGATTGTAAACATCATAGTCAATGCCATTTACAATTCCCTGCATATCAAAGTGACGGGCAGACAACAGACCATTTAAGCCCTCACCATACAATTCTGTCTGGATTTCCTGGGCATAGGTATCACTGACGGTGGTAATATAATCGGCATAGACAAGACCACCTTTCAGCATATTGGCATCTTTCTTAAACTCCAGCTTGTCCGGAGTAAAAAGATTCTTGGAAAAACCGGTCAGCCCCTGCATGGTCTTCACATCCCAGATTCCCTGGAACTTCAGGTTATGAATCGTCATAATGGACTTGATGCCCCAGAAGAAAGAATCTGCCTGAAACTCATTTTTCAGAAATACCGGAATCAGGCCGGCCTGCCAATCATGGCAGTGAATAATGTCCGGACGGAAACCGATCAGCGGCAGCATAGAGAGAACTGCCTTGTCAAAGAAGGTAAACTTCTCAATGTCATAGCGGATATCCCCGTATGGAACCACGCAGTTAAAATACTCCTGATTGTCAATAAAATAATAGGTTACCCCATCCTGCTTGTACTGAAGAACACCGACATATTTACTCTGTATGTAATTTCCGGAACCCATGTAAAAATGTGTCACGTACTCAAACTGATTGCGGTATTTTTCGGGAATACAGCTGTAGTTTGGAATGACCACCCGCACATCCCAGTAATTGTGGTCGAAAGCCTTCGGCAGTGCACCGCACACATCCGCAAGACCACCTGTCTTGATAAAAGGAACACACTCTGATGCAGCAAATAAGATTCTCTTCATATTCTCCTCCTCATTGGAATCGCTGTCCATTACCCCGCGATGATCTGTTTATGCCTCTTCCCAGTTGTGATAAACCTCCTGGACATCGTCATCATCATCCAGAAAATCAAGAATTCTGCCGATATTTGTGATATCTGCCTCATCGGTCAGCGTCACGTAGGTCTGTGGAATCATGGTCACCTCTGCAGAAGCCATCGGAATTCCCTGCTCCTCAAGAGCCTTATGTACCACGTCGAAATCCTCCGGCGCTGTTGTGATCTCGTAGCTGTCCTCCTCGTCGGAAAAATCCTCTGCTCCGGCATCCAGCGCGATCATCATCAGATCATCGGCATCCAGATCACATTCCTCCTTGTCGATAATGATCTGTCCCTTCTCGTCAAACATATAGGAAACGCAGCCCTGGGTACCGATGCTTCCCTGACCCTTGGAAAAAGCGTTACGGACATTGGCAGCTGTACGGTTCTTGTTATCCGTCAGGCACTTCACAATAATTGCCGTGCCGCTGGGTCCGTATCCCTCGTAAGTAGCAGTTTCGTAATTGACACTGTTACCGTCTCCGGCTGCCTTCTTAATGCCACGATCAATGGTATCGTTTGGCATATTGTTGGCCTTAGCCTTGGCAATCACCTGAGCCAGCTTAAAGTTATTAGCCGGATCCGGACCGCCCTCCTTCACTGCTACTGCAATTTCCCTGCCGATCATGGTAAAAATCTTACCCTTGGCAGCGTCGTTCTTCTCCTTCTTATGCTTGATATTCGCGAACTTGGAATGTCCTGACATAATTAAATCCTCTTTTCTATCTTGTATATTTCTTTTATTTTATCATTTTTTATTTCTTCATGCAAGCATCCTTAAGAACGCTTTCATCGACATCCTCCGACTTTTTGACAAGCACTTCCCGAATGGTTTTATCCTCCACTCTCCGGACAAAAAAATCATAGCCATAGGCATGCAGTTCTGCGGTCTCTCCGTCCGTCGGTATTTTATCCATCAGAGAGATCAAAAACCCATTCAGTGTCTCAAAGGAATCCTCCTCCACCGGCATCGGCAGCACATCCAATACCTCCGACAGGCTGGCCAGCCCGTTCATGATAAAGCTTCCGTCCGGATTTTTACGGATCAGTGTCTCCTCCTCGTCATGCTCGTCCTCGATATCTCCCACGATTTCCTCCAGGATATCCTCCATGGCCACAATACCTGCGGTCTGACCGTATTCGTCCACCACCACAACAATATGGTTTTTCTTCGCCTGCATCATTTTAAAAAGAGAATGGATATTGAGCGTTTCCGGAACGAAATCCACCTCCCGGATCAGTCCGGGAATATCTTTGATTGGTGTGCGAAACACCTCGTTTCTCTGTACAAAAGCAAAAGCATCCATGATATGTAGAACACCGATCACGTGATCGATGTCATCCAGATAGACCGGATAGCGCGATTTACTGTTGTCGATGATGAAAGAAACCGCATCGTTGTAGGACAGCTCCCCGTCGATTGCGATCAGATTCTTCCGGTGCGTCATGATATCCTTGGCTTCTTTATCGCCAAATTCAAAAATATTGTTGATCATCTCCGCTTCGGATTCTCGTAAAACCCCCTGCTCATGTCCCTCATTCACCATCGAGACGATTTCTTCTTCCGTCATTTCCTCGTCATGGGAGGAGGATTTTAAAAAGTTAATGATTTTCTTAAATATATTTGCCCTGCCGGGACTGGCACTGTCGTCCATATCTGTCTCCTTTATGTTTTTCAATCAGTGTAACCGCGAAAATCATACCATGAGAGCTGTATTACGTCAAGTTATGTATACAGTTCCAAACTGATTTCCAGTGCTTTGTCAATCTTCAGTAAAATCTGGTTATCCAGATGGCAGACCTTATCCTTCAGCCGCTTCTTATCGATGGTACGAAGCTGTTCCAAAAGCACCACCGAATCCTTGGCAAGATCATATTTGTCACTGCTGATCTCCACATGGGTAGGAAGCTTTGCCTTATGCATCTGGGAAGTAATCGCAGCACAGATGACCGTCGGACTGTGACGGTTTCCCACATTGTTCTGTACGATCAATACAGGTCTGATTCCTCCCTGCTCTGAGCCGACCACCGGTCTTAAATCTGCGTAATAGACATCTCCTCTTTGAACCATCATAATTCTCACTCCATTAAATTGATATACCTGCAGTATTTCCCAATTTATCGAGAGTGATACAAACTTTAAATATTTATTTTGATGAATGGTACACCCGCGGAACCCTCGGCGTGATCAGGCACGCAAACTCATAGTTAAAACGCCCGGACAATGCCCCCAGCTCCTCCATCGTAATTTCCTGTTCCCGGTCTCTTCCTAAAAGCGTTACCTCATCCCCTTCCTTCGCCTCAGGAATATCCGTGACATCCACCATAAACTGATCCATGCAGACCCGCCCGCAGATCGGAGCTCTTTTTCCGTGGATCAGAACATATCCCTTGTTGGAAAGCCCGCGGCAGTAGCCGTCCGCATAGCCAACGGGAATCGTTGCGATCCGCCGCTTTGACGGGGTCACACAGGTACCGCCGTAGCTGATTTTTCTGCCCGGCTCTAAGGTCTTGAGATAGGAAATATGGCTCTTTATGGACATCACAGGTTTCAAATCAATGATATGGGAAACCTCCTCTGACGGCCATAAACCGTAAAGCGTAATTCCCGCACGAACCATATCCATGTTGGCCTCCCCGATTTCCACGATCCCGGCACTGTTAGAGCAGTGATGGATCGGAATCCTAACCCCCCGTTCCTCTGTCAGAGCAATCATTTTCCGAAAAAGGCACAGCTGGTTCATGGCAGAAGTTTTATCCCGTTCATCCGCCTGGGCAAAGTGGGTAAAGATACCTTCTATACATATATTCGGTAACGCCGCAATCTGTGCGATGATATCTGCATTTTTTTCTGTCACCTGAAATCCGATCCGGCTCATGCCGGTGTCAATCTTCATGTGGATGTGACAGGTTTTATTTTTCTTCACCGCAATGTCAGACAAAGCCTTTGCGGTCTCAAAGGCACAAACAGCCGGCCGGATATCATGCTCGACAATATCCTCGTACTGATCCGAAAAGCTGATTCCCAGGATCAAAACAGGCTTTTTTCGACCCGCCTCAATCAAAGACAGCGCCTCATCCACCGTGGCCACAGCGTAACCCCACAGATAAGGCAGCTCCTCAATGGCTTTGGAAACCTCCAGGGCACCATGTCCGTAGGCATCCGCCTTGATAACCGCAGCCATCTTTGTGCCTTCCTTTAAATTATGATGCATTGACTCCATATTATACCGCACAGCATCCAGATCAATGCCTGCGTACACACGATATTTTTCCATTACAAACACCTGCTTTTATTCAAATTTATCCTGGGCTTCCCTCATCACGGCCTTCAGACCGTCGATCAGATCCTCCGCCCTCATGGAAGCTCTTCCGCATTTCTTTGCAGCTGCATCTCCGGCAAGTCCGTGGACATAGACCCCAAGAGCCGCGTGCTCCGGCTTCATTCCCTGAGCCAGAAGCGAACCAAGGATGCCTGAAAGCACGTCTCCGCTGCCGGCAACCGCCATTCCGTCGTTACCCGAAAGGTTCAGACAGGTCAGACCGTAAGGCACCGCTGTCACTGTATGGAAATCCTTCAGCACACAGATCACATCGTAGGTCTGGGCAAATTCCACCGCACTTGGAATCAGCCTTGCCTGTATGAAAGACACCAGATCTCCGGTGAGCCTTGACATCTCCCCAAGGTGCGGCGTTAAGATCATGGATGTATGCGGCCGGAGCAGAATTTCCGGCTCCTTTGCAATGATATTTAATGCATCCGCATCCACCACGAAGGGCACCCCGCAGTTCTTCAGCACCAGCTTCACCAGACGCTCTGCTATCCGGCCGGTTCCGATTCCCGGCCCGATCACCACCGCATCCGCCCACTTCAGTTCATCGATAACCTGCTGTTCCTCCAACTTCCCGGAGTAGGTGGAGAGAATTGCCGACGGCACCACCGTCTGCACCACAAGCCGGTTCTCCTCCGCCGTCATAACCTTCACCAGCCCGCAGCCACTGCGGTACGCCGCACCGGCACAGAGACAGGCGGCACCTGCCATATTGACACTTCCGGCGATTACAAGGAGCTTCCCATAGTTTCCCTTATTGGAATGAGCCGTCCGTTTCGGAAGCAGAGACAGATCCTCCTTCGTGAGCACTGCTGTCTTTGGCTTTTTATCCAGCCAGCTTGCCATGGTAATTCCTATGGGTACTACATGTACACGGCCGCTGTAATCACTGCCCGGCCAGAGAAACTGCCCTGTTTTCCCGAAAGAAAAGGTAATGGTATCCTCCGCCGCAAAAGCGGTTCCCAGCACGGAACCATCCTCGGAATGTACGCCGGAGGCGATATCCACCGCCACTCTCCACGCATCCTTCCGGTTCAGTTCATCGATCAGTCCTGCCAGCTTCCCTGTAATGCTGCGGCAAAGACCCGTGCCAAACAAAGCATCTACAATCACATCAAAGGGTTGTTCCCCCGCCTTAGAAAGCTCCGTGATCATCGTAATCCCATAGGCACTGCAGATCTTTTTCTGCTGATCATAGCTTTTGGTGGTTCTATGACCGTCCGCTTCCCCCGCCAATAGCAGGCACACCCCGATTCCGCGCTCATGCAGGAGCCGTCCGATTGCCAAACCATCCCCGCCATTGTTCCCGCTGCCGCAGACGATCAATACATGTTCTATTGGTCTGTTCATGAGAAAAAGCTTCTGAACAAAAGCCATCGCCGCCTGTTCCATCAGCACCAGTTCCGGCACATGAAACATCTCCGATGTATTCTGGTCAAGAAGCTTCATTTCTTTTCCTGATACAAGATATTGCAACGTAATTCCTCCTGCCTTTTCCTGTTGACTGCGAAAATAAAAGTTTCACGATCTCATTGTGTTTCGGCATCTTTTTGTTCGTATTGAATGTCGAAAAGGTCCAAAACCTGAGGACCTAATATATCGTGAAGATAGGCATAGATTTCACGGTTGTTGATATCCCGGTTCTGCTTGCGGATGATATTCTTCTTCAGGTCGATACGAACCTGTGTGATCCACTCCTCGATTTCCCTGGATTCCTCCTGATTGACCCTGATCTTATCATAAAAATAATCCAGACTTAAGATCATAAGCTCATTGTTGGCCTCACGGATCTGCTTGGGAATTTCCAAAAGTTCATCCTCCGCATCCGCGATCTTCTGATTGACCTCCTCAATCAGCCGCTTGTCCTCGTCCAGCTTCTTCTCTCTGGCTGCATCCATATGGGCTTCTGTGGTGCCGTCCATATTCTGGACAATGCTGTCCATCAGCTTATTTTTTAAAACCTTAAAGCCCTTCAGATCCGTATTCAGTTTGCCCTGTCTGGCTAAAAGCGCATTGAGTGCACCCTCCGCCTCTTTGATCTCATCCGTTTTCCCGTGAACCGCAAACAGCCGGTGCCATTTCTGATCCAAAACCAGAATGGGTACCTGTTTGCCGGCGATGGCGGCACGGAATTCCTCGTCACTCTTCATACAGATTCCCCCGTCAAACCTTACGAAGCTATTGCTACTGATTTTTAACGATATTGTACGACAGCTGCATCAGACTGTCCGACAGATGTACATTCTCCACTACCACCTGGCTGTCTTTTAAATCGAGATCCACATGGGCAAAATTCCAGATGGCATGAATGCCCAGCTCCACCAGACGCTTCGCCGTCTCATCTGCCTTCTCCTTAGGCAGGGTCAGAGCTGCAATGTCCACCTTTTCCCTGGCACAATAGCCCTCCAGTTCATCCATCATATAGATGGGAATGCCCCGCACATCCTTCCCCTTCAATGCCGGGTTGACATCAAAGAGTGCTGTCATAATAAATCCGAATTTCTCAAATTTCACATAATTCGTTATGGCCTGGCCCAGATTACCGGCCCCGATCACAATGATATTATAAGTCTTATCCAGACCCATAATCTTACCTATCTCATCATACAGAAACTGCACATTATATCCATACCCCTGCTGCCCAAAGCCTCCGAAATTGTTAAGATCCTGGCGGATCTGGGACGCAGTAACCTTCATCCGTCTGCTGAGGTCACTGGAAGATATGCGTTCAACTCCCTCCTCAAGCAATTCTCCCAGATAACGGTAATACCTCGGCATTCGTCGGATAACAGCTTGTGATATCTCTTTCTCCACAATCCAACCCTCCCGTTCCGGGCAAAAAACCCTAAGTTAATTATAGGATTTTCCAACACAACTGTCAATGTGTGAAAATTTTAACACTCCTATCATAACTTAGGGTTTCGGATGAATCATTCGGTTTTAAGCAAGGGATGTTTCAAGTTCTGCACGGATTGCCTTGATGAATCCCTCACTGTTCAATACGGTGGGATTCGGGATGGAGGTGATCAGTGCCAGATCCTTGGTCATCTTTCCGGATTCAATGGTCTTTAAGCATGCAGCCTCAAGCTTGTCAGCGAAATCAGACAGTTCAGAAATATTGTCCAGCTCGCCGCGCTTTCTCAAAGCCCCGGTCCATGCAAAGATCGTCGCTACAGAGTTGGTGGAAGTCTCCTCTCCCTTTAAGTGCTTGTAGTAATGTCTCTGTACGGTGCCATGGGCCGCCTCATACTCATAATACCCCTGTGGGGAAACCAGCACGGAGGTCATCATAGCCAGAGAACCGAAGGCGGAGCTGATCATATCACTCATAACATCACCGTCGTAGTTCTTGCAGGCCCAGATAAAACCGCCCTTGGACTTCATGACACGGGCAACCGCATCGTCAATCAGTGTATAAAAATACTCGATGCCGGCCGCATCAAAAGCATCCTTGTACTCCTTGTCAAAAATTTCCTGGAAGATATCCTTAAAAGTGTGATCGTATTTCTTGGAGATGGTATCCTTGGTGGCAAACCACAGATCCTGCTTGGTATCCAGTGCATATTTAAAACAACTGTGGGCAAAACTCTCGATGGAATCCTCTAAGTTATGCTGTCCCTGAATCACGCCGGCACCCTTAAAGTTGTGGATCAGTTCTCTGGTTTCGGTTCCGTCCTCTGCAGTATAGACAAGCTCTGCCTTTCCCGGTCCCGGAATCTTCATCTCACTGGCCTTATAAACATCGCCGTAAGCATGTCTTGCAATGGTAATCGGCTTCTCCCAGGATTTCACGTTAGGATCAATGCCTTTTACAACGATCGGTGCACGGAAAACGGTTCCGTCTAACATGGCACGGATGGTTCCGTTGGGGCTTTTCCACATTTCCTTTAAGTTATACTCTGTCATACGTGCCGCATTCGGTGTAATCGTGGCACACTTTACTGCGACACCGTATTTCTTGGTGGCATTGGCGGAATCAACCGTCACCTGGTCATTGGTGCGGTTTCTCTCCTCCAGACCCAGATCGTAATATTCAGTTTTCAGATCGATAAACGGCAGAAGCAGTTCATCCTTAATCATCTGCCAGAGAATTCTTGTCATCTCATCTCCGTCCATCTCTACCAAAGGGGTTGTCATCTTAATCTTGTCCATGCTTGTCTCTCCTTTTGTTTATTATATTAGATTTTCCCAGCCGATCTTATCCATATTGGAGATCGTGCTGCGGATGTGAAGCTTTGCTGACTCCTCGGCAGCTGCAGAATCTCTCGCCTTAAGCGCCTCGGCTATTTTCTTATGCTCCTCATTGGAGGCCTTCACTCGTTCCCTCTGCCCCAGCGTGATCTTGCGGATCCGCTGCAGGTAATGATGATAATCCCTGAGAGCTCTGGTCAGCTCTCTGCTGCCACAGGCCTCGTAAACCAGTTCATGAAACCGGTTGTCCAATATGAGAATCTGGTCCCAGTTTCCCTTGGAAAAATGAAATTCCGAAAGAAAAATGGTTTCATCCAGCTGTTCTAACTGCTGATCGGTAATATTTTCTGCTGCCCACCGGGCACACAGTCCCTCCAAAAGGGTTCTCATCTCATAAATGTCCTTGATGTCCTTCAAAGTCACACCGACCACAAAGGCGCCCTTATTGGGAATGATATTGACAAGTCCTTCCAGTTCCAGCTGACGAAGAGCCTCCCGGACCGGAGTTCTGCTGACTCCCATTTCCTTCCCGATATCGGCCTCCTTCAGTTCCTCCTTCGCCTGATACTTTCCGTTCAGGATATCTTCCCGGAGGGTATGAAAAACTTTTGCACTTAATGAATAATGATCTTCGGCCATAGCTTCACCTATATGAAAGATTGATATTACAACACAAGATTTAACTCTTTACACACATCCGTAATCTTCACCACCAGCTCCTGATCGGTCATCACCGTGACACGGCCCTCCTCATACTGGGCATCCACCCATTCCTTGACTCTCTTGACCAGAGTGGAATTCTTATCTACCCTCCGGTCCTTCGGCAGATTGTAATAATGATTGATCCAGTGTGCAATTCCTGCAAGACCGGAGGTGTTGGACACAGCAACCAGAGGCGGCCGGTTCAAAAACTTCCCGGTATCAAATATATTATAAATTTCTTCGTTTTTGAGAAGTCCGTCCGCATGGATTCCGGCTCTCGTCACGTTGAAATTGCTGCCCACAAAAGGCGTCTGGCTCGGCTGTTTATAGCCCAGCTCCTTCTCGTAATATTCTGCCAGCTCGGTAATCACCGTGGTATCCATGCCATCAAGAGTGCCTCGAAGCTGTGCATATTCAAAAACCATGGCCTCAAGAGGCGTATTTCCGGTTCTCTCACCGATTCCAAACAGAGAGCAGTTGACTCCGCTGGCTCCGTAAAGCCATGCAGTAGTGGAATTATTCACTGCCTTGTAAAAATCATTGTGCCCGTGCCACTCGATCTGGGAGGAAGGTACACCTGCATGGGTCGTCAGTCCATAAATGATTCCCGGAACACTTCTGGGAATCACAGCACCCGGAAAATTCACTCCAAAGCCCATGGTATCGCAGGCTCTGATCTTAATCGGAATCTTGTACTCCTCCTGCAGCTTCATGAGCTCCACACAGAAGGGAATCACAAAGCCGTAGATATCAGAGCGGGTAATGTCCTCCAGATGACAGCGAGGGCTGATTCCGGTCTCCAGACACTCTCTGATGACGCTCAGGTAAAGGTTCATAACCTCCCGTCTGGTCATTTTCATCTTGTAAAAAATATGGTAGTCGGAACAGCTGACAAGAATTCCTGTCTCTCTGAGGCCGATATCCTTTACCAGCTGGAAATCCTGCTTGCTGGCACGGATCCAGGCAGTCACCTCTGGAAACTCATAGCCTCTCTCAAGACACTTATAGACAGCGTCCCTGTCCTTCTTACTGTACAGGAAGAACTCACTCTGACGGACCTTGCCCTTCGGCCCTCCAAGCCGGTGCAGATAATCGTAGATTGTTACGATCTGCTCCGTAGTGTACGGTGCCCTAGACTGCTGTCCATCCCGGAACGTCGTATCTGTGATCCAGATCTCATCCGGCATATTGTGCGGCACAATACGGTCATTGAACGCGATCTTGGGAACCTCCTCATAAGGAAACAGATTCCGGAACGTGTTCGGCTCGTCTACATCTGCCAGCTGATAAAAATGCTCCTCCAGCTGCAGAAGATTGGACTTCTCATTCAAAACAACATCTCTCATTGCATCTAACCCCTTTATGCGTGAATAATTGTATACAATCATACGTCTTGTGCTTATTTTAACTTTCTCACCGGAGAAAGTCAACCCAAAAAATTATTTATCACAATCCGGAACCTATTTTTCTTTCTGCCATAAGATATACTGTAAAACAAATTTTGGAGGTCACTTATGAGTGATTTAGCTGCAACAAACTGTGGATGCCCGCGTGAAGAGGGTGGCTGCAATTCCATTATCTGGATTATCCTGCTTCTGTGCTGCTGTGGAAACGGCGGCGGTGGATTATTCGGCGGTGGCGGAAGCTGCGGTGGCGGAAATGACTGCTGCTGGATTATCATCCTGCTTCTTCTCTGCGGTGGAAACTTCTGCGGCGGCGGAATGTGCTAATTTTCTTTTTTCCGAAAGGGAGCCCTAAGCGGCTCCCTTTTTTCTTCGCATCAGCTGCTGCTTCCCATTTCCTCTTCCCTGGCTTTCTTTCGCATCTCCTGCCGTTCAATCGCCTCCCTGATCTTACACTCCGGATTGATCTTTTTTTTCTTCAGGCACTCCTCATCCACCTCATACACACTGTTCCCGTCAATAATCAGGCCCATCTTCCAGTCTCCTTTTTCTTTTGCTATAAGATATGCATGGGGACAGGACGTCTCTCATAGAATAAAGCAAAAGGCTTAAGCTGGTATGCAAATGGAAAATAACAAACAGGTTACTTATGATGATATGGTACAGACAAGAAATATCAAAATGCTCAAATCCATCGTTCCTTTTCTGGATTTCCGTTCCCAGAAACCTGCAGCCCTCCTGATTCAGTATTTGGAATTCAAGAACGCAGACAGCGCCTTTTCCCGGCCGGACAACAGCATGGCAGCCTGCTCCCTCCCCGAGGGCAGCGACCGCAGGAATGCAATGCTGGGCGCCATCAGGCAGTACTGCACCCCGAGGGAGCAGGAAGCGATCGACACAATTTTAAACTTTTTTATGGTCATGGAAAATTATGATTTGTTTAGTTCCAAATAGGAGGTAACATGGATCCGTCTATTTTCAGCAATCCTGCTTTTTCCAACATGAGCCCGGAAAAGCTGCAGTTTCTGATGTCCTTTGCCCAGAAGGAAAAGCCTGTCAACATGAAGGATGTCATGCCATTTCTGATTTCGAATATGAGGCAGGCCAAAGAACAAAATCTCGATTTCACCAAACCGGAAATCGAGATTTTATGTGAGCTTTTATCCAAAGATCTGCCACCTGCGGACAAACAGCGTGTCCAAATGCTGATGAAGTTTATGAAAACTGATCCAAAGAAATCATAAGAATCTTATCAATGGGGGAAAGGCTTGTGCCTTTCCCGTCTGTACCCTCTAAATATTTTTCCCCCGCAGATTCAAACAGAACATAAAGAACGTCATCCTTTATATCCAGTTCTTCCGAACAGGGAGGAAGCTCCACCGTATGCGTCGGATATTTCGGGTGGGCGCTCATCTCCGCCACGGAATCATATTGATAAAGATACGAGGATTTGTCCCGGCCGTAGGAGGTGCTTAGATAGACCTTTCCCTGGGAGTCGAAGACAACTCCCTGCACCTTGGGGGGAATCTGAAAGCTGCTCAGGGCCTCCAGCTTATTCTCGGCGCTCTTGTAATAATAGGCAGTCATCTGGGAATCAACCAGAAGCGTGTGGGTCGCAATCCACAACCTGCCCCCGTAATAGGTAATGCAGCTTGGACTGTTTTTCACCTTGTAACAATCCACCACATCTCTCGCATCCACCACCTCTCCCCGGTTACGATAGGCCATTGTCATAATGAAATCATAGGAGATTCTCTCGATCTCCCGCTCATGAGAGTTACACAGCCACACATTGTCTCCGTCAAAAGTAATTCCGCCAAGATGGCTGTTTTCATCCATACCCAGAGTAATGAGATACTCCCCGCTTTCCCGGTCAAAAACCATCAGTTCTCCCAGACAGTCATCCTCCACGGAATAGGAGGTAATGAGAACAAACTCATCCGTCAGACATACCCCCTGGGGGCATTGGGATTCACTGAAAATATAGCGGTTCAGGAAATCGTCCGATCTGGTATCCGGCATACCCGGAATATTGATCTTATCAAGAAAATCATAATCCAGATTCTTTAAAAGCAGCTTTCTTTTATCCTTCGAACGGCTCTCCGTTACGTATCGGTAATGCTCCACATTGTATCGGTTATCAATCTTCGGTGTCCATCTTGCATACAGAATATAATGATCCGATTCATTTTCCGGCAGAGATTTTATCTGCTGGTGGAATCCCCGGTCCAGATACCAGCCCACAAACCGGTAGCCCTGCCTGTATGGCGTCTGCAGACGCACCTCCCCAGAAAAGGCGGGATAGGTGTTCCTGTTATATGGGCTTTGAATTCCCCCGTTTAAAAAATAGCACACAGATATTTTTCCATGGGAGACTGCCGTCCCAGGCTCCATAAAAGAAGAATCCGAAGGGGCAGAAACTGCCCCCTGGGATTCCTGTGGACCTGTCAAAACAAACAGAAATATAAAACTGATGAAAATAGTCCGAATGCAACTATTCTTCCACGTCAACAAGCTTTGATGCCCTCTCTTCTATCTCACGTGCTGCCACATCCTCCGGTGCCTGTTCGTATCTTGCGAACTCGTAGGAGAAGGTTCCGCTTCCACTGGTCATGGAACGGAGCTTTGTGTTATAACCATACAATTCCAGATATGGGATATCTGCCGTAATCTCCTGACAGCCATTGTCCGCACTCATATTCATCACGCGGGCTCTTCGCTTATTCAGATCTCCCATGACATCACCGGTATACTCATCCGGCACAAGAACCTTCAGTGTGGCGATGGGCTCAAGGAGCACCGGCTTTGCCTCTAGAAATCCCTTCTTGAAGGCCTGGGCTGCTGCCACCTTAAATGCCATCTCCGAGGAATCCACCGGATGATAGGAACCATCATACAGCACTGCCTTCACCCCAATGACCGGATAAGCCGCAAGCGGCCCCTTCTTAACAGCTTCTGCAATTCCCTTCTCCACTGCCGGGAAGAAATTCTTGGGAACCGCTCCGCCCACAACACACTGCTCAAATACATATGCACTGTCCGTATCCTGGGATGGCTCAAAGCGCATCTTCACATGGCCATACTGACCGTGTCCGCCGGACTGCTTCTTGTACTTATACTCTACATCTGACTTGCCCCGGATTGTCTCCCGGAAGGCAACCTTCGGACGCATCAGCGTAATCTCCACCTTATAGCGCTCCTTCAACATGCTTGCCACAATTTCCAGATGCTGATCGCCCATGCCGTAGAGCAGGGTCTGACGGTTTTCGCTGTCATTGACATTCTTTAAGGTCAGATCCTCCATCAACAGCTTCTGCAGTGCCTGGGAAATCTTATCCTCATCCCCTTTATTGACTGCCTTATAGCGCATGGACACATATGGTTTGGAAATATTGGCACGTATGTAAGCAACCGGATTGTTTCTTGTTGACAAAGAATCCGTGGTCAGGGAATTGACAAGCTTCGCCAGTGCACCGATATCTCCGGCATGAAGCTCACTGACCTCCTCTGTCTTATTCCCCCGAAGCACATAGAGTCTTCCAATCTTCTCATCACAGTCTCTGTGATAATTGTAGAGCACATCATCGGTCTTTAAGACACCGGAGTTCACCTTGATCAGAGAATACTTTCCGATATAAGGATCTGCAATTGTCTTAAAAATATACGCGCTCTTCGGCTTCGCAAAATCATAATCCGCCTGGAAAACCTCGTTGCTTGTGGTATTGATTCCCGCACACTCCCTCTTATCCGGGCTCGGGAAATATTTCACAATATCAGCCATCAGGGTATACATGCCCCGTGCTAAAATATTAGAACCCATGAGCACCGGAACAATGGAGCCGTCAATGACATTCACCCGAAGTGCCTGCCGGATCTCATCCTCGGAGAATTCATCCCCGTTAAAATAGCGCTCCATAAACTCCTCGCTGGTCTCTGCGACAGCCTCTAACAAAGCATCCCGGCAGATACCAAGATTCTCCTTAGAATACTCCGGCACATCAAACTTATCCACAGTGCCTTTGTCATTCCAGCGCTTTGCCTTCTGCTGCACCACATTGACATATCCCACAAACTGTCCGTTCTCACGGATCGGCAGATGGAACGGTGCGATCTTCTTGCCATACAGTCCCTGCAGTTCTTCCACCACCTGGCGGTAGCTGACACTGTCAATATCCATATCCGTCACAAAAAACATACGGGGCAGCTTATATTTCTCACAGATCTGCCATGCCCGTTTGGTTCCTGATTCAATCCCGGCCTTGCCGGAAACTACGATAATCGCAGCATCTGCAGCTGATACGGCCTCCTCTGCTTCCCCAATGAAGTCAAAGTATCCCGGCGTATCCAGAATATTGACCTTCACATCCCCCCAGGGAATCGGAATCACCGAGGTGTGGATGGAGAAATGCCGCTTGGTCTCCTCCTTGTCATAATCGCTGATGGTATTGCCGTCTGCCACCGTCCCCATACGGTTGGTAAGTCCGGCCAGATACGCCATCGCCTCTGCCAGAGAGGTCTTGCCACAGCCCCCGTGTCCCAAAAGGACCACATTTCGGATCTTGTCAGTCGTGTAAACCTTCATAGTAAAAACCCTCCTATATTCTGTTTTCTTATGCCGTGATCTGCCGAAGAAAACCTTCTCCGGCTCCCAATACGATATGGTTATATTGTACTAATCTTTGAGGATTTTTACAACCTTTTTATGCAATTTTATTTAAATATGATATCCCAGCGTGTTACAGTTCACAGGTATGTGAACTGTAGCATCCCAGCTAATCAATTGCTGATTTGCCTGGGGATGAACAGCATCACTTTTTCTCTATACGCCCACGGAATTTATTTCTTCCACATATGTACCACGGTTTATGGGCGGCTCAAGCAACTTTTTTGCCATACGCCCACAGAATTAGTCAATCTCACATAAATAATGCAGGTTTTGGGCGCCTCAAGAACCTTTTTTTCTATACGCCCATTATATTGAGACTCAACTTCGAATCGGAAAAAAATATGGGCGCATAGAAAATTTTCGTTTTCCACCGCCCATTTCAGCCTTATTCATATAGATTTTCATGAATTCTGTGGGCGTATAGGATATATCTGTCTCAAAACGCCCAAATACAACTTGCCTTCTCCCTTTTCCAAGAATCCATGGGCGTATAGAAATATATTTCTCCCAAACGCCCATCTTTGTCATCTCAATTCCGGGCCGCAATTTTCGCCGCCAGTTCCTCCAGATACGCCCAACGGTCCATCTTCTCCTCCAACTCTGTCTCCAGCTGCTGTTTCTCCTTCGTCAGTTCATTCAGCTTGACAAAATCTCTCGCGCTGGCTTCCATCTCCCCATCGATAGCCTCCATACGCTCCTCAATGGCAGTGATGTCATCTTCGATGGTTTCGTATTCCTTCTGCTCCTTATAGGTGAATTTCAGTTTTTTCTCATGGTTCCAGGTGGAACGGGAATCTGTATTTTTCTCTTTCCGGGCAGAATCATCTTCTCCCCCGCGCAGATTTCCATTGCCCCCGGATTGGGAATCCGACAGTAAAGCAGTACTGCCCGACAAGGCATCCCCCGCAAAACGTCCCTCCCTTTGTGCCTTCAGCTCATAATCTGTAAAGCCGCCCTCATACTGGCGGATCACGCCATTCTCCTCAAAAGCGAAAATCCGATTCACAACGCGGTCCAGAAAATAACGGTCATGGGAGACGGTAATGACAATTCCATCAAAACTGTCCAGATAATCCTCCAGAATTGCAAGGGACGTAACATCAAGATCATTGGTGGGCTCGTCCAGAATCAGTACGTTGGGAGCCTCCATCAAAACCCGCAAAAGATTCAAACGCCGCTTCTCCCCGCCGGAGAGCTTTTCGATCAGGCCATACTGCTCCTGTGGCGGAAAAAGGAACCGCTCCAGCATTGCGGAGGCTGATACCAGCCCATCCCCGGTGCGGACATATTCCGCCGTATTCTTGATATAGTCAATCACCCGAAGCTTCGGATCCATGTAGGCGATTCCCGCCGATGCATCCTTCTCAATTTCCTGGGTGTAATAGCCGATCTTAATGGTCTGGCCCACAGTGACGGTTCCACTGTCCGGCATAAGCCGGCCGTCGATCATCTTCATCAGCGTAGTCTTGCCGCAGCCATTCTTCCCTACAAAGCCGACCCGGTCATTCTTCAGGAAAATATAGGAAAAATCCTGAATCAGGACCTTCCCGTCATATTCCTTGTGAATATGCTCCAGTTCTACCGTGGTGCGTCCCATGCGGGTGGAAACGGAACTCATCTGCAGTTTCTTCTGTTCCTGTGGTCCTCTGATGTCCCGAAGTTCTTCATACCGCTGAATGCGAGCCTTCTGCTTGGTGGATCTTGCCTTTGCCCCGCGCCTGATCCACTCCAGCTCCTTTTTCAAAAAGGAACGACGCTTGTGCTCCCCGGAAGCCTCACTCTCCTCCCTTGCCTCCTTTGCCTCGAGAAAGCCGGAATAATTGCTGTCATAACTGTATATTTTCCCCTTGTCCACCTCAACGATGCGGCTGCAGACACTGTCCAGAAAATACCGGTCATGGGTTACCATTACCAGCGCTCCCCGGAAGCCCTTCAGATAATTTTCCAGCCACTGGGCCATTTGGGCATCCAGATGGTTCGTGGGTTCATCCAGGACCAGAACATCACAGGGGGTTAAAAGCACCGCCACCAGAGCGAGACGTTTTCTCTGACCGCCAGACAGATGACCGGTCTCCTCCTCAAAGTCGTAAATGCCAAGTCTTGTCATCATGGATTTGGCAGTGCTCTCCAGATCCCAAAGGGCATGCTCCTCCCGGACATTTCCCTTGTGGCTGCTTCCCACGCGGGCATAGGAAAGTACGCTTTCCATCACACTTGCCTTCGGGTCAAATTCCGGCATCTGGGGCAGGTAACGGATTACCAGATGATTGGCGAATATCACTTCTCCTGCATCCGGCTCCTCCAGCCCGGCAATCATCTTAAGCAGGGTGGATTTTCCCGTACCGTTGATTCCGATCACGCCCACCTTCTCATTTTCCTGAAGATAAAAGGACGCGTCATCAAAAAGCTGCCTTCCTGTATATGATTTTGTAATATGATCTACCGTCAATAAATTCATGATGATCTCTTTCTTTCCATATCTGCGCAAAACTCATCAATGTTTTCAAACATGATTTCCAACTTGTCAATTTTCTTTTCTGTATGATAATGTCCACAGTGCCATTATTGTAATTGGCAGAGACGCCAGCATACCCTTTTTTCGACTGTCATATTCTGCACCACTGAAATTAATACCTGCATCTCCTAATATAATGATATAAGGGTCAAAAGTCAGAAATCGTTCCTGCTTGCAGGAAAAGAG
>CAMFDG010000033.1 GCA_945949045.1 uncultured Lachnospiraceae bacterium
ATAAACTCTGTGGATGGAGGCATTTACTCGCACTAGGTGCAGGAATCATGAGAGTATCTGCCCCGGGTGTACGCCGCTGGGGAAGTGCTCGGATGTCGAATAAACACAAATCCGTATGGGAAGTTTATATACATAAATTTTACTGAAAATTTACATGGAAGAACGGGCCTGCTTTACATGCCTCTCTTATAATGATTCCCAAAGAAGAAATCACAATCCCCTTTGCCTTGAAAAGGGGTAATGAATTAGATAGAGAGGGATCAGGATACCATGGAGAAGCAAAATAAACAGGAACCGGGGAAGAGACAGAAAGAACAGCGGAAACAGGAATCACAGAAGGAATTGGAGATGCTGACAAATTCCTGGGAGGATGAACTGTTTCAGGCGAAGCATGCAGCGGCACGGGAGATCGTGGTACGCCTTTTGCGGGAACTGAATGGATTTTATATTGTAAAAACCGGACATGGCTTTCTGAGATTTGTGGAGAGCCGGATCAAGACGCCGGAGAGCATATGCGGCAAGTTGAAGCGTAAGGGGTATCCGGTGGATTTTGACACGGCTGTGGAGCAGTTGAATGATCTGTCCGGAGTCCGCTGTATCTGCTATAGCGTGAAGGAAATCTACTGGGTGGCACGTCAGATTGGAGAGGATTCCCGTTTTACCATCATTAAGGCAAAGGACTATATTCGAAAGCCCAAGAAGAACGGCTATGAGAGCTATCACATTGTGATGGAGGTACCGGTTCCCGGTGATATGATTGAAGAGAAGCTTTCGGGAAAGCAGTTGACGAATCAGGTTTCAGAGAAAAAATCCGGGAAATGCCCAAAGCAAAAAAATAACAAGGGAAGTAAGCTTACGGGAGATCAGATGGTGCGTGTCGAACTGCAGCTGCGGACCATGATCATGGATGCCTGGGCCGGTATGGACAACCGCGTTTCTTACAAAAAAGAAAATGAGATTTCTCCGGAGATGACAAAGCGGATCGAGAAATATGCGAAGATCGGCCGCAGGCTGGATAAGCTGATCCAACGCACTCTGGAAGAGGAAGTGCTGGATGTATAAGGAAAGGAAAGATACTTTATTTCTCATCGGAATTATGTTACTATAAAAAACAGGTGATGAATCGCCGATTTCTGAGAACAGAATCGAAGGGATTCTGATTCAATTGAATGATTTTAGGAGAATATTAACATGGCAGATGAGAATAAAGAGATGGATCAGGATATGACCATCAATGTTCGAAACGAGAAGGTGGAGGAGCAGATCAAGATCTATATGAAGGATAAGACAGCGGAGCATCTGAATACGCTGATCGAGTCGATTCGTACAAGAAGGATTTTGATCCCGGCCAACATGAATGAGGAGAAAAAGCCGCTCCCATGCCTGATCGACAGCCCCACCAAGGGCAAATTCCTTCCAATCTATACCAGCAGGGAGCAGGTTCCCAGGGAGCCCCAGAGCGACGTGCTGGTTAATATGCCGTTCCTTGCAGCCAATCAGATGGCCGCCTCTCAGGGAGATAAATTAAGTGGTATTATTCTCAATCCTTTTTCTGACAACCTGATTTTTAAACGTCAGCTGGTGGAACGGATCGAGGAGGTGGAGAAGGCCAGAAATGCCGCTCCTAAGGAAAAGACCATGCAGATGACGCCGGAGCAGTATCTTTTGTTTGAGCGCAAGCAGTTTGAATTCGGATATCTTCCGAAGCGCTTTTTTGAGCAGGGAAAGCAGATGCTGGAAGAACTTTGCGAGCAGAAGGAGGAGTATGTGGATCGCTTCTTTGAGGAGTGCTATCAGCAAAAGCGCATGTATCCATACCTGCCGGAGGATTTTTCTGTGATGGTCATGAACATTTCAGAGGAACTTCTGATCGTGCGGGTGGATCTGCCGGACCGGGATATGGGCTATCCGTCCTGCTGGCGCGTGTATTTTTCCTGGAACGATGTGACCGGCAGAGGTCGTTATTTTACGGTTGAGCGGACCAGAGATCCCAAGTTCAATCTCCTGGGGGAATTCGGCAGAGACTGGAAGCATATCGACCATGGGCAGGCGCCGGTGGAGGGTGCGGAGCTCCAGAGGATCATAGATCTGATTCAGGAGAATGAGCATACTTCGTGAGGGAATGCAATAAGAATAGCATACTTCATGATGGAATTTGCGAAGAAGGAATGATTCCTGTTGATGGAATGGGCGCTGGGGGAAAAATAACCTCCAGCGCCCATTATCGGATTATGCCGTCACAGAGGCGAAGGACGCGTTCACCACATGGGCCAGATCTTCGGGATTCAGCCGGATACTGGTGCCGATGCGGCCACCGCTGACGTAGATGTCTTCGTATTGTTGGGCAGATGCATCGATGATAGTCGGAAACGCCTTTTTCATTCCGAGAGGACTGCAGCCCCCACGGACATAGCCGGTGATGGCAGTCAAATCCTTTACATGGATCATTTCTACAGATTTCTCATCCACAGCGCGGGCTGCGGCCTTGAGGTCCACCTCCCGGGCAATTGGAATGACAAATACATAGTATTTTTTGCTTTTCCCCTGCATAACTAATGTTTTGTAGGATTGTTCAACAGGTGCTCCGGTGGCCTCTGCGGTGTGGAGACCGTCGACGAACTCGTCACATTCGTAGTTGATCAGCTCATATTTGATTTTATTGCGGTCGAGAATCCGGACCGCATTGGTTTTTGCTTCTTTTCCCATAAGATGCCTCGCTTTTTGGTATTAGGTACGGTGTACAAACTTGTTATAGACAGTATAACAAATTTTTCGGAAAAGTTGAAGAAAAAATGCAGGAATGCTATAATACTTGTCACAAAATGGTTACTGTAAAGGAGAATACGCATGAAAGATTTTTTTAAAGCCATTAAGGCAGACTATCTGCTGTCTTCCATATTATGTATTGCACTTGGAATCATTTTTATCATTCTTAGGGGCGGTGTGATTGAGCTTCTGGGCAGTGTGCTGGCCATTGCCATGATCGTTATCGGTGCCGTGTATCTGGGAAGCTTCTTTTTAAATTTTCTGACTAATGGATTTTCGGTGCTGTTAGGAGTATTGATTCTGGCGGTGGGAATCTGGTTTTTGCTGCAGCCGGCAGTGATCGTGAGTCTGATTCCGATTGTGATTGGAGTGCTTCTTTTGTTTCACGGGGTTCGCGCCATCAAGGAGATTCTTGACGCCAGAAAATTCGGCTACAGTGCCTGGGGGGCAGGACTGATTTTAGCTGTTGTCAGTATTGTGTGCGGACTGATCTGTGTATTCGATGCTTTTGGTGTAATGGAGAAGGCGGTGATTCTGGTGGGAATCATTTTGATCTTTAATGGGGCATCCAATCTTTGGATTACGTTAAGCTCTTCCCATGCAGAAAAGGAGTATCATAAATATCATGACCCGATTGACAGGACATTTCGTGAGGACAGTGATCAGAATCAATGAGACAGATGGAGTTTAAAATGGAGCGGCCGGGGCTCACAAAACCCGGAGACCGGCTGAAGGTGACAGAGGGAAGGCTTCCCACCTCCTATTATTACACGATCGAGCATGCAATTGCCATGTCCGGAAATTATGCTGTGGGCGAACGACTGAAAAGCCGTGAAGGAGTTGTTGTGGATGTGAAGGAGACAGAAAAGGGATACTTTGTCACAATGGAGTTTGATGAGTAGGTAAAGCATGGCAGCACAGGGAAAGAATGAGGTGGACCGTCTTCTGGCAGACAGCTTGAAGGAGCTGGCGGCAAAACGGCCCGTGGAAAAAATCACAATCAAAGAAATAACGGATAAGGCAGGGGTGATCCGGCCGACTTTTTACAACCATTTCCAGGATAAGTTTGAGCTGATCGAGTGGATTATTAAAACGGATCTATTGGAGCCGATACAGCCACTGTTGGGAATCGGCATGATCTCGGAGGCTATGGTGCTTCTGTTTACCAATATGGAAAAGGACAAAGCTTTCTACACCAGGCTGGCGAAGCTGGAGGGGCCGGTGACCTTCCACGATATTGCCCAGAAATGTGTGGGGGAAACACTTTACGAGATCATTAAGGAGCAGATGACCGGCAAAAAGTCCAGGCACAGATGGCTCACACCGGAGATTATTGCAGCCTATTATGCCCAGTCCATGTGTTTTGCTGCGGAGGGATGGATTACCATGGGGATGACGATTCCGCCGGAGGAGATGGCAGAGGCCTATCATTATATCATCACCCGGTCCATGAAGGAGGTTATTGAGGAACTATAATATGACGGATTTGTGTAGGAACCATATACAAATCTGTCCATTTGTCTATTATGTCATACAGGAAGGAAGGATTGAATATTTTCATATTCAGTTCTTTTTTTTATACTCCAGATGTAGCTGATCAGAATCCTTCCGAATCGGGAGAAACGCTTCGGCATGCCGGCGTGAAGAACGCTTTTGGATGAAGCCGGAGGAACCCCTGAAAGGGAAGCCTTCTGAAGCATCAAATAGAAATGGATGGTGAAGAATATGATTAAATTTGGAAAAGGAGTTGTGAAAACAAGGGTCCTCATCCTGATTCTGGCATTCCTTCTTCTGATCCCGTCGGGAATCGGATTTGTGAAAACCAGAGTCAACTATGATATCCTCTCGTATCTTCCTAAGAATATCGAGACGATGAAGGGGCAGGATATCCTTATGGATGAATTCGGAACCGGCGCATTTTCCTTCGTCGTGGTGGAGGGAATGAATGACAAGGATCTGAAAAAGGTGGCTGACGAAATTGATGCTATTCCCCATGTAAAACGTGTGGTCTGGTATGGAAGCATCGGCGATTTCAGTATCCCGAGAGAAGCTCTCCCGGATGACATCTATGATTTCTTTAATAACAAGGATGCAGACAGTCAGCTGATGGCGGTACTCTATGACGATTCTATGGCGGCAGATGGAACCATGGAGGCAATCGAGACCATGAATCATCTGGTGGAGGGCAAATGCTTTGTCAGTGGTATGGCGGCGGTCTGCAACGATATTAAGAAGCTGTCAGAAAAAGAAACCGTGATTTATGTGGCAATTGCATCGATCCTGTCCCTCATCGTGCTTTCCCTGACGATGGATTCTGCGGTGGTTCCGCTTTTGTTTCTTCTCAGTATCGGAATGGCGATTCTATATAACCTGGGATCCAATGTGTTCCTTGGGGAAATTTCCTACGTGACAAAAGCTCTTGCGGCGGTGCTTCAGCTGGGTGTGACGATGGACTACTCTATTTTCCTGTGGCATAGCTATCAGGAGCAGAAAGAACGCTTTGCGGGCGATAAGGAAAGGGCTATGGCCCATGCCATTTCCAATACGATCACCTCGGTGGTGGGAAGCTCCGTTACTACAGTAGCCGGCTTTTTTGCCCTGTGCTTTATGAGCTTTACTCTGGGTAAGGATATCGGAATTGTCATGGCAAAGGGTGTTGTCATCGGCGTCATCGGATGTGTGACCATCCTTCCGTCACTGCTTTTGGTATGTGACAAGGCCATTGAGAAGACCAGACACCGCGCGATCCTGCCGGACGTGGGCAGAATTGCACATTGGGTAACCGGACACTCGGTCATTTTTGCAATTCTGTTTCTGGTAATTCTGATTCCGGCCCTTTACGGATACACCCATACAGATGTGTATTATGATCTCGCAGGTACGATGCCGGATATGGTAAACAGCAAGGTTGCCAACGATAAGTTGAACGATCAGTATCATATGGGAGCAACGCATTTGATTCTTGCAAAAAGCTCCCTGTCTTCGAAGGACAGCATGAACATGATCCGGGAGATTAAGAAGGTGGACGGCGTCAAGCTGGCGGTTTCTTTGGATTCTGCCCTGGGACCGAACGTCCCGAAGGAAGCCATTCCGGATGACATCAAAGATATTATGGTACATGGTGACTACCAGATGATGTTGGTATCCAGCGAATATCAGACAGCCTCCGACGAGGTCAACAACCAGTGCAGGGAGATTGAAAAGATCATTAAAAAATATGACAATACCGCCATGCTGATCGGTGAGGCCCCCTGTACGAAGGATCTGATCGAGATTACGGATCGGGATTTCAAGATGGTCAGTGCCATTTCCATCGGCGTCATTTTCCTGATTATTGTGCTGGTGTTTAAATCCATCACGCTTCCGGTGATTCTTGTGGCGGTCATTGAACTGGCAATCTTTATCAACCTGGGGATTCCGGCATATACCGGTACGGTGCTTCCTTTTGTGGCCTCCATTGTCATCGGTACGATCCAGCTGGGCGCCACAGTGGATTACGCAATTCTGATGACCAACAAGTACAAGAAGAACCGGTTCAACGGACTTGAAAAGAAAGAGGCTATTACGGATGCTCTGGGAAAATCCACGCAGTCCATTATTGTCAGTGCCCTTAGCTTTTTTGCAGCGACCATCGGTGTTGGATTATACTCCAGCATTGACATGATCAGTTCTTTATGTACCCTGATGGCGAGAGGCGCGATCATCAGTATGTTCGTGGTCATCTTTATACTGCCGTCCATGTTTATGATTTTTGACCGGGTGATCTGTGCAACAAGCGCCGGATTCCGACCGAAAAAGACACAGAAGTAACTATAATTTTCATGAAACCAGAAATATAGATTTGAATCAGCAGGGAGGATTATTATTATGAAATTACCGGAATTGAAAAGAAAATTTAGAAATAGATATGTGATTCGCATTGCTGCAGGCGTACTGACAGTTGCACTTCTCGGAAGCGGAATGACGGCGGTTGCCGTACAGGCAGACACCCGTTCAGGGTCTGCAAAGACCGAAGCTTCCGTGAATACTGAATCGAAGGATGAGGGGGCTGCAAAGACCGATGACGGGGAGAAAACCGGCACGGGGAAAAAAGAAACGGATACAGACAGCGGCCTTTCGGATCTGGTATCGGTGGAGGTAAGTGACAAAGAAATCGGTAAGGAGGAAAGTGTCTATCTTCTTTGTGATGCAGACGGCACGGTCCATGACACCATTGTCAGCGATCACCTGATTAACAGTGACAAAAAGGATACCCTTTCTGACAGTTCCCCGCTCAGTGAAATCGAAAATGTGAAAGGAGATGAAACCTATACCCAGAATGGGGAAAGTCTGACCTGGCAGGCGGACGGAAACGATATTTTCTATCAGGGCAAGTCGGGGGAGGAGGCTCCGGTGAGCCAGAAAGTGACTTATTATCTGGATGGCGAAGAAATTACACCTGAGGAGCTGGCAGGAAAATCCGGTAAAGTCACGATTCATTTTGAGTACACCAATCATACTTCTTTTGAGGAAACCATTGACGGAGAAAAGCACAATGTCAAGGTGCCTTTTGCTGCAGTGACTGCCATGGTTTTGGACGATCATTTTTCCAATATTGAAGTGAAAAACGGCAAGGTGGAGAATAATGGGGATAATACCATTGTCATCGGTTATGCGCTTCCGGGAATCAGTGACAGTCTGGATGGCCTGGACTCTGATTTTACCGAGGATCTGGAGCTCCCTGAGGACTTTGAAGTTACTGCGGACGTAGAAGATTTCAAGCTGGATACGGCTATGACTATCGTGGCCAATGCGGGCAGCATCATATCCATGAAGGAAGGGGATGCCTCCTCTCTGAATCAGATGGTTTCAGACCTTCAGGATGCCAGCGGTGAGCTGAAAAAGGGGTCAAAGGATCTGGCGAAGGGCATGGATTCCTTCCAGAAAGGGCTGGCGGACTATGCCAGCGGCATGGGAGAGCTTTATTCCAAGAGCGGTGACCTGGGCAAAGGGGTAAACACCCTGAATAAGAGTGCCGCTTCCATCAGCAAAGGAATCCAGTCTCTTGATAAGGGGCTGAATACAAAAATGAGTGATGCAGAAAAGAAAAATGCGCAGGAAACCGCTGCAAAAGCTGTTGTACAGGAATTCAAAAACGGAAAGACAAAGGAGGTTGCAGATCAGATCTATGCTTCCCTCCGCTATCAGAAGAATAAGGATGGAAGTACCGCCGATGGCCAGCTGTATACTTCTCTGTATGACGGGGCCTACAGTGCAAACGCAGCTGAGGCTGTATATGGCGAGGTGGTTCGCCAGGTGCTTTTGAAGGCAGCGGGACAGCCGGCAGACAGTAAGCTCACGGCAGATCAGGCAGCAGAAGCGATTAAGTCTGTATATGCTAAGGGTGCACAGGCACAGGACCCCACAGCGACTGCCATGTATGCGGTCACAAACGGTATGACATCGGCCCAGCTGGCGGAGCTGCTCTATGCAAAATCCGGGGCAAGGGATACCTTGTTCTCAAAAACACAGAGCACCATTCAGGCTCAGCTGGCAGCGGGGAGAAGCAATGGGCAGGTGAGTGCTGCCGTAGAGAAGAGTCTGCAGGAGCTTTCACTCAAGCTGGCAGGAGCGTGCGAAAGCGCAGCCTCACAGGCTGCAGGAAGTGCGGCAGTAAGCGGCGCAGAGAGTGCCAAGAAAACCATCGCAGAGCAGATCGAAGCGGTGCAGTCCAATGGCTACAGTCTGGTCACCGGATCGGCGGCATTGAGCAAAGGAACCCAGTCTATTGCGGACCAGGTGCCGACGCTGACAGATGGCATTACCGCTTTGCACAAGGCAACTGCTAAGCTGGTGAAGGGCGCGGATAAGCTTCAGGATGGCTCCCATGATCTTTCCGACGGAATGCTGGAATTTGACGAGGAGGGAATTTCCAAAATTGTCAACAGCTATAACGGGGATATCAAGCCGCTTACAGGGAAAATACAGGCAATGCTGGATGCCGGCGAGGAGTACCAGACCTTTACCTCGCTTGCCGATGGGGTAAACGGAAGTGTGAAATTCATCTATAAGCTGGACGCTATTAAGTCGGAGGAATAAATCGACAGATAGCATAGCAGTTTATATTTCGTTTCAGAAGCACAAATCCGAAATGGAGGACGTGGAATTATGGGGGCAAACTGGAAATTGTGAATTCGCAGGATAGGATGGGAGGAAGTGTAGCATGAACTGGATAGAGGATCTCTTGATTGTACTGGGAATATCGCTGGATATCTTCGCTGAAATGGAATGTCAGGGCTCATTAGTGGCCCGGATTAACAAAAAGCATTTGTCTCTGATCTGTGTACTGACCGCGGCAATCCAGCTATTAGCACTGTATCTGGGGCATCTTCTGTCCAGTCTCTATTGCCGAAAATATCCGAAGACGGATGAACAGGTTCTTGGACAGGTGATTTCCATGCTCATTTGTCTGGGGCTGGGGGTTCGCCTCATCGTGAAAGCAATTCGAAATGAGCATCTGGAGGAGCATCTGGAAAAAAATCCGGGCATCCGCAGGTTTGTGCGCATGGCATCGGTAAGCAGCATTTATACAGTTATGGCAGGCATTGCCTTTGGCTTTCTTGGAACCAATCTGGCAGCCATCCTGATCATGATCGTGGTGCTTACGGTAATCGTAGTGACAGCCGGGATGTATACCGGCTACCGCCTGGGGTTTGCCTCGAAATCCACGGTGTATGTGATTGGCGCGGCACTGCTTTTGGCGGCGGCTGTTGATGTGTTGATCCGGAGGATCCTGTAGTGGGCGACAGGAATCGGTAACCAACGCTGTCGCCCATGGTCAGTGAGAAAATAATAGGGGAGGGGCAAAAGTGGGCGACAGAGAGAAGAAACCGAAGTTGTCGCCCAATTAAAATGGATGGGTTGGGAGAAAATGGGCGACAGAGAGAAGAATTCGATGGCGCCGCCCACAGGAAAAGAGAAAAATTTAGGAGAAGGGGCAAAAGAGGGCGAAGGAAGCCATGAAGTGTCTGTATAGCCCATTTATTCTGGATAGGTCAGAAAAAAATGGGCGACGAGGAGAAGGGACCATTGCTGTCGCCCCCGCAAGTGAGAGAATTCAGGAGAAAGTGGGCGACAGGGAGAAGAAACCAACGCTGTCGCCCACAGCAAGTGAGAAAATTTTATAGAAGAATGAGAAAATGGGCGACGGATATGAGAAATCAGTTCTGTCGCCCATCCACATATTACAAGAAGTGATGTTGAATCGTTTTTTCAATACTCATGGGTGTGAGTGGCTCCTCTTTCGTCTCAGAAGTTAGAATTAAGTTATTGGAAATCAAAAATCCGTTTTCAATATAAAGGGTAAGTTTTGAAGACGTTCGTCTTATATAATCGCTCGTATTCATCATGCCAAGATGCTCCCAATAGTGGATTTTTCCGGTTATGGGATGTTTGATTGTAAAATCGGGGTAGATTGTTACCCCTCCAAGCTCCAATGCGCATTCATAGCGAAAAGGAATGTGCTTATCTCGGAGCATCATCGCAATCAGGGATTCCGATTTTGAGCGGACATATAAACCGAAATTTGTTTCAAACTTTAGTCCTTCTGGATATTTTGTGTTTTTTTCGTAGGGGGAGTTCGCCCAATCCAAAAGTTCCGGGGATAGTGGTTGGAATGAGGGTGAAAGCAGCTTGTGGTAGACACTTGATTCTTTTAGCATGTCTGCAGCCTTACTTTCTTTGTGGTCATGCAGATAGGAGTGTAGTGCTGCCAATTCATTTTTGTAGTCTTCCTGTAAAGTAGTAAGATATTTTCGCCTGGCCAGCTGCTTTGCATATTCTCTTTCCTTTTGGGGGATGTAGGTCTGAACGTGACCATCTGTTAGATAACACTTGAAATGCGTTCCGTTTCTGGTACAATACATTCTGCCTTCCGGCAGCTCCTTCAGCTGCTCATCAATGGAGCAAATCTCGTTCTCGAGTTGTTGACACTCGAAAAGTATCTGATCGTAGACGATATTATGCGCCTCCTTTGTAGTTTATTTGTGTAACCATTTAATCAAATTTCGAAGAATTTGTAAAGAGTAAAAATGATAAATTTTCTCTGCATGGAAAGTTGTGTTTGGTGTATAATAATTGATACGATAACTATGGGATACAAGAGGCAAATTTTGCATGGGTTGAGGTTCTAGATTTGGAGGAAAATAGATGCAGAAATATCAGGTGACGGGAATGAGCTGTGCAGCATGTTCTGCCAGGGTGGAAAAAGCGGTGTCTGCGGTGCCGGGGGTAGAGTCCTGCAGTGTCAGCCTGCTCACCAATTCCATGCAGGTGGAGGGGAGTGCAGGTGAAAAAGAGATTGAGGCAGCAGTGGAAAAGGCCGGATACCATGCCGTCAGACAAAATGTAGGAGGAACGCACCAGAGGGGGGATATACGAATACAAGACAACCATGCCGGAGATGACGTAGCGCATGTCCGCTCGGATGCAGATCATCCTGGGACAGATATGTATCATGCCCAGGAAGAGGCGCTGGAAGATCATGAAACTCCGGTGCTTAAGAAGCGCCTGCTTTTTTCGGTTGTTTTCTTGTTGGCACTTATGTATCTTTCCATGGGACATATGATGTGGGGCTGGCCTCTGCCGGAAATACTGGCAAAAAACTGCGTGGCACAGGGAATTTTGCAGCTGCTCTTGACCGTGATCATTATGGTCATCAATCAGAAGTTTTTCGTGAGCGGAGTACGGGCACTGATCCATGGGGCCCCGAATATGGATACGCTGGTTGCGCTGGGGGCCGGCGCTTCTTTTGGTTACAGCACCTATGCGCTTTTGGCTATGACCGACGCCCAGATGCGGGGGGACAGTTCTGCCGTCATGGGTCTCATGCACGAATTCTATTTTGAGTCCGCGGCTATGATCCTGACGCTGATCACTGTGGGGAAAATGCTGGAGGCCCGGGCTAAGGGAAAGACCACGGATGCCTTAAAGGGCCTGGTAAAGCTGGCACCCCAGAGTGCGGTGATTCTTCGGGAGGGCAAAGAGACCTTAGTCCCGGTGGGGGAGGTAAAAAGGGGAGATGTTTTTCTGGTGCGCCCCGGGGAAAAAATACCGGTGGACGGACAGGTCCTGGAGGGAAACAGCGCAGTGGACGAGTCCGCCTTAAGCGGGGAGAGTATCCCGGTGGACAAAAAGCAGGGTGACCTGGTCAGTGCCGCAACCGTAAACTGCTCCGGGTTCCTGCGCTGTGAGGCGGTCCGGGTGGGAGAGGATACCACCCTGTCCCAGATCATCCGGATGGTGTTTGACGCCGCATCCACCAAGGCACCCATTGCCAAAGCCGCAGACAAGGTGTCGTCAGTTTTTGTTCCGACGGTGATTGGCATTGCCGTTATCACCATCATCATCTGGCTGTTGGCTGGCCAAAGCTTCGGGTTTGCGCTGGCTAGGGGTATTTCCGTCCTGGTCATCAGCTGCCCCTGCGCGTTAGGGCTTGCCACACCGGTAGCCATCATGGTGGGAAACGGTGTGGGAGCGAAAAACGGTATTCTTTTTAAGAATGCGACGGCTTTGGAAAATGCAGGAAAAACCCAGATCATCGTGTTGGACAAGACAGGAACCATCACCACAGGAAAGCCTGAGGTCACCGGTGTATTCCCGGCACTGGGAGTGACTGAGACCGAGCTTTTGCAGATGGCAGCTGCACTGGAAAATAAAAGCGAGCATCCTCTTGCTTCAGCCGTGATGAAATATGTGAAAGGGCTGGGCCTGGTATATGGTGAGATTACAGAATTTCAGGCACTGCCGGGAAATGGCCTTACCGGTAAAGCAGGAGAAATTTGTCTGCTGGGGGGAAGTCTTTCCTTTGTGAGCAGCCAGGTACCGGTGCCGGAGGCGGTGACGAAACAGGCACAGGCCTGTGCCGAAAAAGGCATGACGCCTCTTCTGTTCGCGGGAGACGAAAGGCTTCTTGGCATGATTGCAGTGGCGGATACCATTCGGGAAGACAGCAGGGAGGCGGTATCATCCCTTCGGAAAATGGGAATCCGGGTGGTGATGCTGACCGGAGACAATGAGAAAACGGCGAAAGCCATCGGTGCCCAGGCAGGTGTGGACGAGGTGATCGCCGGTGTCCTCCCGGAGGGAAAGGAGCAGTCGGTAAAAGAATTGCAGCAGCAGGGGAAGGTGGCCATGGTGGGGGATGGAATCAATGATGCCCCCGCCCTGACGAGGGCTGACACCGGTATTGCCATCGGAGCCGGAACGGATATCGCCATCGATGCCGCTGCTGTGGTTTTGATGAAGAGCCGGCTTTCGGATGTACCGGCCGCCATCCGGCTGAGCCGGGCCACTCTTCGCAATATTCACGAAAACCTTTTCTGGGCGTTTTTTTATAATGTCATCGGTATTCCCCTGGCGGCCGGTTTGTGGTATTCTGTAGGTGGAATCAAGTTGAATCCGATGTTTGCGGCTGCAGCCATGAGCCTGTCCAGCTTCTGCGTAGTTTCCAACGCACTGCGTCTGAACTTTTTCAAGCTGTATCAGCCGGGACAGAGAGAACGGGTAGAGAGAAAGCATGCAGGAAAAAAGCAGTCAGAGGAACAGGAGACAGGAAGAGGAAAAAGCAGTCAGAGTTCCTTTGGAGAAAGTGAAGAAAATAAGGAGGAAGCGATAATGACAAAAACAATGAAAATTGAGGGCATGATGTGCGGTCACTGCGAGGCCCGGGTAAAGAAGGTGCTGGAGGCAATCCCACAGGTAACGGAGGCAGTTGTGAGCCATGAGGCCGGAACCGCGGTGGTGACTTTAGCGGAAGAGGTTTCAGATGAGGTGCTTAAAAATGCGGTTGAAGAGCAGGATTATAAGGTAACAGAGATAGCGTGAGTTGCCATTGGGAGGAGAGAGTGAGAAGGATGAAACAGGGGAAAGGAAAAATCATATCAAGAAGAATTCTTGCGGCAGTCTGTACGTTTACCATGCTGCTTACATTGATGGTGGGCACACAACCGGTGCAGGCCAAAACAAAATTTCAGGATGCAAGGCTTGGAGCTCTCCATGTGGAGGGCACAAAGCTCTGTGACAAGAAAGGAAACACCGTGCAGCTTCGGGGAGTCAGTACCCACGGTCTTTCCTGGTATCCGCAGTATGTGAATGACAAGTGCTTTAAGGAACTCCATGATAAATGGGGGGCCAACGTGGTGCGGCTGGCCATGTACACGGCGGACTATAACGGCTACTGCACCGGTGACGCGAAGAACCGTAAGGCACTGAAAGATCTGGTAAAAAAGGGTGTGAAGCTGGCAGACAAATACCATATGTATGTCATTGTGGACTGGCATATCCTGAGTGACTGCAATCCGAAACAGAATCAGAAGGCCGCCAAGGCCTTTTTCAAAGATATGTCCAAGGAACTCAAAAGGTATGATAATGTACTTTACGAGATCTGCAACGAGCCCAACGGCGGGACCAGCTGGAAAGATATCAAATCCTATGCCAGGTCAGTGATTCCGGTGATCCGGAAAAATGATAAGGATGCCGTGATTATAGTTGGAACACCCACCTGGTCTCAGGAGGTTGACAAAGCCGCGGCGGATCCCATCAAGGAAAAGAATATCATGTATGCCCTGCATTTTTACGCCGGGACTCACAAGGAGTGGCTGAGGGATACCATGACAAAAGCCATCAAAGCAGGGCTTCCGGTGTTTGTCACGGAATATGGGATCTGCGATGCCAGCGGAAACGGTGCCATTGATAAGACGGAAGCGAAAAAGTGGATCAAGACGTTGGACAAGTATGATGTCAGCTATGTGGCATGGAATCTGTCTAACAAAGGAGAGACGTCTGCAATGATAGGGAGCAGCTGTCAGAAGACCAGCGGATTCAAGAGAAGTGAATTGAGCGAATCCGGAAAATGGGTTTATGACCTGCTGCGAAAGAAGGTGGGAAAATAGGTAATAAGTCCTATTTTAAAAGGCTGGGAAACCATATATAGTATAAAAGTAGCTTTATACATATTTTTACGTTATGAATATGAAAAAGGAGATTAAAAAAATGGGAAATTATCCAAATGCAGGCGCAGGCCTCAAGAAAATGTTTATCGCAGAGGTCGGTACGATCATCTGCGCAGTATTAATGATTATTCCGATTGTTAACATTCTGGCAGCAATCGGAGCACTGGTTTTCTTAATTATCAGCATGGTTGGATTGTATGGAGCAGGCAAGGATATCGCAGGTTGCAAGACAGCATTTACCATTACCATTATCAGTATGGTAGTCAGCATTGTAGGTGCTTTCTTTAAGACAGGATTTTTGAATGCACTGTTTACCATTGCTTCTGCAGTTCTTTCACTCCTGGTTGTATATTATGTCTGCACATCCGTTGCAGAGGTAATGAACCAGATCGGTGCTGCCGATGTAGCGCAGAAGGGACTTACCGTATGGAAGATCAACCTGGTTTGCACGATCATTTCTGTCGTAGCAACCCTGATTGCATTAATTCCACTGATCGGTGCGGTTGGTACTGTGATTAACGTAGTGATCGCTATCGTGGAAGTAGTTGCCGGTATCTTATACATGATTTTCTTAAACAAGAGCTATCAGGCATTAGGCGCATAAATTTCACTAAGCATATGTAAACATACCCCTGCATACACTGTACAAACAGATATGCAGGGGTATTTTTGTGAAAACATATATTGAAGAGCGTGCGGTGGAAATCGCAAATTATATCATTGAGCACAATGCAACGGTCCGTCAGGCGGCCAAGAATTTTGGCGTCAGTAAAAGTACCGTACATAAAGATGTAACTGAGCGACTTTCCCAGATCAATCCGTCTCTCGCAGCCCAGACCCGCAAGGTGATCGATGTAAACAAGTCCGAGCGTCATATTCGGGGCGGCATGGCTACGAAAGAAAAATACGCGCATCAGCATATGCACTGAAAATGCGTAAATGAAGACAAAGTGCACCTGTCTGGCCGAGGGTAACCCTTGTCCAAGCGGGTGTGCTCTGAAGGAGCAGATATTTTCGGTTCGTGTAATGGTGATTTGTCCGTTGACAGTATTTGAAAATGTGATATATAATTGTTTTGTATAGTTGATTGGTATTTTCCCCTGTATGGACTGTGTGGACAGTCGTACAGGGTTTGTTGTTTTCGGGAGGATGGACTATGGCATCAACGACCAATACTTTATTGCAAAAGCTTGTAAACGGAAAAAGCCTGCAAAAGGTATTAGACAGTGATGCGGAATCCTTTGCGGAGGTGCCGCTGACAAAATATCTGCAGGAGCTTTGTGAGGAACGGGACGTGGTGCCGGAGCAGGTCATTAAGAAAGCACAGATCGACAGAACCTACGGCCATCAGATTTTTAACGGAACAAGAAATCCCTCCAGGGATAAACTGATCCAGCTGGCGGTGGGATTCGGGCTTTCTTTAGACGAGACGCAGATGCTTTTGAAAAAGGCAGGCAAAAGTGTGCTCTATTCGAAGATCAAGAGAGATGCGGCCTGCATTTACGGGATTTCCCACGGGATGAATATGATGGAACTGCAGGAACTGCTGTTGTCTGTGGATGTGCCGCTGCTGGGTAGATTTTGATTACAGTTGGACCGCTTTTTACCATGTCGAATCTGGCAGCCATGAAGATGAGCGCTACAAGGCAGGAAGAGATGGAGGAGGCGATAAAAAATACGGAAACCCGAAGTTTGAAATTACATATTTATAAAATAACCCATGAAAAGGGATGTAGTCTGTGTGCAGGCTGCATCCCTTTTTAGAAAAGAAAAATGCTAAAATCAATTATCAACCAGCAAAAGAACAAGAGAAGGAGAACAAACTTATGAACAAAATTTTGAAACGTGTGATGACAACGGTTGGTGCAGGGGTATTGGCACTCAGCCTTCTTGCACCGGTAACCGAGGTTTCGGCTGCAAGCAAAAACAAGGCAGCTGAAATCCCGGTGAATTTTACCAATTCCGGCTGGGAGGATGACTGGGATACCACATCCAAAACCGAAGCCAGCTTTTGGGATTTTGGAGAACCGGCTTCCTATTCGGAGAGCTACACGGTAAGCTATAAGCTTTACATTCCGGTATCCTTTATGAAAGCAGAATCTACCGTATGTGTGGGTGGAAGTTTGAACTTTAATGATGCGTCCGAGGAGGAGTGGAAATATGCAGGCTATTCAGAACTTCCGAGTGTGGAGATGCATGAAGATGCGTCCCTTACCGTATGGGATGACGCACAGCAGAAGGGTGTTCCGGTTGACTATGCGACGGTTAAGAAAACCGGAAAGGCAGTTATTTCCGTTAAGGCCAATGGCAAGACCGTGAAGGTGACTGTTACCGTAAAGAAGAAATAAGACGTAAGGACGAAATAAGACGTAAGGACGAACTTCTTGCAAAAAGGCGGTTTTTGGCTTTAGGAGCCGCCTTTTGTGACTAAAAATATTTGAAACTATTCAGAACCCCATGCAAATCAGAGAAACACATTTGTTATGCATTTTGATTGTTAAGTGATGTTTTGGGCAGATATATGGAAAATCAAAATGTACTGCCCATTTTGCTCTCGTTTTTCGGCTGAAATTTGATGCTTTGGGCGTGGAAACTAATAATTTGATTTATACATCCCGCTAAATGCCTAAAATGTGGGCGTGGAGAGCAAGCAGTTGGACTATATGCCCAATTATGCTTTTTTAGGATGTTTTAAGTTTGAAACAGAGAGGTAGCGGATAGAGAAAGATTTATGGGCAGCGCAACAAAGCCATCTTCCGGTGGCTTCCAAAAAGTAAATATTGATACGACACCTAATCAGGTAACAGGAACAGTATCATCTTTGATGGTATATCCTCGTTGTTTAAGTAGATTAAGTGCCTGTGAAGTAGTCAATACTTTTGATTCATTCACAGGACGTGATTCAAGAAAGCCTTCCGGAGTATATGGCTTTAGATCTGTTAGTATGTGCCAGATAGCGGTCAGGAGCATACGACAGATGGCAATGATAGCTTTCTTGTGACCACGACGTGCTTTTATACGTCGATAACGGGTAGAAAATAAAATAACAAATAAAAGAGCGGCTCTCCATATCGGGGAGCCGCTCTTTCGTTACGAAAGAAGATCGGCAATTCGTATCTGCAGCTCTTTGTATATTCCCACCGGAATCGTATCTTCAAAAGGAGAACTGATTGGTTATATACAGAATTCACCCAAAAGCAGTTTGAAAAATACCGGGTATCGCTGTATAATAAAAAAGATATAAGCGTCAAAAGGACAGGAGTTACTATGAATGTAAAAAAAGAACAGCTGAAGCTGTATGCGGTGACGGACCGCAGCTGGCTTGGCGATGAAACCTTATATGAGCAGGTGGAGCGTGCGCTGAAGGGCGGCGCAACCATGGTACAGCTGCGGGAAAAGGAGCTGGACGAAATTGCTTTCGAGCAGGAAGCGATGGAGATTCGGAACCTCTGTCACCGGTATCACGTGCCTTTTATTGTGAATGACAATGTGGAGCTGGCGAAAAAGATCGGTGCGGACGGCGTACACATCGGCCAGTCCGATATGGAACTCATGGAGGCCAGAAAACTTCTCGGTGCAGATAAAATTATCGGGGTGACAGCGAAAACCATAGAGCAGGCGAAAGTAGCCGAGGCAGGCGGCGCGGATTATCTGGGAAGCGGAGCTGTGTTCGGCAGCAGTACCAAGCTGGATGCAAAGCCCATGGACCATGCCTTGCTGCAGGAAATTTGTGAGAGCGTGCATATTCCGGTGGTTGCCATCGGCGGAATCACTGCTGAAAATGTCATAAAGCTGCAAGGCAGAGGCATAGCGGGGGTTGCCGTGGTCAGCGGAATTTTCGCGTGTCCGGATATTGAAGGGGGAACGAGAAAACTGCGGAGGCTGGTGGATCAAATACTGAATGAGTCAGGTTTGCCACGGGAAAAAGGGAGGAAAATATGAATCCATCCGATATTACGCTGGTTAATGTAGCTTTTCAGGAAATGAAGCATTCCAGAGTAATGGGATCCGGGATTGTGGACATGCTATATTGGGCAGCTTTTACATGGCTGTGTGCGAGATATCATTTTTTAGTCTTGAGGTGGCTGCTGCCGGTGTCTGTCATTTTTCTGATCTGGTCTGTCCTGGATCTTTTTCGGAGATATCTGCTCTGCCGGTACGGTGCAATTGCCTGCCTCATGCCGGACCGTATCATAGCGGTGAATGAGGTCTATACGAAAGAGAAGTATCGTTTTACCGAAACTCCGGAGCAGGACAGATTCGGATGTGGCGGTGAAATTCAAAGTGGTAGGAGACGGGGAGAACGTGACCGCTATCATTAACGGGTTGACAGGTGTACAAGCAGAAGGAGCGGGAAGGTCCGGTGGCTTTTCATTTGACTATTGCGAGGAAGAGGAAGGGGATTATAAATGAGTAGAATTGTTGTGCTGGTGGGCAGTATGCGAAAAGGCGGTAATACCGACTTGCTTGCGAAGTCCTTTGCAGAAGGTGCAGAACAAAGGAATACGGTGGAGGTGGTGTCGGTTGCTGATTATAAGGTGAATCCCTGTATTGGCTGTAACTCCTGTTTCTCGCGGGAAGGAAACCGGTGCGTACAGAAGGATGACATGTCCCTGATTTATGAAAAATTGAAACAGGCAGATGTACTGGTGCTGGCATCTCCGGTCTATTTTTATGGCATCAGCGCAGAACTGAAAGCTATTATTGACCGTTTACATACGCCGATGCGGAATACCTTTCCGATTAAGAAGCTTGCCCTCTTATTGGTGGGAGCGGCATCTCTGCCGGAGCTGTTTGATGCGATTAAAATGCAGTACCAGCTGGTGTTAAACTATTTTCATCTGGAGGATGCAGGTATGGTGCTGGTAAGAGGCGTTAAGGATATCGGGGATATCAAGGGAAGTCAGGCCCTGGAGGAAGCGAGAAAGCTGGGGGAGTCACTGAAATAATAATTCATTCATAAAGAAAGCCAATTTCCCGAGGAAAATTTTGCATGGGCAGATGTTTGGGGGCGGAGGGAGCAGCGTCAATCATGTATAGCCCAGAAAAATCCATAAGGTATAAAATTTGTGGGCGATAGATGGTATAAACCGGTTCCTCCGCCAAAAAAATGCAAGAACAGTAGAAGATTTGTACAAATTCTGGGCGGAGTAAGTAATATAGAGTAGACATCGCCCAGAAAAAAACTTACGAAATAGAATTTATGGGCGATAGAGGAGAAAAAAGGGGTTTTCCGCCCCAAATGCTACTGTGAGAAAATCAGCATTATTAGAAGCATGGGAATAAGGATTGTATCAAATTTTCTATGAGAACTTGACATGCAGTGCGAGCCTATTTTTCGAAGGAAAATTCTGTATGGGCGAATATTGAAGGAAGAGAGGATATGAAATGAATACAGCACTTACAATTGCAGGCAGCGATTCCAGCGGAGGCGCCGGAATTCAGGCTGATATTAAGACAATGACCGCCAATGGGGTGTATGCCATGAGTGCAATTACAGCACTCACCGCCCAGAATACCACGGGCGTTGCAGATATTATGGAGGTGACACCGGAATTTCTGGCAAAACAGATCGACTGCATTTTTACGGATATCTATCCGGACGCGGTCAAGACCGGTATGGTGTCATCCGCGGCGCTGATTGAGGTGATTGCAGAAAAACTGAAAGCTTATCACGCGAAAAACATTGTGGTGGATCCAGTGATGGTTGCTACCAGCGGAGCCAGATTGATTGATGAGACGGCGGTTGGGACCCTGAAAAAAGAGCTGCTCCCCATCGCCACGGTGATTACACCGAACATTCCGGAGGCAGAGGTTCTTGCCGGAATGGACATCCGGTCCCAGGAGGACATGGAACAGGCGGCGGTACACATTTGTCATGCATACGGCTGTGCGGTTCTCTTAAAAGGGGGACATCAGCTGAATGATGCCAATGACCTGTTATACGAGAGGAATGGAGTTTCTACGTGGTTTACGGGCAGACGTATTGACAACCCCAATACACACGGAACAGGCTGTACGCTCTCCAGCGCGATTGCATCCAATCTTGCAAAAGGGCGTGATTTGAGGACCTCCGTGCAGTATGCGAAGGAGTATATCTCGGGGGCATTGGCGGCCATGCTGGATCTGGGAAAAGGGAGCGGCCCGATGAATCACGCCTTCTGTATTCCGGAATTCGGTCCGGGGCAAGAGGCGTAAAGCGTGTATCGCAAAGATCAATTCATAGGCAGCAAGAACGTAAAAGTAAAACGGGGATTATTATGCAAGAACCTCGAACACAACATCGAAGGAGAAAACAATCATCATGGAACGACAGAAAAATAATATTCGAAAACTGACATTGACAGCACTCTTTACCGCGGTGGCTGTGGTGGGGAGCTTTATATCTTTTCCGGTATTCGGCTCCAAATGTGCACCGGTACAGCATCTGGTGAATGTCCTGTGCGCGGTAACGATTGGCCCCTGGTGGGGACTGGCAGCGGCATTTCTTGCAGCACTGATCCGTAATCTCCTGGGGCTTGGAACCATCCTCGCTTTCCCGGGAAGCATGTGCGGTGTCCTACTGGCAGGATTGCTTTATCGGTATTTGAAAAAGCTGCCCTTTGCGTACGTGGGAGAGGTGGTCGGAACAGGAATCATCGGTGGGATGATTGCTTATCCGCTGGCTGCTTTTATTATGGGAAATGATGCGGCGGCACTTTTTACCTTTGTGGTACCGTTTTTGATCAGTACCTGTGCAGGGACATTGATTGCAGCAGTGGTTACGATTCCCATGAAAGCGTCGGGACTGCTTGCGCGTGTGACGGAGAGTCTGGGACAGTGAACAGGCGGATCTACATGCAGTGTTGGTCCATTTGTCGAAGGCAGATTACACATGGAATAAATGAGGAGTCATATAAAATTGACAGAGACAGAAATTGCAAAAATATATGAGAAAATCGTACAGAAGCATCCCATCATCCATTGCA
The DNA here is from genome assembly GCA_945949045.1 of uncultured Lachnospiraceae bacterium. Classification (GTDB taxonomy): domain Bacteria; phylum Bacillota; class Clostridia; order Lachnospirales; family Lachnospiraceae; genus Roseburia. Next base: position 21,725 of record CAMFDG010000033.1, read on the forward strand.
TTACCAATGCTGTGACGGTCAACGACTGCGCGAATATTCTATTGGCTGCCGGAGCATCGCCGACGATGGCCCATCATCCGCTGGAGGCGGCGGAGATTACGGAGGGCTCCACAAGTCTTGTTTGTAATTTTGGTGCCATTGATGATTATGAAGCGATGGTGGCGGCAGGGAAGCGGGCCGAAGATCTGGGACATGCGATCGTGGTGGATCCGGTAGGGGTGTCCGGCTCGACATATAGGCGGAAATGTATGCATTCTTTCATGGAGCAGGTACATCCCACCTGTATCCGGGGCAATTATTCGGAGATCCGGGCCCTGCTGGACAATCGAGCCACAGTAACGGGAGTGGATGCGTCGAAGGATGATCAGGATGTCCTGCACCAGGCCGCCCTGCAGGTTGCGATGAAACAGTACGCTGAGAAAAAGCAATTAATTATGGTTGCATCCGGGAAAACGGATATGATCACAGATGGGAAAACCATGTATCTGTGTGAGAATGGCGACCCTCTGATGGCACGGATCACGGGCAGCGGCTGCATGTCTTCGGCCATGCTTGGGGCATTCTTAGGGGTGGAGTCGTCTGCGCTGGGTGCGGCAGCCTGCTGTGCGTTTATGGGAATCGCAGGAGAGCTTGCCGCGGAAAGAACGAAGATCTGCGGTGGTGGTACCATGACCTTCCGGGACTGCCTGATCGACGCTGTTTCGCTGATGTCAGCAGAGGATTTTGGCCGAGTGGACTGTCGTGAATTTATATAGTGATGCGTGGCAAAAGTATTTTTGACACCCAAATTATGAGATTGTTGTAACTATTCAGAACCCCTCCCCATACATTCGCAAAACCGCACGACAAGTCGTGCTTTCTCGCTGCTTCGCAACTAATTTTGCTCATATATGGGGAGGTGACTCTATTCGAGTCACCTTAGAATAGTTACAGATTGTTTTGAAGATTGAGACAGAGTATTCAATAGAAGGGAGACAAATATGTCATTAGCAAGTTTTTTTCTTGGGCGGAGCTTTAATTATCATGATAAAAAACGTGATCTGGGACAGACTACGCCGGAGGATATCGAGAGAGTTGATAACATCCGATATGGTGCGGACCGGAAATATCAGAAGCTGGATGTTTACCGTCCGAAGGATAAGAAGGGGAGAAAGCTTCCGGTCATTGTGAGCGTTCACGGCGGTGCATGGGTATATGGCACTAAGGAGGTTTATCAGTACTACTGCATGAGCCTTGCCCAGCAGGGCTTTGCAGTTGTGAACTTTTCCTATCGCCTTGCACCCAAGCACAAATATCCGGCGGCTCTTGTTGACATTAATTCCGTGTTCAACTGGATCATTGCCAACGCGAATACCTACGATTTGGACACCAATAATCTGTTTGCCGTGGGAGATTCTGCGGGGGCACACCTTCTTGCCGTGTATGCCTGCATTCTGACAAATGAGGATTACCGGAAGACCTATGATTTTTCCCCGGCACCGGAGGTAACGCTGAATGCTATTGCGTTGAACTGTGGCAAATACGTGATTGACCAGCATTTTGAAGAGGATAGCAATCTGGAGAAGCTGGCCAGAGATATTTTTCCGGGCGGAGGTACACCGGAGGAACTTGCTCATGCTACGCCGGCGCATTTTGTGACAGAGAAGTTCCCGCCAACATATCTGATGACCGCCCAGGGGGATTTTCTGAAAAAGCAGGCGCCCTTTATGAAAGAGCGGTTTGAAGAGCATGGAGTTGATTATGTGTACAAGATTTACGGGGATGAGAAAAATCCACTGGCTCATGTGTTTCACTGTGATATGCGCCTGAAGGAGGCTGGGATCTGTAATGAGCGGGAATGCGGATTTTTCCGAAAATATCTTGTTCCGCCTAAAAAATGAGGATAAGGGCGAATTATATTTTTGAACACGAGATAAGACTTGTCATTTAGAATTTCATTTTATATAATGATATGAGGGTCAATAAGGCCGGAAATGTAAGCGATTTGTTTCATTGCCGAGTCTTGCTCAGAGAAACATCAGACCGGCAATGAAATCTGAGTGAAAAGCCGGGATCAAAATACAGGAGGAAAAATACATGGATCAGGAGAAAGTCATTGTCATTGACTTCGGTGGCCAGTATAATCAGCTGGTTGCGCGCCGCGTCCGCGAGTGCAATGTGTACTGTGAGATTTACTCTTACCGGACTGACATCGAACAGATCAAGGCTATGAATCCAAAGGGAATCATCTTAACCGGCGGTCCGAACAGCTGCTACGAAGCCGATTCCCCGACCTACACGAAAGAATTATTTGAACTGGGGATTCCGGTTCTGGGTCTGTGCTACGGTGCACAGCTGATGAATCATATTCTTGGTGGAAAGGTAGAAAAGGCACCGATTCGTGAATATGGAAAAACAGAGGTGTTCGTAGATCAGACCTCGCCGCTTTTTGCAGGTGTGGGCACACCCGTGACTGGCGAGACCGCGGGAAAAACCTGCATAGATCACGAAACCGATACCAATACAACCATCTGCTGGATGAGTCATTTTGATTATATCAGTAAGGCCGCACCGGGCTTTCGGATTGTTGCCCACACGGCGGACTGCCCGGTGGCAGCGGCGGAAGATGCATCCCGTAAGCTTTATGCGATCCAGTTCCACCCGGAGGTGCTCCACACGGCAGAGGGCAGCAAGATGCTGCACAATTTCGTGCGCGGTGTCTGTGGCTGCGCGGGGACCTGGCGCATGGATTCCTTTGTAGAGCATACGATCCAGGAAATCCGTGAGAAGGTGGGAGATGGCAAAGTCCTTCTTGCCTTATCCGGCGGTGTGGACTCATCCGTGGCGGCAGGACTTCTCTCCCGCGCCATCGGAAAGCAGCTCACCTGTGTTTTCGTGGATCACGGCCTTCTCCGCAAGAACGAGGGAGATGAGGTTGAGGCAGTATTTGGTCCCAACGGCCAGTTTGATCTGAACTTTATCCGTGTCAACGCACAGGAGCGCTATTATAAGAAACTTGCCGGTGTCACCGAGCCGGAGGACAAGCGGAAAATCATCGGAGAGGAATTCATCCGTGTCTTCGAGGAAGAGGCCAAGAAAATCGGAGCCGTGGACTTCCTGGCACAGGGCACCATCTACCCGGATGTAGTGGAGAGCGGCCTGGGCGGAGAATCCGCCGTCATCAAATCCCACCACAACGTGGGCGGACTTCCGGATTATGTGGATTTCAAGGAGATCATCGAGCCGCTGCGCTATCTTTTCAAGGATGAGGTCAGAAAGGCCGGCTTAGAGCTTGGAATTCCGGAGAAGCTGGTCTTCCGCCAGCCATTCCCGGGCCCGGGCCTTGGCATCCGTATCATCGGCGAAGTTACTGCCGATAAGGTCCGTATCGTGCAGGATGCCGATGCCATCTACCGCGAGGAAGTGGACAAGGCTGTGGAGGCCTATAAGAAAGAGAACGGCTCGGCTCCATCCTGGATGCCGAATCAGTATTTTGCCGCACTTACCAATATGCGCTCCGTCGGGGTTATGGGCGATGAGAGAACCTATGATTATGCGGTGGCGCTGCGCGCGGTGAATACCATTGACTTCATGACAGCCGAGAGCGCCCAGATACCCTTTGAGGTGCTGCAGACGGTGATGAGCAGGATAATTAATGAGGTGAAGGGGGTTAATCGGGTATTCTATGATCTGACGAGTAAGCCGCCGGGGACGATTGAGTTTGAGTAAGGTGGAACGCCAAAAGAACCCAGTATTTATGCGACTTCCAAACAAATTTGTTTAAGCACTGGCAACAATTTGGCAACAGAATTTCCTTATTCAATGAATAAGATTACTTTATGAGCATAAGAAAACCTTACTGATTTTCAGATATGACAACTGAAAATTGGTAAGGTTTTTTCATGCTTATTTTTTCATTTTGCGTTTGGTTTGTAAGCGATGAATAACATACCGTTCCAAATGTTCTTTCAGATCTGAGATAAT
>CAMFDG010000034.1 GCA_945949045.1 uncultured Lachnospiraceae bacterium
TTCTCTTATTCAGAGTGATGGAGATACATAGGATCTGTGAAGTCACGGCAACCCCACGATGCGTCCGGTGGAAGGTGCCAACCTGAGCGAGTTTATCGAACAATAAGAGGATTTGATAATCTTTAACTTTCAATCCGCTTATTCAGCGGATTTTTTTGTTGACAAGAGTAGCAAAGAAGAACCTTTGCCCCCATCAATGAGCAGGGGTTCCGGCAGCAATCTTTTAACCAGGAAAAGGAGAATACCATGGAAAAATTATTATTTACCTCGGAGTCCGTTACAGAAGGACATCCGGATAAAATGTGTGATGCCATTTCGGACGCAATACTGGATGCCTGCATGGAGCAGGATCCCATGAGCCGTGTTGCCTGCGAGGCAGCCAGCTGTACCGGCTTTGTTCTGGTTACGGGTGAAATCACCACAAAGGCCCAGCTTGACATTCCGGCGATTGTCAGAAAGACGGTAAATGAAATCGGCTACAATGATGCAAAGACCGGTTTTGACGGCAATACCTGTGCGGTGATGGTAGCATTAGACCGCCAGTCAGAGGATATCGCCATGGGCGTGGATAAGGCTCTTGAGGCGAGGGCAGGATCTCTGGCGGATGATCTGGATACCGGTGCCGGAGATCAGGGAATGATGTTTGGCTATGCCACGAACGAGACGCCGGAGCTGATGCCATATCCGATTTCTCTGGCCCATAAGCTGGCCAGAAGACTCACAGAGGTGCGTAAGGATGGGACGCTTCCCTATCTTCGTCCCGATGGCAAGACGCAGGTATCGGTGGAGTATGATGAGAATGGCCGTCCGAAGCGGCTGGAGGCTGTTGTGCTGTCTACGCAGCATGACGCGGATGTGACGCAGGAGCAGATCCATGAGGACATTCAGAAATATGTTTTTGATCCGGTACTTCCGAAGGAGATGCTGGATGAAAATACCAAGTACTTTATCAACCCCACCGGAAGATTTGTCATTGGAGGACCTCACGGAGATGCGGGTCTGACAGGCCGCAAAATCATCGTGGATACTTACGGCGGCTACGCCCGTCACGGCGGCGGAGCCTTTTCCGGCAAGGACTGCACCAAGGTGGACCGTTCCGCAGCTTATGCGGCACGTTATGTTGCCAAGAACATTGTTGCGGCAGGCATTGCTGACAAGTGCGAGATTCAGCTTTCCTATGCCATCGGTGTGGCACAGCCTACATCGGTAATGGTAGATACCTTTGGAACCGGTAAAATAGCGGACGACAGGCTGGTGGAGATCGTGAGAGAAAACTTTGATCTTCGTCCGGCTGGAATCATTCAGATGTTAGATCTTCGCAGACCAATTTACCGTGGAACGGCAGCCTATGGTCATTTTGGCCGCACGGATCTGGAGCTTCCGTGGGAGACGACAGACAAGGCAGAACTGTTAAGAAAATATTTATAAGACTTTCCAAAGAAACAATGCTATAATAAGGCACAGAGGGCATATCCTCTGTGCCTTATTTATGTAGGAAAGGTTTCGTATTGCAGCATTTCGCAATGGAAGGGTCGTCTTATGAAGATAAAAACAAAGCTGGTAATTTCGTTCTGCATTATGATTTTTGTTCCGATGCTGCTGGCCGGAATGATCATGTTCGGATTTTATAATTTTCAGGTTCACGCGGTGGAGCAGACCTATGGGATCCGGAACGCGGATGCCTACAGCCTGCTCTATTCGGTAAAGCTTCTGAACCGTTATACCGCTGCGGATTTTGAGAAGCTTAGCAATACGGTAAGAACCGATCCGGACAAGCTTTTACAGACGGATTTTTTAAAGGAAATGAACGGGGATCTGCAGCAGAAATATTCCTATCTTGTGGTGCGCAGGGGACGGAAGATCTTTTTTAACGGGCAGACGGGCAACCAGGAGATCCTGAATTCTCTTCCGGAATACGGAACTACTGATGCGGCCTCCCAGACGGGAATTTACATTGACAGTGATCACGAAATTCTGGTGAAGCAGGCAGATTTCTTTTTTTCATCGGGGAAGAAAGGGAGTGCCTTCATTGTTACCTCCTGCAACGGAACGGTATCTGAACTGCGCCAGCTGGTTTTGGGCGGGCTCATATCGGTGGTATCGATCCTGCTCCTTACGGCTTTTATGATGATTATCTGGATCTACCGGAGCATGATTACGCCCATTCGTAAGCTTCAGGCGGCAGCAGAAAATATTAAAGAGGGCAATCTGGATTTTTCTGTGGATGTTACGGGAGAGGATGAAATAGGCGAACTGGGCGTGACCTTCGAGGAAATGCGGCAGCGGCTGAAGGACAACACAGAGGAAAAGCTGAGCAATGAAAAGGAGAACCGGGCCCTGATCAGCAATATTGCCCATGATCTGAAGACGCCCATCACAGCAGTCAAGGGCTATGCGGAGGGCATTATGGACGGCGTGGCCAATACGCCGGAGAAGGTGGATAAATATATCCGCACTATTTATAATAAAGCCAACGAGATGGATACGCTGATCAATGAGCTGACATTATATTCCAAGATCGATACCAACCGGATCCCGTATAATTTTGCCAAAATCAATGTGGCAGAGTATTTTAAGGACTGTGTGGAGGAAATCGGTTTGGATCTGGAGGCAAAGGGCATCGGGTTATCCTATTACAATTATGCGATGACGGATACGCTGATCATTGCCGATCCGGAGCAGCTTCGCCGCGTGATCAACAACATCATCGGAAATTCTGTCAAATATATGAATAAGACGGAGAAATTCATCAATATCCGGATCAAGGATGTGGGGGATTTCATACAGGTGGAGATAGAGGATAACGGACGGGGAATCGCCCAGAAGGATCTGCCCTATATTTTTGACCGGTTTTACCGGACCGATGCCTCTCGCAATTCCGCTACCGGCGGCAGCGGAATCGGCCTGTCTATTGTCAAAAAGATCATTGAGGATCACGGCGGAAAAATCTGGGCCACCAGCAAGGAGGATTCCGGGACAACGATGTATTTTGTAATACGAAAATATCAGGAGGTAAAGTCAGATGAGTAGAATTTTGATTGTGGAGGATGAGATCGACATCGCGGATCTTGAGAAGGATTATTTAGAACTGAGCGGTTTTGACGTGGAGATCGAGAACGACGGGGAAAAAGGTTTAGAGCGTGCGCTGAAGGAAGAGTTTGACCTGTTTATTCTGGATCTGATGCTGCCGGGGGTTGATGGTTTTGAGATCTGCCGTCAGATCCGGGAGCAGAAGAATACACCGATTCTTATGGTGTCTGCCAAGAAGGATGATATTGATAAGATCCGGGGCCTGGGCCTTGGGGCAGATGATTATGTGACGAAACCCTTTTCTCCCAGCGAGCTTGTGGCACGGGTGAAAGCCCATCTGGCCCGCTATGAACGGCTCATTTCCAGCAATATGCCGCAGAATGACATGGTGGAAATCCGTGGCATCAAGATTGACAAAACAGCCCGTCGTGTCTGGGTCAACGGGGAAGAAAAGCAGTTTACCACAAAGGAATTTGATCTTCTGACCTTTCTGGCGGAGCATCCGAATCATGTGTTTACCAAGGAGGAGCTGTTCCGTGAGATCTGGGATATGGAGTCCATCGGAGATATTGCGACGGTGACGGTGCATATCAAGAAAATACGTGAGAAGATTGAGATGAATACAAATAAGCCCCAGTATATTGAGACAATCTGGGGCGTGGGATATCGCTTTAAGCTGTAAAAAGTTATAAAGTTTTATTTCCATTCTACTCCATTTGTGTTATTATGGCATTATGTTTTATAGAGGATGGAGGTATTCATATGAAAGAAAAAAGCAGTTTTTCCAGTAGGCTGGGATTTATTCTGGCGGCTTCCGGTTCTGCGGTAGGATTGGGAAACTTATGGCGGTTTCCGTATCTGGCTGCCAAATATGGCGGAGGAACCTTTCTGCTGATTTATCTGCTTTTGGCAGTTTCTTTTGGCTTTGTTCTGATGGTGACCGAAATTGCCATCGGACGCAAGACGGGTAAAAGTGCGCTGTACGCATTTTCGACCCTGAACAAAAAGAGTGGTTTTATCGGTGTGCTTGCCAGTATTGTTCCGATTATCATTTTGCCCTATTACTGTGTGATCGGCGGATGGGTCATCAAATATGCATGGGTATTTTTGACCGGAAGCGGAGAGGCTGCTGCAGCCAAAGATTATTTCTCCGGTTTTATCTCACAGACCGGGGAACCGCTGATCTGGCTGGTACTGTTTATTCTGGCAACGATGGCAGTCATCCTGCTGGGAGTCAACAAGGGAATCGAGAATATCAGTAAGGTCCTGATGCCGGTTCTGGTGGTTTTGTCCGTAGTAATTGCAGTCTTTGTTATCACAAGACCCGGAGCCGGTGCAGGTATTGCCTATTATTTTAAGCCGGATCTGTCGAAGATGAGCGGCAATGCTTTTCTGGCCGCTCTCGGGCAGCTGTTTTACTCTATGTCTCTGGCCATGGGAATTATGATTACGTATGGCTCTTACCTGAAAAAGGAAGATGACATCGAGAGCAGCGTCCGCAACATTGAGATATTTGATACCGGAATCGCGTTTCTGGCGGGACTTATGATCGTTCCGGCGGTGTTCGTATTTTCCGGCGGGGATGAGGCTGCGCTTAAGGCGGGTCCCACACTGATGTTTATCACCCTTCCGAAGGTGTTTGACAGTATGGCAGGGGGACATATCATCGGAGCAGTTTTCTTTATACTGGTACTGTTCGCAGCATTGACATCTGCGATTTCCTTAATGGAGACCGTGGTCTCGATCTTTACCGACCGCTTTGGAAAAAGCCGCCGGGTGATCACGGTTCTTGTGACGGTTTATACCATCCTGATGGCAATTCCGTCTTCGCTGGGATTTGGTATCTGGAGTGGAATCAGTTTTCAGGGAATGAGCATTTTGGATTTCTTTGACTTCCTTTCCAACAGTATTCTGATGCCGATCGTAGCGTTTTTGACCTGTGTGTTTGTTGGATATACTGTAAAGCCTAAGACGATTACCGATGAGGTGGAAAGCTCCACGAAACGGTTTAAGAGTAAGAAATTTTACGTGATCATGATCAAATATATTTCACCGGTTCTGGTGCTTTTGATTCTGATCAGCTCAGTTCTCAATGCATTGGGACTGAATACCTTGTAAAAGGCAAAAAAAAGCCGCTGTGCTGCTTGTCATAAGCAGCTACAGCGGCTTTATTCATTACTGCCTCCGGACTCCCGGGGCAAAATTTGTTCACGTTATCTGACAGATTCCCCCTCTGTCTGGTAAAAACCTCTCCGGCAGGAGTGAGGAATACGCGACGGAGTACATAATTGTCCGCAGTAATCAGTATCCGGACAAATCAGTTCTCGCTGCTGACATCACGGGCCGTGCAGGGCATTACAAAATCGATCCTTCTGCAATGGACAATCACGCTTGCTGAAAAATGCAGAATTCACAGCCTCTGTCTTACCCCTTCCGACGGGTGGCCGCCTTGGTACTATGACTTGATCCGTTTTACGTCAGGCATTCTCACATCCTGTACCGTTGGTCATTTTTTGTGCCGTCCACAAATGGACTACGAATAGATTAAATCAGATGATGAATTTTGTCAAGGAATTAGCCCTAAAAAAGAGTAGGAAATTATATGGTAATTAATTCATATTCGTTATTTCCAAGTCCGATCTTCACTGCGTGAGCAATACAGCTCTGCCATTCCGTATCCGGATGGGTCATGTGAAAATGGTCTCCATGTTCATGTTCTCCCGCTTTTCTTATGTTTTCTCCCAGGACGCTTTCCGGTATCGCAGGCATTTTGTTGCAAAGATCTGCACAGGCCTGATCTAAGGCAACCGGATCAAAGGAAGCAAGCATTCCTACATCCGGGATGATAGGAATATCATTTTCTGAGTGGCAGTCGCAGTTTGGCGACACATCACAGATCAGGGAAATATGGAAGGTCGGCCGGTTTTGGCATACAGCCAGGGAATATTCCGCAATCTTGTAGTTTAACAACCGGATGGAATCGTCGTGATCTGCCGCAATGGCGTGCTGCGGACAGACGGCGATACAGCGGCCGCAGCCTACACAGCGGCCATGGTCAATGGTTATCTTGCCATCCTTCATGACAGGGGCCTCATGGGCGCAGATCTTTGAACAGGAGCCACAGCCCACACACAGGCTTTCCTCCACACTTGGTTTCCCGTCACAGTGCTGCTCCATTTTTCCGGCTCTGGAGCCGCAGCCCATTCCGATATTTTTGAGGGCGCCTCCGAAGCCGGCCTCCTCATGTCCCTTGAAGTGGGTCAGGGAAATCAGGATATCTGCGTCCATTACAGCGCGGCCGATCTTGGCCAGGGTCACATATTCTCCGTCCACCGGAACCAGAACCTCATCGGTTCCTTTCAAACCGTCACCGATCATGACATGGCAGCCGGTCTGCAGCGGGGAAAAGCCGTTGACATAGGCTGTCTCCAAATGGTCCAGAGCATTTTTGCGGCTTCCCACATAGAGGGTATTACAATCCGTTAAGAAGGGTTTTCCCCCCAGCTCTTTCACATAATCTGCAACCACCCTGGCATAATTCGGACGGAGGAACGCCAGGTTTCCGTATTCGCCAAAATGCAGCTTGATGGCGGCAAATTTATCCTTGAAATCAATATTTTCAAAACCGGCTGTTTTCATCAGCCGGTGGAGCTTCTGCAAAAGGTTTTCACTTCCGCTGGTTTTAAAACTGGTGTAGTATACTTTTGAACTTTCCATGTACGTTCCTCCTTAATTATGAACATCGGCCTTTGCGGGATATTTCGTTCCGCATATACTTTGCTGAAATTATATCGTCTTGGAAGGAAAAAATCAATAAAGGATGTAAAGCACTTGGCAAAAGCGGGAGTATGGGGCAGACTAATCAGGACAGGAGGAGAACGGATATGAAACAGAACATACCCCGGACACAGGATACACCGCAGGCACAGGATACGAAGCACAAGCGCCGGGGTCACTACAGTGGAAAATACCCGAAGCGTTTCGGGGAAAATATCCTCACGGTGAAGCTTCAGAATTTCTGTACCATAGATGAGATTGCCGCAGAGAGGCTTGACACAATCTCTGAGGCGGAGCTGGAGGGAATGCTGGTGGAAAACTCTGACGAGCCCTACGCGGGAGAACTGGCCCGTGCGATTACCACAGAAATCCGGAAAGGCCACCGGATTGACACTACGGCAAAGCTGCGCAGGGTAATTGAGGATACGCTGGATTTCCTGCCTCAGAAGGAGAAAAAGGATACGGTCCGCAAGACCTGCCAGAGGGCTTTTAAGGCGGGATACCGGGAAGGCATCTACAGGGAGATTGCAAGGGATGTGGTCCGGCCGGGTGCACAGGAGTGTGCGGCCAATGGCAGAGCCCGGTCCACGAAGATGCGCTGGGCAGTCCGGGCGTGATTCATAATTTTTCAATCGAAAAATTTCCCTATTTTGGTACTTGCGTTCCGGAAAAATATTATGTATAATGACCGTGTTATATAACTGACGGAGCAGACAATTTCTGAGAACAGATTGGTTACCTGAATCTGGCCTTCAAGTGTTTGAGAGCATAGCGGGATTGTCTGATATGTGGAGCACCACGTGGAGTATAACGTATAGGAGTCGACCGTCTGGGCATTAGGGGCCCGGATGGTCGTTTTTTGTATCAATAAGTAACTATTCGTAAGGTGGCTCGAATAGAGCCACCCCACATACATGAGCAAAATTAGCTGCGTAGCAGCGAGAAAGCGCGACTTGTCGTGCGGTTTTGCGAATTTATGTGGAGGGGTTCTGAATAATTACATCAATTAAAAATAAGGAGGTAAAACCAATGGTAGAGATGAAGGAATGGGATGGATTTGAGGGACGGCTGTGGAAGGAAGAGATCAACGTCCGCCAGTTTATCCAGGACAATTACAGTCCGTATGATGGTGATGAAAGCTTTCTGGAAGGCCCGACCGAGGCTACAAACAAACTCTGGGGTGCACTGCAGAAGCTGCAGAAGGAGGAGCGCGCCAAGGGCGGCGTTTTAGATATGGAGACGGAGGTCGTCAGCGGGCTGACTGCTTATGGACCGGGCTATATCGATGAGTCCATGAAGGATCTGGAGCAGGTGGTTGGTCTTCAGACGGACAAGCCCTTAAAGCGTGCATTTATGCCTTACGGCGGAATTAAGATGGCAGAGGAGGCCTGTGAGACTTACGGTTATAAAGTAAATCCGCAGCTTCATGAGATTTTTACAAAATATCATAAGACACACAATACCGCAGTGTTTGATGCATATACACCGGAGATGCTTAAGGTTCGCCATAACAAGATCTTAACCGGACTTCCGGATACCTATGGCAGAGGCCGTATCGTGGGTGATTACCGCCGTGTGGCACTGTACGGAATTGATTTCCTCATCGAGGAGAAGAAAAAGGATAAGGCAAACTGTGGAAGCGGCAGCATGAAGGGCGAGGTGATCCGCTTAAGAGAAGAGATCGCAGAGCAGATCAAGGCTCTCCAGGGGATGAAGGAGATGGCTGCCACATACGGCTATGACATTTCCAGACCGGCACAGAATGCCAGAGAAGCCATTCAGTGGTTATACTTTGGTTATCTTGCAGCCATTAAGACCCAGAATGGTGCTGCAATGTCTGTAGGTCGTGTTTCTACTTTCCTGGACATTTACTTCGAGAGAGATTTAAAGAAGGGAATTCTGACAGAAACTGAGGCCCAGGAGCTGGTAGATCACTTCACCATGAAACTGCGTATGGTAAAATTTGCGCGTATTCCATCTTATAACCAGTTGTTCTCCGGTGATCCGGTATGGGCAACTCTTGACGTGGCAGGAACCGGTGTAGACGGACGTTCTATGGTAACCAAGATGGATTATCGTTTCCTCCACACACTGGAGAACATGGGACCGGCACCGGAACCAAACCTGACGGTATTTTATTCCTCCAGACTGCCGGAGAACTTCAAGAAATATGCGGCTAAGATTTCGATTGAGACCAGCTCCATCCAGTATGAGAACGACGATGCCATGAAGCCGGTATGGGGAGATGATTACAGCATCTGCTGCTGCGTATCTGCGACACAGACCGGAAAGGAAATGCAGTTCTTCGGAGCAAGAGCAAACCTTGCCAAGTGTCTCCTCTATGCCATCAATGGCGGTGTGGATGAGAAGACCGGCGAGCAGGTAGGACCGAAGTACCGCCCGATCACTTCCGAGTATCTGGATTACGATGAGGTCATGGAACGCTATGATGATATGCTGGAATGGCTGGCGGATATTTACGTCAACACCTTAAACCTCATTCAGTATATGCATGACAAGTATTATTATGAGTCGGCAGAGCTGGCCCTGATGGATACAGACCTGAAGAGAACTTTTGCAACCGGTATTGCAGGATTTTCCCATGTCATTGATTCCCTCTCCGCCATCAAATACGCGAAGGTAAAGGTGATCCGTGATGAGAACGGTCTGGCAAAGGATTATGAGATTGAGGGAGATTTCCCACGTTACGGCAACGATGATGACCGTGCGGATGAGATTGGTGTATGGCTTCTTGGTACCTTTATGGACAAGATCAAGAGACATCATACCTACCGCCGCTCTGAGCCTACCACATCCATCCTGACCATTACCTCCAATGTGGTATACGGAAAAGCAACCGGTTCCATGCCGGACGGACGTAAGGCCGGGGAGCCCCTTTCACCGGGCGCAAACCCAAGCTACGGGGCAGAGAAGAACGGACTTCTCGCATCCTTAAACTCTTTGACCAAGCTGCCTTACGAGTGGGCACTGGATGGTATTTCCAATACCCAGACCATTAACCCGGGCGCTCTGGGAAACGACGAGGGCGAACGTGTGGATAATCTGGTTCAGGTCATGGACGGATATTTTGATCAGGGCGCACACCATCTGAACGTGAATGTATTTGGCAAAGAGAAACTGATCGATGCTATGGAGCATCCGGAGAAGGAAGAGTACGCGAACTTTACCATCCGGGTTTCCGGCTATGCTGTGAAGTTTATTGACCTGACCAAAGAGCAGCAGATGGATGTAATCGCGAGAACCTGTCACGATCGTATGTAGCGTCAGGCCTTTTGCTGAGGGCAGATGATGCAAGGGCCGATGTTCAAAAAGGAGAAACGACATTTATGGAAAAAATATTGGGAAATATTCATTCGATGGAAAGCTTCGGCTCTGCCGATGGTCCGGGAGTCCGCTATATCGTTTTTCTGAAGGGCTGCAACATGCGGTGCAAATACTGTCACAACCCGGATACCTGGGCTGTGGCAGGCGGGGAGCAGCTCTCTGCACAGGAGGTTTTGAGCAAAGCCCTCCGCTACAAATCCTACTGGAGAAATAACGGCGGAATCACCGTAAGCGGCGGCGAAGCGCTCCTGCAGATCGATTTTGTGACGGAACTGTTTCGCCTGGCCAGGGAGAAGGGGATTCACACCTGTCTGGATACTTCGGGGAATCCTTTCACCAGGGAAGAACCTTTTTATTCTAAATTCCAGGAACTGATGCAGGTCACGGATCTGTTCATGCTGGATATTAAGCATATTGACGATGAAGAGCATAAACGGCTGACGGGCCAGACCAACGTAAATATTTTGGATATGGCCCGCTGTCTGTCCGACCACGGCAAGGCAATGTGGATTCGCCACGTGCTGGTGCCGGGGATTACGGATGACGAGGAGCAGCTCACAAAGCTGCGGGAATTTATTGATACATTAGAGACGGTGGAACGTGTTGAGATCCTGCCTTACCATACACTTGGGGTGTTCAAGTGGAAGGAACTTGGCATTCCCTATGGACTTGAGGGCGTGGAGCCGCCGACTGCGGAGCAGGTTGCACGCGCGAAGAAACTGCTTGGAATAGGATCAGATGTTCAAAAGGAGAAGAAGCATGAGGGATCCGGAAATCATATATGAAGATGAGGCTCTGCTTGTCTGCCATAAACCGGCAGGCCTTGCAACCCAGACGAAGAGGCTGGGACAACAGGATATGGAAAGCATTTTAAAAAATCATGTCGCTCTTGCCGGTGGAAAAGCCGGCAGGGGCGTTTTGCCATATATTGGCATCGTCCACCGTCTGGATCAGCCGGTGGAGGGGGTGATGGTATTTGCAAAGACGCCACAGGCGGCTGCGGCACTGAGCCGACAGGTGCAAAAGCATTCCTTCGGGAAACAATATTACGCACTGGTCCGTCTGACGGAGCTGGAAACGACAGGTTTGTCAAAGTGCGGGACACTGGAGGATGATATCCTTTTTGATCCCAGGCAGAATATATCCAGGATCCTTCCCAGGGGAACGCCGGGGGCTAAGAGGGCGCTGCTGGATTATCGAATGATCGCACAGAAGGATGGAAAAGCACTTCTTGATATTACACTGCACACGGGCAGACATCACCAGATCCGCGTTCAGCTTGCCCATAGGGGAATGCCGATCTTCGGGGACAGTAAGTATGGAAAAAGAGAGCCGGGAGTCGGGGCGCTGGCTTTATGCAGCTATCACATTGATTTTGCTCATCCCCGGGACGGACATGAAATGTCGTTCGATATTGAACCGGAGAATCGTTTGTTTGAGGAATTTTTTACAGATAACATCACGTGATGATTTTCGCGCCGCCCTGCCTGCCGCCAGAGTTCTCAGTGGATGGGCGTCCCACAATCCATCCACTGAGAACTCTGGCGGCAGAACCTTGACAATCCGCAAGCTTTGGCATACTATGTAAACGGAGATTTTCGCGTAAAAGAGGATTCCCGTAAAGCATAACAACGGCCGGTTCGGCCGAAGAAAAGGAGAAAACAATGGCTAAGGAGAAAAAACTTGTTGAGGCCATCACTTCCATGGAAGATGATTTTGCACAATGGTATACCGATGTAGTGAAGAAGGCTGAACTGATTGATTATTCTGCAGTGAAGGGATGTATGATCATTAAGCCCGATGGATATGCCATTTGGGAAAATATACAGCATGAACTGGACCGCAGATTTAAGGAGACCGGCGTGGAGAATGTGTACATGCCGATGTTCATTCCGGAGAGTCTTCTGGAGAAGGAGAAGGACCATGTGGAGGGCTTTGCGCCGGAGGTAGCATGGGTGACCCAGGGAGGACTGAATCCCCTTCAGGAGCGGCTGTGTGTCAGACCGACTTCCGAGACTCTGTTTTGTGATTTTTACAAGAACCTGATTCAGTCTTACCGGGATCTGCCGAAGGTTTATAATCAGTGGTGCTCCGTTGTCCGCTGGGAGAAGGAGACCCGCCCGTTCCTGCGCTCCAGAGAATTTCTGTGGCAGGAGGGACATACCGCCCATGCAACGGCAGAGGAGGCAGAGGAGCGCACCATCCGGATGCTGAATCTCTACGCTGATTTCTGCGAGGATTTCCTGGCAATGCCGGTGATCCGGGGACAGAAGACGGAGAAGGAGAAATTTGCGGGAGCCGAGGCTACCTATACGATTGAAGCACTGATGCACGATGGCAAGGCACTTCAATCCGGTACAAGCCATAACTTTGGAGACGGCTTTGCCAGGGCTTTTGGAATCCAGTATACCGATAAGGACAATAAGCTTCAGTATGTATATCAGACTTCCTGGGGAATGACCACCCGTCTGATCGGAGCCATCATCATGGTTCACGGTGACAATGACGGACTGGTGCTGCCACCGAAGGTTGCACCGACACAGGTGATGGTGATTCCGATCCAGATGCAGAAGGAAGGCGTTCTGGACAAGGCCAGTGAGGTAAAAGAGCGTCTGTCCAAGGTCTGCCGTGTTAAGATCGATGATTCTGACAAGACACCGGGATGGAAATTCTCTGAGCAGGAGATGAGAGGAATTCCTCTCCGTGTGGAGCTGGGACCGAAGGACATTGCTGCTAACCAGTGTGTAGTGGTAAGAAGAGATACAAGAGAGAAGATTCAGGTGTCTCTCGATGAACTGGAGAGCCGGATTCCGGAACTTTTGGAAACCGTGCAGAAGGAAATGTTTGCAAAGGCCAAGGCACACCTGGATGCCCATATCTGGGATGCTCATAATTACGAGGAACTTCGTGAGATTGCGGAGAACAAGCCGGGCTTTATCCGCGGTATGTGGTGTGGGGATCAGGCCTGCGAGGACAAGATCAAGGAGGATTTTGCAGTGACCTCCCGCTGTATGCCCTTTGATGATCATGAACAGATTTCAGACGTATGTGTCTGCTGTGGAAAGCCGGCACACAAATTAGTATATTGGGGAAAGGCGTATTAAGCCGAAGATGAAAATTTCACTTCCCAAACAGGTTAACCGAATTATTCATACATTGCAGGCTGAAGGCTACGATGCCTATGCGGTAGGGGGCTGTGTCAGGGACTGTCTGCTGGGCAGAACCCCCAAGGATTGGGATATCACGACTTCGGCCCGCCCCGAGGCGGTAAAGACGCTGTTTTCCCACACCATAGATACCGGAATCCAGCACGGCACCGTCACGGTTATGCTGGACCATGTGGGCTATGAGGTGACCACCTATCGGATTGACGGGGAGTACGAGGATGCGCGTCATCCGAAGGAGGTTGTTTTTACCGGGAATCTGCTGGAGGATCTAAGGAGAAGAGATTTCACCATCAATGCCATGGCATACAATGAGGATGCGGGGCTTGTGGATGCCTTCGAGGGGGCAAAGGACCTGAAGAAGGGCGTGATCCGCTGCGTGGGCAGGCCCCATGACCGGTTTGGAGAGGATGCCCTTCGGATGCTTCGGGCCCTGCGGTTCAGCGCACAGCTGGGCTTTTCCATTGATGGGGCAACGAGACAGGCCATTGCGGATCTGGCACAGAATCTGGCCAGAGTCAGCGCAGAGCGGATCCAGATGGAACTTCTGAAGCTTCTGACCTCGGACAACCCCCAGGTGATGCGGGACGTGTATGAGCTGGGGCTTACCGGAGTGTTTTTGCCGGAGTTTGACCGGATGATGGAGACAGGGCAGAACAACAAGCACCACTGTTATACCGTGGGCGAGCATACGATCGTGGCGATGCAGAATATACAGCCCCGGAAAGTATTAAGGCTTGCGGTTCTGCTTCACGATGTGGCAAAACCTGTCTGTATCACGACGGACGAGGCCGGACAGAATCATTTTAAGGGGCACCCGGAAGAGGGGGCGCGCATGGCCCGGAAGATTTTAAGACGGCTGAAGTTTGATAATGATACCACAGACCGTGTATGTCTTCTGATCCGCTGGCATGATGACCGGCCGAAGCTTTCACAGCGGAATGTGAGGCGTGTGATCAGCCGTGTGGGTACAGACAGCATGGAGGATCTCTTCGCGGTAAAACGCGCAGATACACTGGGGCAGAGCCTGTACCAGCGCAGGGAAAAGCTGGATTACGTGGATGAATTTGAGCGTTTGTATCATGAAGTGCTGGAGAAAAACCAGTGTGTGACCAAAAAAGATCTGGCGGTGAACGGCAGGGATCTGATTGCTCTCGGAATGGAGCCGGGACCCCGGCTTGGGGAAGTGTTGGACGCACTTTTTGAAAGAGTGCTGGATACGCCGGAACTCAATACAAGAGAGCAGCTTTTAGCCATGGCACAGCAGGACAGAAAAGAACAGACAAAGAATAAATAGTTATTCCCTCTCATATGATAGCAATACAGCGAAGTCATATGGGAGGGATTTTTTGTGTATAATCAGCCGGAAGCAATATTGGAACAATATGATCTTGAGATCAGGCAGATCACAAAGGGAAGAGGTACCTATATTTGTGACAGCAGTCAGGGCATGAAGCTTTTAGTCCCTTTTCGGGGCTCCGCAGAGAGAGCCTTATTTGTACGGAATGTCTTACAGTCGCTTTATGACCATGGCTTTTGTGTGGAGCAGATCAGCCTCACAAAGGATGGGGCGGCAGTGGCTGAGGACGAAAACGGGACACGGTACTGGCTGAAGGACTTCGTTTCGGGAAACGAGTGCTCGACTGGCCGGCAGCAGGATATGGCCGGAGCCATCGCAGAGCTCGCCGGTCTGCACAGCGCATTGTCCTCCTGTGGGGACAGCCTGCCGGAATTTATGCAAAGTGAGTCTCATGAATCGAAAAGCCGCAGTAAAAGGCACTACAGGGAACTGGTCCGGATGAAAAATTATGTGCAGTCGCGGAAATCCAAAAACGAGTTTGACCGCTGCTTTCAGAAGGTTTATCCGCATTTTATCCTGCAGGCGGGGCAGGCGGTGGAGATGCTTTCGCAAATTGATTTTCAAAAGCACAGGCAGGAGCTGTGCCATGGGGATTTTAATCAGCACAATGTCCTTAGAAGCCCGGAGGGCTTTCGAATCATCAATTTTGAAAATATGTGCTGCCAGCCGCAGATCTGGGATCTTTCCAATTTTATCCGCAAGATGATGGAAAAAAACAATTGGGATCCCTCCCTTGGGCGTTATCTGCTGGAGACATATGACAGAAGAAGGCCTCTTTCCGAGAGTGAGAAAAAGATATTGTATTCGGCCTTGCTGTTTCCTGAAAAATTCTGGAAAATTACAAACCATTACGGCAACTCCCACAAGGCATGGGTGTCCCAGCGGGATATTGAAAAGCTCAACAGGCTGGTGGAGGTGGAGCCCGCAAGGGAGAGGTTCCTTGAAAATCTATTTTCATTTCTCTGACAATCATGTATACTAAGGATATGAAAAAGACGAAAAAAATCATCCAAATTACATATATGCTTTTGCTGCTTCTCGTAGCGGCCCTGTCTGCCGGCTGCTCCGGGGAGGAAGCAGAGGACGATACCCTTTATTTTTACCACTCTCTGTCCGAAGGACAGACACAGATGACGGAGCAAAGCTCCCAGACGGAGGCAGAGCCGATTGAGGAAATGGGCGTGTTTCTGATCACGGGTATGAGCTCTAAGAAAGAATATTTGATGCTCTACAGCTATGCCACCGGTCTTGAGTACCGTTATTATTACGGGATGGATACGAAGTTCTATGATAAGTACGGCGGCAGGACAACGGCTGCAAGCTTTGAACCCGGACTGGCGGTCACCATTGGAGAGGTAACCCCGGAGGGGGTTCTCAGCAGTGTACAGGCCTCGGATGTGGTGTGGGAGTATGAGGATGTCAGCAGATTTTCCATTGATCCGCAGCTGGGGATGCTTAAGATTGCAGACAGAAAATTCCGGTATGACGATCGGGTATATGTGTTTTCCAAGAGGAAAAGGGCGTCGATGGAGGATATTGAGCAAGGGGATGTGTTGTCTGTCATCGGGGTGGACAAGCAGATCCTGTCGGTGCGGATCACCACGGCGCAGGGCACCCTGAAGCTTACGCATACCGGGTTGTTTGAGGGAAGCTTTCTCCAGCTGGGGGATAAGATCTTTACGGAGATTACACCGGAGCTTTCTTTGAAGGTGCCGGAGGGGAAATATACCCTGACGGTTGCAAACAATGGCTGGGGTGGCAGCAAAGACGTTAAGATCAAAAGGGGAGAGATTACGACAGTGGACTTAAATGAGCTGAAGGGCACCGGTCCGAAATACGGAAAGATTCGTTTCCTGATCGATGAGGAGGACGCCGTCCTCATGATCGACGGGGAGGAGAAACCGGTGGGGGCTGTTTTAAGTCTGACCTATGGAAAGCACAGTGTAGCAGTCTATACCTCAGAATACGATGTGTGGAGGAGGAATCTGTACGTGAACTCTGAGGAGGCCACGCTGGTGGTGAGCCTCGGGGAGGAAGAGCAGAAAGAGGAGACCTCTTCGGAGGCAAAGGAGGATGATACCGGGGAAAATACCTCCTCGGAAACCCAGAAGGATACCCGGAATGAGGAAGACTCCGGGTCACAGAAGAAGGAAACGGAAACGAAAAGTGAGTACGAAAAGAGAAAGGAGGAACTGGAAACCATTAAGGATTTGATTTCCGGCATGACAGAAAGCAGTGCTATTGTGTCAAATTGACGATTTTTCGCATATATTTTTGGTTGTTTTTAAGATGGGAAAAAGGGTTTAAACATCGGTTTTTTCCTTGACAAATGGGCAAAAAACAAGTATAAATAGATTTGTAAGTAATTTGAGACGGAAACTCGAATTATCGAATTATAGAATCCATAGGAGGAATTTGGACATGAACAAAGCAGAATTAGTTGCAGCTATTGCTGACAAGGCTGAGATCTCAAAGAAGGATGCAGAGGCAGCAGTTAAGGCATTTACAGATGTGGTTGCTGAAGAACTGAAGAAGGGAGAGAAGATCCAGTTAGTAGGATTTGGTACTTTTGAGGTATCTGAGAGAGCAGCAAGAGTAGGAAGAAATCCACAGACCAAGAAGGAGATTACAATTCCGGCTTCTAAGGCACCGAAGTTTAAGGCTGGTAAGGCTTTAAAGGATTCTCTGAACTAATTATTGGTAAATTATACGGTGGAGCACCTGCGGGGGCTCCACCTTTTTTTATAAAGCGTTCTGAATAGGGGATTAAGGATATAGGAAGGATATAGGAAGGATAGTATGAGACTTGATAAATTTTTAAAGGTATCCAGACTGATCAAGCGGAGAACTGTGGCGAACGAGGCCTGTGACGCAGGCCGGGTGCTGATCGGAGGAAAACCGGCTAAGGCATCTGCCAATGTGAAAGCCGGGGATGAGATTGAGATTCTTTTCGGGCAGAAGTCCGTTAAGGTTCGTGTCTTGAATGTGGCTGAGACCGTGCGCAAGGAGGAGGCCAAGGACCTTTTCGAATACATCTGAAACGAGGATCAAAATTAAGCATAAAAATGCTGCCCCTCCAATATAGTAGTGATATGGAGGGCACATTTATGGATGAAAAGACAACAATGACGCATAAATTAATGCTGAAGGACCGGAAGGGCGGAAGCTTTACCGGCGTAAGGGATGTCCTTTCCTTTGATTTAAATGAGATTCTGATGGAAACGGACTGCGGAATGCTTCAGATTAAGGGTAAGGAACTTCATGTGAGCCGGCTGGATCTGGAAAAGGGAGAGGTGGATATTGACGGACAGGTGGATGCACTGAGCTATTCCCAGGTTCCGGGAATCAAGAAGAAGGGCAGCCTGTTCGGAAAGCTGCTTTCATCATGAAGCCGGTTTCGGGGCTGGAGACGGAGCTTGCCCTGTTTGGGCGTTCCGTGCTTCTGGGAGCTGTGATGTTTGTCGTATATGATCTCCTCCGGGTGATTCGGAGGATTTTTCCCCACGGCATCGTATGGGTTTCCGTGGAGGACCTGATCTACTGGATTATGGCATCCGTCTTCTTTTTTCTTCAGCTGTGCCGGGATAATAATGGAATCATCCGCTTCTTTATTTTGCTGGGCCTTGTGGCGGGAGCGGGGATCTATGAACGGCTCATCAGCAGACATCTTATGAAATGGCTGACGAAATTTATTCATTCCATAAAAAAGCAATTGAAAAAAGCCTTTAAAAAAGCTACAATGAAATTACAGATAAGAAAAACACCCCGAAAGACGGAGGAAAAGGAATGAGCGGAACAAGAAAGCGAAGACGTAAGTCCGGTGCAGTCAGCATCGCGGTCATTGTGCTGGCATTCCTGGTAGTGATGGCAGTTCAGATCTGCAGGATCAAGGCAAAGGATGCGGAATACGCAGCCAGGGAACAGGAATTAAAGCAGGAATATGAGGAGGAGACCCAGAGGGCTTCTGAAATTGATGATCTCG
Organism: uncultured Lachnospiraceae bacterium; assembly: GCA_945949045.1. Lineage (GTDB taxonomy): Bacteria > Bacillota > Clostridia > Lachnospirales > Lachnospiraceae > Roseburia. Next base: position 18,659 of record CAMFDG010000034.1, read on the forward strand.
AGACTTATATGAACTCCTCACAGTATATTGAAGATGTAGCAAAGAGTAAGCTGGGACTCACCTACAAAAACGAAATCATTTTTAAAGAAAAGAAAGAATAAAGGAAGAATCCTTTCACAGAGAGGGGATTCTTTTTTTTATGATCCTGTAACAATTCATAACCCCTTCAGCCCGCCTTCATGGGAAGTTTTAGGGATAAGTTTTTTGAAATTTGTATTTGATTTGACAAGTATTGACTCCTGCGGCGTGTATAATTGCACGGTGAAAATTTGAATTGGAGGAGCAATATGAGTGCGAAGAGAAGAAAAATGAAGAGGCTTGGGAAAAGGGAGGTTGTGATGCGCCTGCTTGCAGGGATCCTTGCATTTTTCTGCAGCGGTCTGCAGGTGCTGGGTGTGTATCCTCTGGTTCCGGCCTTTTATGCCGGTTGTGTGGTGGAGAAGAAAAGGAATCTTTTGGTGTATCTGGGAATGTTCGCGGGAATTGGCTATTTTATGCCGGTGGGCGCGGCGGTCAAGTATGGATTTATCATATTGATCAGCGGAATGGCGATTCATTTGTATCGCTGGGCCAATCGGAAATGCAGCAGTGTGACAGCGGCCCTGCTGGCAGGAGGCATTACCATAGTGATGGATTGTTCCGGTCTGCTGTTTGCTTCCATAGAATACAGAGAGGCTGTCATCGGCCTGTCGGAGGGCATCTGCGTGTTTGGGCTTACGGTTTTGTTCCGCTATCTGTCCGGGATGGGAATGGAAATGTCCAAAATTCTTATGCGAAGAAGCCGGCTGCTGACTCCGTCACTTCAGGGACAGGAGGTCGCTTTGGATACCCAGGGAAAGCTTCGCGCCTTTGCCGAGGCTGTGGATGGCCTGTCTGCGGCTTTTGCTGTTTCGGGAAGAAGGCAGTCCTTTTCCGGGGATGAAAGCGTGGCTGTGTTGGAGAGAGAGATTACGGGGAAACTCTGTGCCTCCTGTGAGGGCTGTGAAGTCTGCTGGCAGGAAAAGGGAGGTACCCTTTCCGTAAAAATACACAGAATGCTGATGGCGGTCATTGCCCACAGTCCCAAGGAGGAAATCCTTAAGGAGAAATATATGGAGGACTGCCCCAGGTATTCGGGAATGGTGGAGGAGGCCATTTGGGCCTTTTCCCGCATGGAACTCAACGAGGCATGGTACAAAAGACTTCAGGAAAACCGTCTTGTAATCGCCAGCCAGCTGGATGCCATGGCAGATGCCCTGCAGGACTGGGATCGGGGAAACCGGAGTTTGGACAAAGAGTCCCGTCTGCTGCTTATGAGAATCGGGTTTGAGGTGCAGGAAAAGGGCCTGGTTGCGGAAAACGTTCATATTTTTGAGGATGAGAAGGGACGGCGCAGTATCCACGCGATGGTAAGAAGCAAATGGGGAGGCGGAATTCCTTCCAGAAATTACCGGCTGGCGCTGGAGAGGGCTACAGGACTTGCCCTCCGATTGCAGCAGGATGCGAGAACGATCCTTACGCAGGATCCGGTATCGCTGGCTGCCTATGAGGATACCTGCTATGATATTCTGACGGGGACTGCCTTTGAAAAACAGGAGGGTTCTGCCATCAGTGGAGATAACGCCTCCATGTTTTTCCTGGAGGACGGAAGGTATTTTATCTGTCTGTCGGATGGGATGGGCAGCGGGCCGGCGGCCGGCAGGGAAAGCGATATGGTGGTAGATCTGATGGAGAAGTTTATGACGGCTGGATTTCCGGTGGATACAGCAATCCGGCTGATGAATTCGGCCATGGTGCTTAAAGGGGAGGACGATTCCTTTTCCACGCTTGATTTTGCATCCATTGACCTCTATACCGGGGAACTGGAACTGACAAAGATCGGAGCGGCAGCCTCCTTTATCCGGCATGGATCTGAGGTCTGCTGTATTCCGGGAGGTACGCTTCCAGCAGGGGTGGAGGCCTCGGCGGCACAGGGGGCGGCCCATGCGAAGCTGGTGAACGGGGATTTCCTTGTCATGGTGACGGATGGTGTGTTAGAATACTTACATGTGAAAAATCCGGAGGAGAAAATTTCGGAAATGATCGGCATGATCGAGACGGATAATCCCAGTGTCCTGGCGGAAAAGCTGATGGAACACGTGATGCTTTTTACGGGCGGGCACGCCCTCGATGATATGACGGTGATTGCTGCCGGAATATGGGAAAAGTAATGATTGAACAGGTGAAGACCTATATGAAACAATGGAACATGGTGCCGCCCGGCGCTGTAGTGTATGCGGGAGTGTCCGGAGGGCCAGATTCTGTCTGCATGCTTTTGATTCTTTCTGAGCTGGCACGGGAATTTCCCTTTGAACTTAAGGTGGTTCACGTAGAGCATGGAATCCGGGGGGAGGAGAGCAGGAAGGATGCGGACTTTGTCAGGAAGCTGTGTGGGGAGCTTTCGCTTCCTCTTGAGCAGATCTTTGTGGATGCACCGTCCTATGCAAGGCAGAAGCATCTGGGCCTGGAGGAGGCGGCGAGACTGCTCAGGTATCAGGCATTCTCGGACTGTGCTTCCGGCGGGGAATCCACAAGAGTGGCTCTGGCCCATCATATGGAGGACAATGCGGAAACGATGCTTTTTCAGATGGTGCGGGGCAGCGGCATTGACGGCCTGTGCGGAATCCGGCCCTGCAGGACGGATGAAAAGGGCGTATGCTATATCCGGCCGCTTTTAGGCTGCAGCAGACAGGAAATCGAGCTTTTTCTGGAAAGCAGGGGACAGACCTTCTGCATAGACCAAACCAACGGAGATGTTTCTTTCAGCCGAAACCGTATCCGCCTGGAGGTCCTTCCGGAACTGGTGAAGATCAATCCCCAGGCAGTTCTTCACATGAACCGGGTGGCAGAGGATCTGGGGAAACTGAGAGCGGCGCTGGACGAGATGGCAGATCGGGCACAGCCCGCTGTGATACACCGAAGCGAACAACAGGTGGCTCTGGATGCGGACGAACTGGTAAGACTTCCGGAGGCTGTGCGTATGAGGCTGATCCAGCGGGCCTGTGCCATGGCGTCAGGGACCCGGAAGGACCTTGCGCGGACACATCTTCAGGCTGTAGATGCCCTTATGCATATGCAGACGGGCCGGAAAACCGCTTTGCCCGGGGAAATCCAGGCCCGGCGCTCCTATGGGGAAATACTTATTTCGAAGAACGAAAGGGTAGAAGCTTTCCACGGATCCTGCGAGATTACCGGGGAAATGCTTGAGAACCTGGCACAGGAGGAAAAGGGTGGTTCTCTGACAATTGCGGTCGGGGATATGCGGTTTCAGCTGCGCGTTTTTCCATGGATTGGAAAAATAGGGGAAATTCCTCGAAAAATGTATACGAAATGGATGGATTATGATAAGATAAAGAATGGTTTTTCTATTCGAAGCCGCAGACCGAAGGACTATTTTATCCTGGACGGAAGCGGACATCGCAAAAAGCTGTCGGACTATTTTATCACAGAAAAAATTCCTGCCCATCGACGGGACAAATGCCTTCTGATAGCACAGGAATCACAGATCCTCTGGATCGTGGGTGGCCGGATGGGAAAAATGGCGATGGTAGATGAAACCACAAAACGGATTCTGGAGATCACGGCAGAGGGAGGTACAGCAGATGGATTACAGGAAAAAGCATGAGATATCAGTTTATCTTACGGAGGAGCAGTTAAATCGCAGAATTGCAGAGATTGGTGCACAGATCACGGAGCGCTTCGCAGGAGAGTCAGTGTATCTAGTCTGCATTTTGAAGGGCTCTGTATTTTTTACCACGGAGCTGGCAAAGCGGATTGCTCTGCCCATGACGATTGACTTTATGTGTGTGTCCAGCTACGGAGCGCAGACCAAATCTTCCGGTGTGGTGAATATCAAAAAGGATCTGGAGCATTCCATTGAGGGAGAGAATGTGATCATCGTAGAGGATATTGTGGATTCCGGTAACACCTTAAGCCGCCTTTCCAAACTGTTTGAGAGCAGAAATCCAAAGACGCTGACGATTTGTACGCTGTTAGATAAGCCGGAGAGGCGTACGGTAGATGACCTTCAGGTAGATTATACCGGCTTTGTCATCCCGGACAAATTTGTCGTGGGTTTTGGTCTGGATTATGACCAGAGATATCGCAATCTTCCGTATATCGGATTTGTGGAAGATGCAGATTAGAAAAGGAGAAACACTGTGAATACAAAAAATAGAAGCGGATTTCATGGATTTGGTATTTATGTGATACTGATCCTGCTTGTGATTTTTATCTGGTACTGGGTCAGCGGGAATACAGCTACCAGCAGCTATACCAAGGCTGATTTTCAAAAGGACCTGCAGAACGAAAAGGTTGCATCAGTACAGGTGGAACAAAACCGGGAGATTCCCACCGGCAGCCTTCGCATTCGTTTGAAGGATGGTTCCCAGACTGTGCTCTATGCGTCGGATGTGAATGAGATGCAGAAGCTCATGGAAGACGAGGCCTTTGATTCCTATTTTCTGGAGGATGTGCCGGAGGAGAGCTGGATCATGACTCTTCTGCCTTATCTTTTGATATTTGGTGCAATTTTTATCCTGTTTATGATTCTGAATAACAATGCTGCGGCCAACAATGGCGGTGGCAAGATGATGAATTTTGGTAAAAGCAGGGCCAAGCTGTCCACGGAGGAGGACAACAAAATGACCTTCGCGGATGTGGCGGGACTCAGAGAAGAAAAAGAGGACTTGGAAGAACTGGTGGATTTCCTTCGGGATCCGAAGAAATATACCAGTCTCGGCGCCCGTATTCCCAAGGGAGTGCTTCTGGTGGGACCGCCGGGAACCGGTAAAACGTTGCTGGCCAAAGCTGTTGCAGGAGAGGCAGGGGTTCCGTTCTTTTCCATCTCCGGTTCGGACTTTGTAGAGATGTTCGTGGGTGTTGGTGCGTCCCGTGTCCGTGATCTGTTTGAGGATGCCAAGAAGAATGCTCCATGTATTGTCTTTATCGATGAAATTGATGCGGTGGCAAGAAGAAGAGGTACCGGTATGGGCGGCGGTCATGATGAGAGAGAGCAGACCTTAAACCAGATGCTGGTAGAGATGGACGGCTTTGGCGTCAACGAGGGAATCATTGTCATGGCGGCAACGAATCGTGTGGATATTCTGGATCCCGCTATTATGCGTCCGGGTCGTTTTGATCGGAAGATTGTTGTGGGAAGGCCGGATGTGGCAGGAAGAGAGGAGATTCTTGCTGTCCATGCCAAAAACAAGCCCCTTGGGGATGACGTGGACTTAAAGCGTGTGGCCCAGACAACGGCGGGCTTTACAGGTGCAGATCTGGAGAATCTGCTGAATGAAGCGGCAATTCTTGCGGCCAGAGAGGGCCGTGCCTATGTGGTACAGGCGGATATAGAGAAATCCTTTGTCAAGGTGGGAATCGGTGCGGAGAAAAAGAGCCGTGTGATCTCCGAGAAGGAAAAGAAGATCACCGCTTATCACGAATCCGGCCATGCGATTTTGTTCCATGTGCTTCCGGATGTGGGACCGGTGCATACCATCTCTATTATACCTACGGGAGCAGGTGCTGCCGGATATACGATGCCGCTGCCGGAGCGGGATGAAATGTTCAACTCAAAGGGACGCATGAAGCAGGAGATCATTGTGGATCTGGGCGGCCGCGTGGCGGAGGAACTGGTTTTCGATGATATCACCACCGGTGCCTCCCAGGATATCAAACAGGCGACCCAGACGGCCAGGGATATGGTGACCCGCTACGGAATGTCTGAAAATATCGGCCTGATCTGTTACAAGGACGATGATGACGAGGTCTTTATCGGACGAGATCTTGCCCATGCCCATAATTACAGCGAGGGGATTGCCTCGGCAATCGATGCGGAGGTGAAGAAGATCATCGATGAAGCCTACGAGCAGGCCAAAAGGATTATTGCGGAGAACCGGGACGTGTTAGACCGCTGTGCACAGCTCCTTCTGGAAAAGGAAAAGATTACCAGGGAAGAGTTTGAGGCACTGTTTACGTAAAGAAACTGTGCAAACTTCACAAAAACAAACACAAACTTTTGTGAAGTTTGTGCACACTTTTCCTTGCGGGCATGGTATTATAATAACTGTAAAAACCCCCAATACATTATATAAAGTTTTTGCTATACCCCATAGTAAAAATACCTTCTCCTAAAAAGACAGCGATCGCAGCTGTCTTTTTTTTTGCATACAATGATGTGCGCGTCAAAGGGCTCTGGCTTTTGCATTGAGAAAATGCGGGTAAACAAGAACTGCTTGGAAAAGGGGGAACGATTGTGCAGAATTTGGGCAGATGTGCGTAATGCCGGACTTTGGCACTGTACAATATGTATATAAATAGCTGCTTTTTTTTGCGCGATTTGTTCACACTTATTGGCCGGGGCGTGGTATTATAATAACCGTAAAAACCCCCCAATACATTATATAAAGTTTTTGCTATACCCCATAGTAAAAATACCTTCTCCTAAAAAGACAGCGATCG
>CAMFDG010000035.1 GCA_945949045.1 uncultured Lachnospiraceae bacterium
TGGATATTGATGCAACAATCAAGGGAGCGGATGTAAATGTGGAAGCAGTAGAAAGGTGGTATTATAAATGGAAAAACCAGTTTTTAAGAGAAAAATATACGATGAGATACTTGAGTGGAAAAAGAATCGCAGCGATAAATATGCCCTTCTTATAAAAGGTGCAAGGCGAGTTGGAAAGTCAACCATTGCAGAGGAATTTGCCAAGAAGGAGTTTAAATCATATATCCTGGTTGACTTTGCGAATACCAGTAAGGCAATAATGGATCTTTTTGATGATACGTATGATTTGAACTTTTTCTTCTTACAGTTATCAAGGTCATTACCGGTGTAAGAAGAAGCGGAAAGTCAAAGCTGCTAGAAGCATTTAGAGCATATATTGAATCGGAGAACCCGGATTGCAATATCATACAGATAAATTTTAACCTGCCGGATTTTGATGATTTACTGACTTATCGCGCATTATACGATTATGTAAACGCACATTATGTTGCTGGTAAAGAGAATTTTGTCTTTATTGACGAAGTGCAAATGTGCGAAGATTTTGAGAAAGCAGTCAATGGACTTCATGCCAGCGAGAAGTATGATATATATATTACCGGTTCAAATGCTTTTTTATTAAGTTCGGATTTGGCTACGTTATTTACAGGGCGTACTTTTGAAATCAAAGTATATCCGTTTTCCTTTAGTGAGTATATGGAGTACTTTGGCTTGAAAGACCGCTACGACGCTTTGGATAAGTATGTGCTGGAGGGTGGAATGTCTGGTTCCTATCTTTATAAAGATCAGGAAGCAAAGTATGATTATATAGCTGATGTGTTTGATACGCTGATAGTGCGAGACATACGGAAAAAGGAAATAGATTTTGTCGCAGTGAAACGGAGTGAGAAAATCTATATTCAGGTATCTGATAATATCAGTGAAGAGAAGACCTTTGAAAGAGAGGTAGCTCCACTTTTGCAGATTAAAGATGCATACCCTAAGTATGTGATAGCCAGAACCAGGCATGATGAATACCAGTATGAGGGAATCAAGGTTATTGATATTGCGGATTGGTTGTTGGATAAATAAATTCACGGAATCAGAAGGACTTATTTACTCTTGATGGTTTGAGAACCTTGTAAGTTGCTACCTTTTTTCAAATAGTATTGATGAAAATACAGGAAATCTTGTTGTTACAGCATAGGATATAAAAATTAATTAATCAAAGGGCGAAGTCATAAAAATGGAATTTAGGCACTGTAATTGTATCGTCATATTCAATAAAAATAAAGACAAGCTTTTATTTTGTAAGAGAGCCAAAGATCCTTATAAGGGCTTATACAATTTTGTGGGCGGTAAGCTGGAAAAGGGGGAATCCAGTAAAGATGCCGCATATAGAGAATTGTATGAGGAGACAGGAATTACAAAACAGGATATTGAACTGCACCGGCTGATGGATATGACATATTATCAACAGAAGTTCGTTCTTGAAATATATGTTGGTATGTTAAGGCAAGATGTAAATCTGGTTGAAGAAGTCAATGCTTTGGAATGGATGGATGGCAACGAAAACTTTACAGATTCATGTAAATATGCCGGAGATAAGAATATTGCCCATATTGTTGAGGTCGCAAAGATGTATGATCTGACTGATACAAAGAAGAATTATTTGTTAAAGACAGAGAGATTATATGTCGGTGTGGATGGATGTAAGGGTGGATGGATCGCCGCGGCAATCAAAGATGGGGAATTGTCTGTAAAAAAGTATAGCAGTTTTGCTGATCTGGTGAGTAATTATGTGAATTTTGATAACATGCTTGTGGATATGGTGATAGGACTTCCGAGTAATGTACAGCAATACGAGAAAAGGCCGGATTTTGCGGCAAGGAGAATCATAGCGCCCAGAACCTCTACAATATTTGCAGTCCCTGCCAGACAAGCTGTATACGAGACTTCAAAGGAAAAACAAAGAGAGGCCAACCAAGAAGCTTTGGGGCTTGGTTTATCTGCACAGACAATAGCCATCATACCTAAAATGAGAGAAGTGGACGAATTCTTATCAGAACATCCTACATACAAAAACGTAATTAAGGAGAGTCATCCCGAAGTGGGCTTTGCCCGCTTAAACGGGAAAGTAGTTATGTCTAATAAGTCAAATCAGGAGGGGATGATTGAGAGGGTGAATGTGCTATCAGCATATTTCCCACATTTGACAGAGGAGTTTATCCTATCATCTGCAAAATCAATGAGATGCAATCCGGACGATATTTTGGATGCGATATGTCTTGCTGTCACGGCTAATCTGGATGTACAAGGAAAAGCGGAAGTCATACCGGAGAATGTCTCGACAGATGATAGGGGACTTAGAATGCAGATGGTAATTCCCTGTTTATTACAAGAGAATTTAAGTTGAAAATTGTTTTGAATAAATATAAAAACAAAGGCATGTAAACCTCGATTCTGCACTTATCGAAGCAGGAACTGAAACCGGTTCTGGAAAAGATGCTGACCGCCTTGAAAAAGAGTGGTATCATATATACATCCTTTAAATACGGAGATTTTGAAGGCGAGCGAAACGGAAGATTTTTTACGGATTTTACGCCGGAGTCCTTTGAGGTATATTGTAAGGGACTAGATGGTGTTACGATTGAGGAATGCTGGATCACGGGAGATGTCAGACCGGACAGAGGTGAGGAGAAATGGCTGAATTTAGTCCTTCGGAAAACGGATACATTCTGAGAGTTGATGAAAAATATTATAATACGCTGGATATTGAGGGATTTTCGCAGATGATGAAGGATCCTTCTTATTGTTACAAGTTCTATTGGCTGGAGGCAATCGTACAGCTCATTTCTGAGGATGTGAAAGAGACAACCTTTGATGAAGTGATTGATGAGATGATTTGCAATGCCTGGTATTCTGTTCGAGAGTTTCATACTCATCTTAGTGGGATGCAGGCGGATTGGCAGGTCAGGGATGGACTTGAGAGAGCAGTAAGCTTAAAAAGCAGATCTATTTTCAACCATCCTGGATGGATATGATTCAGGATAATACGGTATCGATTCTGGGGTGGATTCAGTATGAGAAGGTGTTCTGGAATTGCGTGAGGTTCGGGATGTAAGTTCGTAAGGGAGGAAAAATACAATGTCACTGGAAAAAGCAAAGATATACCTGAAAGAGAAAGGCTATGAGGATCATATCATAGAACTTGAGCAGTCAAGCGCCACCGTTTCCATGGCTGCGGAAGCATTGGGAGTAGAGGAAGGAATGATTGCGAAAACAATGTCTTTTTTACTGAATGATCTGCCAATACTGATCGTTACGGAGGGAACCGCACGAATTGACAATCGAAAATACAAGGACACATTTCACACAAAAGCGAAAATGATACCCTTCGATGAGGTGGAACAATACATAGGACACGCACCGGGCGGGGTGTGCCCGTTTGGAATCAGGGAAGATATCCCGATATATCTTGATGAGAGCCTGAAAAAGTTTGAGGTAGTATATCCGGCAGCAGGAAACGACCACAGCGCTGTAAAATTAACGATTGCGGAATTGGAAGATGCCTGCGGAAATGTCGAATGGGTAGACGTATGTAAGGAATCATAGGGAGGACATACAACCGTGAAGATCGGAATCATATCAGATACGCACGGGCTTCTGCGCCCGGAGGTCATCGAACAATTAAAAGGCTGCCGCCTCATTCTTCATGCCGGCGACATCAACAGGCAGGAGATTCTGGATAAGCTGGAGCAGATTGCACCTGTTCGGGTGGTTCGCGGAAACAATGACAAGGAATGGGCCGAGGATATTCCATATCTGCAGAGTATTGTGTGCGAAGGATTCCATATTCTGATGTGCCACAAGAAAAAGGATTTACCGGATGATTTATCGGATGTGGATCTTGTCGTGTACGGACATTCCCACAAGTATGCCGATCAGCTGGAAAAAGGCGTGCGCTGGTTGAATCCCGGCAGCTGTGGACCGAGAAGATTCAACCAGGAAATCACCATGGCAGTGATGGAACTTAAGGAGAATGCACAGGGTGGGTGTACCTATGAGATCCAGAGAATTGACATTCCCCATCCTGAGAAGGCAGTAAAGCTGCCACAGGAAAGAGGCCGAGCGGAAATAGTAAAAAAGGTCATTAAGGGAATTCAAAAAGGGTTGTCTTCCGAACAGCTGGCGGGAAAGTATCAGCTTGATGTGGAATTTGTTCAGGAAATCAGCAGAATGTATCTGACACATCCGGGAATTGACATAGACGGTATATTAAACAGGTTAAAATAAAAGTTACTATTTAGAAGACTGGTAAGGGGGTTCTTTAACGATGACCAGTGAAAAATACCCCGAGGGCTCCTTTAAATCCGCAAAGTGCGGATAGACACACTCGTTTTCAGCATCGTGTCGGGGTAGGAAGTTCCAAAGGATACTGCTAAAATTGCTTTTTTCATTCCAGATTTCCTTATCTTCTCGCGGATTCCAGAATCTTTCCGATTTCTGCGTATAGTTTATCCTTTTTCTAAATGTATGTCAATGGCTTGATTTTGGGGATGTTCCTTTTGAAAATTTTTGAAGCCGGAGAAAGGCAATATCGCTTGCGGCTTTTAAGGAGTCCGGTGCGGATTATCTGATTGCCATCGGCGGCGGTTCCTCCATGGATACTTCCAAAGCTATCGGTATCATCATTGCCAATCCGGAGTTTGAAGATGTGAGAAGTCTTGAAGGCGTAGCTCCCACAAAGAAGCCCTGCGTACCGATCATTGCAATTGTGGATCCGGAGATGATGTCTTCCATGCCCAAAGGGCTGACAGCTTCTACCGGAATGGATGCACTGACCCATGCGATTGAAGGTTACACCACCAAGGGTGCCTGGGAAATGACAGATATGTTCCATCTTAAGGCCATTGAGTTGATCTCCAAGTCTCTTCGCGCAGCTGTTGCAAATGAGAAGGAGGGACGTGAGGGCATGGCGTTAGGTCAGTACATTGCCGGTATGGGATTCTCCAATGTGGGATTGGGAATTGCTCACTCCATGGCACATACAGCTGCTCGTCATCGCAGATCAGCTTCAGACCATGTTCCAAACACTACTACTAATTAAGTATATATTGTGTAATTTTACCATAAGTGCATAAAAATAGAAATTATTTCTATGAAAAATGACGGAAATGAAATGACGGAAAGAATCATCAATCAGGCAATTTGCGATAGGGAAGGCGTTTGTAATAGATATACCGCTCGTTGTCATACATATTGGGAACAAAGGCGATGTTTTGATAGCCGGCATGTTCCACATTTCGTAGGGAAGCGGAATTTTCAGGGTGAACCGTACAAAGCGCGTTCACCCTTTTTGGATATTTTGCGAAAATCAGAGGCTCAATCGCGAGCATCAGCTGTTCCTGCAGGTGTTGTCCTCTGTAATTTTCGTGGACTGCTGCCGTTTCCATGTGGATCACTGTATCAAGATCGATATGGCTGTCCAGATAATTGGCATAGTTTTCCTCATCTGAGGGAACCAAAGCCAGAAAGCCTGCAATCAGTTTTTGGTTATCATAAATGCCCATCAGGATGGAATTTTCTTCTGTCAGCTCATCAAACCAGTCTCCGGTGCAGGGAACATAGCGCTCTTTGTGCTCCATGAGACTGTGCACATGATCCGAGAGCCGGGAATAGTCGATGTAGTGTTCGTATGGAATCCGCTCTATTTTCAAATCGGTGTTTTTCTCCATAAATCCGGGTATCCTTTCTAATATAACGAGGACTGTGTTTTGATTCTGAAATTCATCATAGCATATGCCGTCAGAATATGCTACCTGCAGTATGTCCCGATTGCACTTGGGGGATAGAAAGAGTATGATTGGGTTATAGCATGATTTGTTTCAATGTATTAGGAAACAGGAGGAATCAAATGCCGGAAAAAACATATATTGCTATAGATCTGAAGTCATTTTTTGCCTCCGTGGAATGTGTGGAACGCGGCCTGGATCCGCTGACAACCAATCTGGTGGTGGCGGATGCCAGCCGTACGGAGAAAACCATCTGTCTCGCGGTGACGCCTGCCCTGAAAAGCTATGGAATACCGGGGCGGCCGAGGTTGTTTGAGGTGGTTCAGCGGGTGAGAGAGGTTAACTGTGAAAGAAAACGAAGGGCACCGGGACAGGCCTTTACCGGGGTTTCCTGTAACTTTGAGGAACTTTCGGCGAATCCACAGCTTGAGCTGGCCTATATGGTGGCGCCGCCGCGGATGGCATATTATATGTCATACAGCACGAAGATCTATAATATTTATTTAAAATATGTGGCTCCTGAGGATATCCATGTCTATTCCATTGACGAAGTGTTTATGGATGTGACCAGCTATCTGGACCTGTATCAGATGAATGCCAGGGAGCTTGCTATGACGATGATCAGGGATGTGCTGGAAACCACAGGGATTACAGCCACTGCGGGGATCGGAACGAACCTGTACCTCTGTAAAATTGCCATGGATATTGTGGCTAAGAAAATTCCGGCGGATGAGAACGGCGTCCGTATTGCTGAATTGGACGAGATTACCTACCGCAGGCTGCTGTGGAACCACACCCCGATTACCGATTTCTGGCGGGTGGGAAAAGGCTACGAGAAAAAGCTGTCCTCCGTCGGCCTGCATACCATGGGAGATGTGGCGCGGTGTTCTTTGGGAAAAGAGAACGAATATTATAATGAGGATCTGCTATATGATCTGTTTGGTATCAATGCAGAGCTTCTGATTGATCATGCCTGGGGCTGGGAACCCACGACGATTCCCGAGATCAAGGCCTATACACCGGAAAACAGCAGTCTGGGTTCCGGACAGGTACTGAAACATCCCTATTCGGCGGAAAAGGCAAAGCTCATCACAAAGGAGATGGCAGAGCTTCTGGCTCTGGAACTGGTGGACAAGAAGCTGGTCACGGATCAAATGGTCCTGACCGTTGGCTATGATGTGGAAAGCCTCAAGGACCCGGCCATTAAAAGCAGATACCATGGGGAAATTACCACAGACCATTACGGCAGGAGGGTTCCCAAGCACGCGCATGGAACCGTGAATCTGTCGCGGCAGACATCCTCGAGCCGGCAGATCAGGGAGGCTGTGGAGGGCTTGTTTGACCGGATTGTGAATCAGGAGCTTCTGGTACGCCGGATCAACATCTGCGCAAATCATGTCGTGCGGGAGGATGAAATAAAAGAAGAAGATACCTATGAACAGCTGGATCTTTTTACGGATTATGCCGGACGGGAAGAGCAGCGCAGGCAGGCGAATCTGGAAATGGAAAAGGAACACAGGCTGCAGCAGGCGGTGGTCAACCTTCAGAAAAAATATGGGAAAAATGCGGTGCTAAAGGGTATGAATCTGGAGGAGGATGCCATGACCAGAGAACGAAATCAGCAGATCGGAGGACACAAGGCATGAGCTATGAGGATATGTTGTACCTTCCCCATCACCAGTCGACCAAAAGAAAGCATATGTCGCTTCATGACCGGGCGGCACAGTTTGCCCCTTTTGCAGCACTTAACGGCTATGAGGATGCCATTGAGGAGACCGGGCGGCTGACGGAAGAGGAAATGATTCTGGACGAAACGGCTGTTGCACAGATCAATGAGCAGCTTCAATATCTTTCTGCCCATGTGGGTGAGCACATCACAGTTTCAGTTACTTATTTTAAACCGGATGAAAGAAAAAGCGGAGGCACTTATCTGACCGATATCGGGGTGGTAAAAAGGGTAGATGAAACCAATCATTTCCTGATTATGGATAACGGCGTAGCTATTTCCATGGAGCAGATTCGGGAAATAGAAATCGCCTGACAGGCGGAATGAGACTTGAATTCACTGAAAAATCAGAGTATAATCAGCTAAAGGAATAAATTGGGTATTAAACATTAATAATATGATGGAGGAATCGATGATGATTACCTGGAAGAATTTGGATACGGTGGATGCGTATCAGGAACTGACCAAAGTGGAGCCTGTCAATCTGAAAGAGGTTATGTCAGGAGAAAGCGGGGCAGAGCGCGTAAAGAATTACAGCGTTCCCATGGCAGAGGGTCTTGCCTACAATTTTGCGGCGAAGCAGGTGGATGATAAGGTGCTTGCGGCTCTCTCCAAGCTTGCAGAGGAGACTCAGCTTACAGAGAAATTCGAGGCGCTTTATAATGGCGAAGTGATTAACACCGGTGAGAAGCGAATGGTGCTTCACCATATGACAAGGGGACAGTTAGGGTCTCCGGTTGAGGCAGACGGAGTTGACAAGCGTGCCTTTTATGTAGAACAGCAGAATCGGATTGCAGATTTTGCAGATAAGGTACATGACGGATCGATTGCCAATGAGGCCGGTGAGAAGTTTACGACGGTTGTCCAGATTGGAATTGGCGGAAGTGATCTGGGCCCCCGTGCCATGTATCTTGCCCTTGAGAATTGGGCAAAGGTAAATAATACCTTTAAGATGGAAGCGAAATTTATCAGCAATGTAGATCCGGATGATGCTTCCGCAGTGCTCAATACGATTGATGTGGCACATTCTCTGTTTATTCTGGTTTCCAAGTCCGGTACCACACTGGAGACTTTGACCAATGAGTCTTTTGTAAAGGATGCGTTAAAGAATGCCGGTTTGGACCCGGCAAAGCATATGATTGCAGTGACCAGCGAGACATCTCCGCTGGCGAAGAGCGATGATTATCTGGCAGCCTTCTTTATGGATGATTATATCGGTGGCCGCTATTCTTCTACCTCCGCAGTGGGTGGTGCAGTATTGTCTCTGGCCTTTGGACCGGAGGTATTTGCAAAATTCTTAGAGGGAGCAGCCGCAGAGGATGCCCTTGCCAGGAATAAGGATCTGCTTAAGAATCCGGCTATGCTGGATGCCCTGATCGGTGTTTATGAGAGAAATGTTCTCGGATATGACACTACAGCGATTCTTCCGTATTCTCAGGCGCTGAGCCGTTTTCCGGCACATTTGCAGCAGCTTGATATGGAATCCAATGGTAAGTCCGTGAACCGCTTTGGTGAGCCGGTCAGCTACCCGACCGGGCCTGTGATCTTTGGTGAGCCAGGAACCAACGGACAGCATTCCTTCTACCAGTTGCTGCATCAGGGAACCGATATTATTCCGCTGCAGTTTGTAGGATTTCGGAACAACCAGATGGGAAGAGATGTGGTAATTCAGGACAGCACCAGTCAGCAGAAGCTCTGTGCAAACGTAGCTGCCCAGATCGTTGCTTTTGCATGTGGCAAGGAGGATGAGAACCGCAATAAGAATTTTGAGGGTGGACGTCCTTCCAGCATTATCATCGGGGATCAGTTGAATCCGCAGACCCTGGGAGCGCTGCTTGCGCACTTTGAGAATAAGGTAATGTTCCAGGGCTTTGTATGGAATGTCAACAGCTTCGATCAGGAAGGGGTTCAGCTTGGTAAGGTTCTGGCGAAGCGTGTACTTGCCCATGAGACCGATGGGGCGCTGAAAGTATACAGCGATTTATTAAATATCTAATGATTTAGAATGAGGATTGATTTAGAATGAGGATCCATAGATTGCGCTTATGGGCTGTTGGAACAATTTTTTGTCCATGCGCCCACGCCAATAGAATAAGATGAGCAAAATATGTCCTAATTTGGGCGCTGGAAGGGATTTCCTTTCCATGCGCCCATTTTTTCGTAAAATATACAAAGATAATGGGTGCATAGGAATAAGTTCTTTCCTACCGCCCATAAATGATAAAACATATACCAAAAAAGGATAATCTGCATCCAATTCAAACAGAATGGTTTCATGTAGAAAATGTTACTGGTGGTTGTCAGTCGATTTCTTCCGGTTTAACAAAACCACCATGGCAATACCTGCGATCATCACAAAGATGGAGATGAACTGTGAGGTGGACAATGATCCGACAGAGCCCCGCTCCAGGTCTCCCCGGAAGAATTCAATGATAAACCGCCCGATGCTGTAGAAGATCAGGTAAAAAGCACCGATTCTTCCGGGTTTATCATTTCTTTTTAAAAGGACACATAACAGTGCGAAGTTGAGAAAATCAAAGGCACTGGATACCAGCTGGGATGGAAACAGAGGTACGTTGTTCGGTGCGAAATCGGAGTGGGTAAAGGTGATGGAAATAGGAGAATCCATCTTCACGCCGTAGCAACAGCCGGCCAGGAAGCATCCGATTCGGCCAAAGCCCTGGGCCAGTGCAATGGAAGGTGCCGCACAGTCCAGATAGCGCAGGAAGGGAAGTTTCTTTTTGTGGCAATAAATTACGGAAACACCGATTCCTGCAATAATCCCTCCATATACTACAAAGCCGTCGCCAAAATTCAGAAGCATCTTTGGATTGGCAATGATCTGATCCAGAACGGTGAGATAGTACAGAAGCTTGGCACCCAGAATCCCGGAGACCACCCCCACGATCAGGATGTTAAAGACCGGATTCGCGTCCAGTCCCTTTTTTTTTGCCAGATATTCTGTTGATAAATAGGCGGCAAATATGCCGATGGCGATCATCAGACCGTAACCGTAAATGGTGACGGGACCGATGGAAAACAGTTCGTTATGCATGAGTAAATCCTTTCTTTTCCGTCTTTATTCACAGGATGGAAATGTTTTTGATACTCTTACCATCATAACATGAGAAGTGCTATAAGAAAAGAATGAAATCATTTTTTTATTTAGTCTCTTTGGTGTGTCTTTGCATCCACAGAAAGAAGAAAATGCAGATCACTACGGACACCAGGGAGCCGGTGCTGGTGGCCAGTCCCATGGGAAGCAACGTGTCCGGGAAATAAACCGAAGCCAGATAGGCCAGCGGAATCCGGGCACACAGGATGGCAGCTACGTTGTGGACAAAAGAGATCCAGGATTTCCCGTAGGCGCAGAAGTAACCGCTGAAGCAGAAATGGATCCCCGCCAGAATACAGTCAAACACATACCCGTGCATATACTGAGCGCCCATGCGGATGACCTTAGCATCCGACGTAAACAGGCCGATAAACGGTTCCGGTGCCACCTGCATCACGATGACAGAAAGAAGTCCGAAGAAGGTGGTAATCAGAAGGGCATACTTAAGTGTCTGCTTTGCCCGGTCGTGCTTCCCGGCGCCGATATTCTGGGCACAGAGGGCGGAGACCGTGGACAGCATCGTAGAATTTAACAAGAACAGAATACTTATGATTTTTTCCACAATTCCGACGGCTGCAGCGTCGTTCAGTCCGCGGCGGTTTGCGATAACGGTAATGACCAGAAAGGCAATCTGAATAAAGCCGTCCTGGACAGCTACAGGAAAACCAATCTTTAAGATAGAGCCCATGATCTTCCGGTTCAGGTGAAAATTCTTTCTGTTCAGGGCGATTCCGCTTTTGTTCTTCGCAATGAAGGCAAGGGATACAAAAACGCTGAAGGTCTGGGACAGAGTAGTGCCCAAAGCAGCGCCGGCAGCGCCCATGTGAAAGCCGCCAATGAGCAAGAAGTCAAGGCCGATATTCACAGCGCAGGCAACCGCAATAAAGTACATGGGGCTCCTGGAATCCCCCATGCCGCGGAAGATGGAGCTGATGACGTTATAGGCTGTAATGAAAGGAATCCCCATAAAGCATATGGTCAGGTAAGAAATGGTCCCTTGTACAGCCTCCTTCGGGGTAGACATTACGGCGGTAATCGGCCGTACCAGACAAAGTAAGAGGACTGTAGCTGCAATGGAAAGCACAAAAAACAGGACGACCGTGTTGCTGATGGCAGCGGTAACGTCCTCTTTTTTTTCGGCACCAATGGCCTGACCGATCATGACGGTGGTCCCCATGGCGAGACCGACGATCATGACCGTGATCATGTGCATCACCTGACTGCCAATGGAAACGGCTGTCGTGCTCTCAACGCCGTTAAACTGGCCGATGATAAACAAGTCTGCCATACCGTACAGTGTCTGCAGAAAGTAGGACAGCAGGAATGGCAGACAAAAGGATATAATTGTTTTAAATATATTTCCGGTAGTAAGATTCTTTTGCATTTTTGAGATTATTATGAAAAACGTTCCACAATTCCGCTGATCGCGGTTGCGTTTTCCTTATTTTTACTTACAATGACAGTCATGGCTTCCGCTGTTTCTTCCGTCTGTCTTGCCTTGTCTAAGATATCCTGGCTTTTAATGTTCTGAGAATCCGGAACATTGGAAACCTCTCTGATCTGTGACTGTATCTTCTGTACCGTGTCTGCAAAAATTCCGGAAGCCTCTGCAATGTCAGAGATAATTGCCTGTACATCCTGGATTGAGTCGTAGTAGTCCTTGGTAGCGCTCGTCAGCTCTGAAAATTGTGCCTGTACATCTTTTTGCAGGAATAGGATTACCTGATCAAAGCAAGTCTGTACGTGAGAAATATTATTTTTCGTTTCATTGCAGATTTCCTGAATCTGTGTTGCAGTCTGGGAGGAACTGGCAGCCAGATTTCCGATCTCTCCGGCGACAACGGCAAATCCCTTTCCGGCTTCGCCTGCTCTTGCGGCTTCAATGGAAGCGTTCAGGGAAAGCAGATTTGTCTGACTCGTAATCTCCAAAATCTGTGATGCCATCTCGTCAATACGCATGAGGGACTGTAATTCTCCGATTGCATTCTCAATGGCCTCCTGATTGGCTTTTACCTGTACATTCGTGTTCTCGACAGTTGCATTTGCCAGCTGCTGCATATGTTTTACCTTGTCCAGCAAGTGGCTGCTATGTATATTTCCCTGCTGAATTCTCTCCTCCACATCGGAAACTACTTTGGCAATTTCGCTGATTTCCCGATCGACATTGCCAACCGTGCAGTCAATTTCTTCCGCTCGTTCTGCAAAAGTAGTTGTTGCTCTGGAATTATCGGAAATGCAGGAAACCAATACATTGGAAGAACTCTGCATGGCAGCTGCTGTGTCATTCAGGGAATTGGAACAATCCGAGAGTGTAGTTACAATTTCACCCATTGTATCATATAAGGAATCAAGTGCTGTCGCGATTTTTCCCACTTCACTTTTGGATCCGATCCAGGGAGTCAGCTTCCTGTTTTTCTGAAGTTTCAGACTGCTGAGATCCATGATTGCTTTTTCGATGTCCCGTAATGGTTTCATGCTGAAAAATATCATGATGAATGCCAGCAAACTGATCATCAGTACAAAGCTAATACAGATTTCTGCTAAAACCAGCATGTTTTTATTGGCAGTGCCGTAAATGTTCTTTTCACTGTCAAAGGAGACAACGGCCCATCCATGCTCGTCGATATATTGGAAAGTCGCAATCTGCTTTCCCTTCTCTCCGTTATATTTCACTTCACCGGTTGTTTTACCACTGTTAATCTGATCAACGATATCCAGCAGCATTTGATCTTCAATTGGTGTTGCAATCAGCGATTCGTCGTCGGCAAAAATGTAATTACCGGTCTGTACGTTGATCATATAATAACCGGCGGTATCATTTTCTTTTCGAAGTTTACCTAAAATTCCCTCCAGATTTTCTACAAAGGGGCCGCCACCTGCGTATCCGAGAATGGTTGTCCCGTCTTCGTCATATACCGGACAGTACATAGACAGGATCAGCTTACCGGAGGCCGGAGACACGATGATACCGGCATCGTATAAGCCGTTTGTCATAGCATCCTGCAGCGCCTTCAGGGAGTCTCCCTCGCGTAAGGTTACACCTACGACACTGGGATTGGAGTGTACAATACAGTGGGTATTCCATTCGCCCACGTAAATGCCTTCCCAGTTATCCAGGCCTTTGTAATAATTTTCGGTATATTTTTGTGCGTAAGAAAGCTTTTCGGGATTCGTGACATCCTTTAACAGCTCTCTGATTGCAGGAGTTTCACTGTATGCGGTTAACAGCTCCTCCTGACTGGTAACGTATTCCGTGATGAGACTTGTCTGTGCGGTAAGCACATTTTCCATATGGTTATGCTCGGATTCCTGAATCATTCCCTTAAGAGTCTTGTTGGCTGTGACATACAGCAAACTCATACAGAGCATTACGATCAGCGTAATTCCTAATGTAAGCTTGTGGCTTAGTTTCCAGTTCTTCATAGTAGGCTCTCCTTCTTATGTGGATTGTGTTTTATTTGGACTCGGTTTTCCCCAGCCGCTCCCGAATGTAGTTTTCAAGAACCCGTATTGTTCCGTCGATTCCTAAGGGACTGCTGTTAATACACAGATCATACAATCTGGAATCCCCCCATTTGGCATCGGAATGGCGGTTGTGATATTGTTTACGCTTCCGGTCGTGCCGGGCCATCTTGAGAATGGCTTCGTTTTCCGAGATTCCAAAATAATCCATTACCCGTTTGATCTTATGCTGCCGTTCCCCGGTAATGAAAATCGAGATTAATCCATCAAAGTCTTTCAGCACGGTTTCCGCGCACCGGCCTACGATGACAAAGGATCCCCCTTCCTCGGCTTTTTTGCGGATAAAGTCAAACTGAAATTCTGCGATGATCTCCTCGGGAGAATTGGTGTGACCGCCGACCCTTCTCGAAAGAATCACGTTTCGCGGTTTTTCATCGTATTTTTGAAGCACCGAAACATCCATGTTTTTTTCTGTGGCAATTTCGTCCAACAGGCTTCTGTCGTAGAATTTGAACCCAAGCTCCTGGGCAATTTTCCGGGCAATTTCATGTCCGCCGCTGCCGTATTCACGGCTGATAGAAATAATTGTCTGTTTTCCCATTCAACCCCTCCTCAGTATTAAGTATAACGTGCAAAAATAATCAGCATGGAAATCAGAATAACAATGAGTGTGGCTGGAACTGCAGTCTTGCAGTATTTTCCCCATCCGATCACGTAACCGCTCTTGGCTGCCACGGAGGTTCCCACTACGTTGGCAGAGGCTCCGATGGGCGTTGCGCTGCCGCCGATATCTGTGCCCATAGAAAGAGCCCAGGCAAGAGTGGAAAGATCAACACCCTGTGCAGCGGCAAGACTTTTAATGACAGGGACCATGGTAGCAGCAAAAGGAATGTTGTCCACCAGGGCGCTTGCGGCACCGGATACAAGAATAATAATTGCGACCATAAGCTTCAGGTTGCCCTGACTGACGGATCCGATCCACGCTGCAATCATTTCCAGAATACCGGTTTCCTCCAGACCACCCACTACAACAAACAGGCCGATAAAAAACAAAAGTGTTTTATAGTCCACCTTTTTCAGAATATGCAGGGCATACCGTCCGGATGCCAATAGTGTAAATATTGCGATAACCGCGCCGATAAAAGCCACAGTCAGTCCCGTCTGAGCGTGGGTTACCAGCAAAAGTACGGCACAGCCGAAAATGATACAGCTTAATACAAAGTCCTTTTTGCTGGTAATCGCTTCCTTCGGGCTTGGCATGGAAGTGGCCAGCTCCTTGATGTTGGCGGGAGAGGCCAGTTCCTTCCGAAATACAAGAAGGAAATAAAATACAACAAATACAAGGCTGATGACAGCCATAACGCCTGTATTGGCGATGAAATCCCCAAAAGAATATTTGAGGGAGGTACCGATAATGATGTTAGGCGGATCTCCGCACATGGTGGCGGAACCACCCAGATTGGCGCAGAAGATCTCGGACAGAATCATCGGTACCGGGTTAAACTTAAGAAGCTTTGCCAGTTCAATGGTAACCGCTGCCAGAAACAGAATTACCGTGATGCTGTCAATAAACATGGCAAGAACAAAGGACATCAGCATAAAGGCAATAAACAGCGGAATGGTCCGGTAATGGACCGCTTTGGCTAAAAGCATGCACAACCAGCGGAAAAAACCCGCTTTTGCCATGCCTTCTACCATGATCATCATTCCGGCGATAAAGAAAATTGTCGCCCAGTTGATTCCGGATGTGGATTCCTCGGCCATTCCGGATTCGTACCAAAAACTCAGGGTAAAGATACTTTTTACGTTTAGTGTTCTCAGTATTGCATCGAAATTTCGCATCACAAGTCCAAAGACGCCGATTAATGTCAAGGCAGCGCATCCGAGGGTGACGTAATGCCGTTCGATTTTGTCCATAACAATAAAGATGAACATCACAATAAAAATAATGACTGATAAAATCTGTGCTGCAATCATAAAATGTCTCCTATTGGATTATCAGAATTAATTTCCGGTTGGAATGAACGGACGGATAGCTCCGGCAAGCTGAGCCACCGGCATACTCTGAAGCCAGATTCGGCCGGGTCCTGTAACAACGGTATTAAACAGCCCTTCGCCGCCAAACAGCATATTTTTAACACCGGGTACGGTCTGAATTTCAATGCTACAGCTTCCCGTCATGGCTGCAAGATATCCTGTGTCAACGATAATCTGCTGACCGGGAGCCAGCTCATACTCTTTAATATACCCATCAAACTCGAGAAATACAATTCCGTTTCCGGAAAGTCGCTGCATGATAAAGCCTTCTCCACCGAAAATACCGCTGGAGAGCCGCTTCTGGAAGAAAACTGACATTTCGACTTCCGGAGTGGAAGCTAAAAAAGCACTCTTCTGGGCGATGATCTCCTGTCCCGGAGCAATGGTAAATGGGCGGATCGAGCCTGGAAAGCTGGAGGCAAAGGCAATCATCCCGCTTCCGCCAATCGATGTATAACGATTGACAAACATACTTTCACCGGAAAAGGCCCGGCCAAACATTTTACCGATGCCCCCATTGCTGGTGGTTTCCATTTTCATATTCGGTGACATCCATGACATTGCTCCCTTTTCTGTAATCATGGTTTCGCCGGCTTCCAGCGAGCAGATCACGACTGGTAATGGTTCTCCCTCGATAGAATAATTCATAAAAAATCCTCCTCCTTTATTATATAGTATAATTTATTTTACACTGAACCGCAGAAAAAGGAAACAAAAAATTACAAGAATCGCCGTACCACTTTGGCGGAGTGGTACGGCGATTCAAAAATTAAAAGGTAGGAAAAATGAAAAATTTAGTTTATCCCATCACGACTTCGACTGTCACATCAGTCTTGGCGGTTGGTAACGGAATCATATTGCCGTCGACAGCTGTTCCGTCAACGGTCATGGAAGCAACGCCTTTTTCCACATGGTTCGGATTTTTTACCGAAATGTGGTAGGTGACTCCGCGGAAATCACGCTTTGCTTCAAATCCATCTAAGGAAGATGGAATACACGGATCAATGACAAGTCCATCGTAATCCGGACGAATTCCTAAGATGTACTGGGAAACATTTAAAAACGTCCATGCAGCAGTACCGGTCAGCCAGCTGTTCTTGGCCTCACCGAAGTTCTTGGCATCCTTTCCGGCAATCATCTGGGAGTAAACATATGGTTCGGTACGATGAATCTCACTGATATCTTCAATATATGCAGGACAGGTTCTGGTATATACCTGCCATGCCCGGTTGCCTCGTCCGACAACGGTCTCCGCAATGGAAATCCACGGATTGTTGTGACAGAAGATTCCGGCATTCTCCTTATATCCCGGCGGGTAGGAGGAAATTTCACCTAGCTCCACATGGTATTTGTGGTAAGGCGGCTGCAGCAGCACAATACCGTATTTGGTATCCAGATATTTCTCTACAGATTCCATAGCCTTCAGGCAGTTGCCCTCTTCAAGGCCGATTTCTGCCATAACACAGAAGCCCTGAGGCTCGATAAAGATCTTGCCGTCTTCGCATTCCTTGGAACCAATCTTATTGCCGTAATGATCGTAGGCTCGCATGAACCATTCGCCGTCCCAGCCTGCATCAAGAACATTTTTCTCCATCTCAGCGATTGCCTTCTCGGCGAAGTCAGCCTCTTCATCCAGCCCTCTGTGACGGCAGATCTGTACGTAATCCTTGCCGTAGCGCACAAACATGCCGGCGATAAATACAGACTCGGCGTTCGGTCCCTCGGACGGTCCGAAGGTCTGGAAGGATTCTCCGGGCTCGGTGGAGAAGCAGTTCAGATTCAGACAGTCATTCCAGTCGGCACGGCCGATGAGCGGCAGCTTGTGCGGACCGAGATGATCAACGGTATAGTGGAAAGAGCGTTTCAGATGCTCCATAAAATCGGTTGCCTTGGATGGATCGCTGTCGTATGGCGTCATCTCATCCAGGATAGTGTAATCTCCGGTTTCCTTAATATAAGCGGCAGTACCGGCAATCAGCCAAAGCGGATCATCGTTGAAGCCGCTTCCGATATCGGAGTTACCCTTCTTGGTAAGAGGCTGGTACTGGTGATAAGCACTGCCATCCTCAAACTGGGTAGCGGCAATATCCAGAATACGCTCTCTTGCCCGGTCCGGAATCAGATGTACGAAGCCCAAAAGATCCTGGCAGGAATCACGGAATCCCATGCCACGTCCAATGCCGGATTCATAATAGGAAGCGGAACGGCTCATATTGAAAGTAACCATACACTGGTACTGATGCCATACATTGACCATGCGGTCCAGCTTCTCCTCGGAGGAGGAAATCGTAAAGTGGGATAAAAGCTGATCCCAGTAATTGTTTAATTCCTTTAATGCTGCCTGCGTCTTCTCTGCTGTATCGAATTCTTTCATGAGCGCCTCTGCGCGGGTACGGTTGATTTTGCCGTCCTCAGCAGGCCCGATCCACTTTTCCTCTACCGGATTTTCTATGTAGGCTAAGATGAAGACAAAGGTCTTAGACTCGCCCGGAGCAAGGGAAACCTTTAAGTGGTGGGATCCGACCGGTGACCAGCCGCTGGCTACAGAATTCTTGGATTCGCCTGTTACCACAACCTCCGGTGCGGAATTCTCCCCGTAAGCACCCAGGAAGGAGTCACGGTCTGTGTCATAGCCGTCTACCGGCGCATTCACAGCATACAGTGCGTAATGGTTGCGGCGCTCGCGGTACTCGGTCTTATGATAAATAGCGGAGCCGTGGATCTCAACCTCTCCGGTGGAGAAATTACGCTGGAAATTGGTCATGTCGTCCATGGCATTCCACAGACAGAATTCTACATAAGAAAAAACAGAAAAATCCTTTTGCTTGTCGCTGTTGTTGGTCAACGTCAGCTGATTGATCTCACAAGGCTTGCCGACCGGAACAAATGCGGTCAGCTCTGCCTGAAGCTGGTTTTTACTGCTCTTGAACACGGTATAGCCCATACCGTGGTGGCACTCGTAGGAGTCGAGTTCGGTCTTAGTGGGCATCCAGCCCGGATTCCAGATCGTATCGCCTTCCTTAATATAGTAGTAATGTCCGTTACTGTCGCCCGGTACATTGTTGTAACGGTATCTGGTCAGGCGAAGAAGCTTCGCATCTTTGTAGAAACTATATCCGCCGCAGGTATTGGAGATCAGGGAGAAGAAGTTCTCTGAACCCAGATAGTTGATCCAAGGCAGCGGAGTTTTTGGGGATGTGATGACGTACTCTTTATGGGCATCATCAAAATATCCGAATTTCATGTGCAAACCCTCCATAAAAATAAAATTTTTTTATCGTTTCACGTCTATATTGACGAAAACGATTAAGTGACTTTCTGTTTCAAGTATAACTTCTTGGATTGGAAAAATCAACAGACAATAAAGGAAAAAGAAAAATACGTCAGAATCACCAAAAACAGAGCTTGAAATGTAGAAGGGAGCGATTAATTTGTGGCAAATGCGACGAAATCATATGAGAAATATTGAAAAACAGGGCCTCCTAGAGTATAGTTTAATTACGAAAACGATTACGAAAACGGAATCGGGAACAGGCAGGGGAGTATATGGTATCACTGAAAACAATTGCCAAGCTGTGTGGGGTTTCTACGGCGACGGTCAGCAAGGCGCTGAATGGACACAAGGATGTGGGGGAGGAGACAAAGCAGCGGATCAAAAGAACGGCAGATGAGCTGGGATATTGTCCGAACGCTGCCGCCCGAATGCTGAAAACCAGCCGCTCTTACAGTATTGGAGTCCTGTTTGAGGAAGATGCGGGGAGCGGATTGACGCATGAGTATTTTTCCGGCGTGCTGAATGGCTTTAAGATACAGGCAGAGAAGCTTGGATATGATATCACTTTTATTAATAAGGGGCTGGAAAAACGCACAATGTCCTATTATGAGCACTGCAGATACCGGAATTTTGAGGGAATTGTTATTGTGTGTGCTGATTTTTCGGATCCTGATGTGGTAGAACTGATGAACAGTGAACTGCCGGTGGTGACGATTGACTATGTTTACCAGAATTGTAATGCTGTCTGCTCGAATAATATCCAGGGTATGGAGACTCTGGTCAGATATATTTATGAGAGAGGGCACCGGAAGATTGCCTATATTCACGGTCAGGAGGTGTCGGGAGTTACGAGAGAGCGGCTGATCAGCTTTTATCGGACGGCAGACGAACTGGGATTGCAGATCCCGGACGAATATGTGCGGCAGGCAGCTTATCTGACTACTAGGGAGACCGCGAAGCAGACAAGAGAGCTTCTGAATCTGCCGGATCCACCCACCTGCATTATCTATCCGGATGATACAGCTCTGATCGGTGGAAGAAACGTGATTATGGAGAAGGGACTGAGGATTCCCGAGGATATCTCCGTGGCGGGATACGATGGGACCAATGTTTCACAGCTTCTGCATCCAAAGCTGACAACAATTTATCAGAATGCCGGGCGCATCGGCTGTGAAGCTGCAAAAAAGCTGATTCGTACAATTGAGAATCCCAAAACCACATTGGTTGAAAAGACTGTGATCGAGGGCAAGCTGATTCCGGGACAGTCCGTGGGAGAGGTTCCGTCCAGGAACGGCTGAGTAATACAAGAACTTTTGATATACAGCGCCGGTCCTTCGCCGAAAGCGAATGCTACATGACCGATGTTCAGGAAAGGAGACAGGATATGCAGCAGCAGGAGACATTTACCACCAGAGAACAATTTGACAGATATTGGAATGAAAATTATGTACCGCTTACCTATGAAGATGTCAGAGAGGCTTATGAGGACTTTGTGAAGGCTTCGAAGCAGCATATTTTTCTTTCGGATTACGAGGAGAATGGTCAGGTGAGCAGGGATGACTTTATGGATAATCTTACACAGTCTGCTCAGTTTGCATTTCAGGACAGCCTGACGGAAGCATTCTATGATAAGAATCCGGATCTGTATGAGACTGCTTTTGCGATATATGAAGAGGAGCAGATGAATGGGAAGGGCTCATCAAACATTGCGGCGACCTTCCATGAGGAGTACAATCGGATGTACCGGGAGTTCCTTCTGGATATGTTTGACGAACTCTTTATATAGAAGCAACAAAAAAGGAAAAAGTCGAAATGCACAAAAGAAACCGATATTTTTCATTCAAGTTGACGAAATGCACAAAAACTATTGCTATTTTATGAAATACGCGTTATTATAATCTTACGAAAACGATTAAGCCAAAGGAGGGTATTAATTATGAAGAAAAAAGTCGTTAGTTCTTTGCTGTGTGCAGCAATGCTTGTGACAATGGTTGCAGGCTGTGGAGGATCAGGCAGCACAGACACAAACACAACACCAGCAGGTGGTGACACACAGAGCGCCGCTGCAGGAACAGAAGCAGGCGGCAGCGACGCAGCAAGCGGACTTGCTTACAAGGGTGATCTTGAGATCATGCACTTCTCTACGGAAGAGGAGTCACAGGGTAACGGTGGTTCCGATGGAATGCGTACCGTATTACAGCAGTGGAATGATGCAAATGCAGACATCAACTTAATCCAGACTGTATACGCAAATGATGATTACAAGACACAGATCGCAACACTCGCAGCAGCAGATGACCTGCCGGATGTATTCCTGGTACAGGGTATGAATGTCAGAGAGTGGGCTAAGCAGGGACTGATCACAGATCTTACAGATGAGATCAAGAATTCCCCATACTCAGCTGATTACAATGAGAGCTACTTCACTCCATTCAAGGATGCTGATGGCAAGATTTACGGATTCCCGGTATTAACCGGTGGTACATGTACCGTAGTGATCTACGATTCCAAGGCTTGGGCAGATGCAGGATATGACAAGTTCCCGTCTACATGGGAAGATGTTGAGGCTGCTGTTCCGAAGCTTCAGGAAGCTGGCTACAAAGAGGCAATCGCTTTTGGTAACAGCGGACAGTGGCAGATGAACTCCTGCTTCCTTTCTACCTTAGGTGACAGATTTACCGGTCCGGACTGGTATCAGTCAATGATCAACAAGGGTGGCGCTAAGTTTACAGATGCAGAGTTCGTTGCAGCTTTAGCAGAGACCCAGAGATTATTCAAGGATACAGAGATCTTCAATAAGGACTTCAATGCAATCTCTAACGAGGATGCTCGTGAGTACTACATCTCCGGTGATGCAGCAGCATTCATCGGTGGTAACTGGGATGAGTCTTACATCCAGGCTACACTGAAGGAAGGCAACGAGGAGTTATTCAACAACACCAAGTTCGCAGTTCTTCCACAGCCGAAGGATGCTAAGTATGACGAGAATGGCCAGAACATTGGTCTTGGTTACGCAGTAGCAATCAATCCTAAGTTAAAGGATGATCCGGACAAGTTCGCAGCAGCAGTTGATCTTGCTGAGTACATTACAGGACCGGTGTTCTCTGACTACGTAGCAAAGAATTATGGTTTAGGTGGACTTACCAAGGTTGCAGATCCGGATCTGAGCTCTCTGGATCAGATGACTCAGGATTTCTACAACTGGTCTTATGTTGATACCACACCATGTGAGATTTACGATTCTTACTTAGCATCAGCTGTATGGGCTGTTGTAAATCAGGATCTTCAGGATATGGTAAATGGAGATAAGTCTCCGGAAGACGTTGCAGCAGACGCGCAGAAAGCTTATGAAGAGAACTACTAATTCGAAATAAGTGTTAATTTTAAGAGGCTGCTTCAAGACTAGGAGTTTTGAAGCGGCCTTTCTTAAATAAAAGCAGTCTGTAGAATGAATGAAGGAGGGGTTCTATGTTACAAAAGTCCAAGCGTAACAAGAAAATATTGGTTGCACTCTATCTTGCCATTCCGCTTATTATCTATGTTTTTTCGGTGTTTGTACCATTGGTGACAGCCTTATTTAACAGTTTCTATGATTGGAAGGGCGGTCCACAGAAGACATTTAACGGAATTCAGAATTATATTCAGCTGTTTCAGGATAAAACATTCTGGCAGTCATTCGGACACAATATTTTCCTGGTATTGTTCTGTCTGGTAGGACAGGTCGGAATCGCTTTTATTTTTGTGTTAATGATCGATTCCAAGTTAGTGAAATTAAAGGGAGTACATCGTACCTTCGGATTCTTCCCAAGTACGATTTCTGCGGTATGTGTAGGTTTTATCTGGACGATGATCTACGATTACAACCGTGGTATTTTAAACTGGTTCTTAAATAAAATTGGTCAAGGCGATGCCACAAAGGTATGGCTGAATGAACCGGGACTCGTTATGCTTCTGGTATCCATTCCATTGGTATGGCAGTACATAGGATATTATATGGTTATCCTGTTATCCGGAATTTCCGCGATCGATAAGGAAATTTTCGAGAGTGCCGAGATTGATGGTGCGAATGCAGTTCAGAGAGCTCTTTACATTGTGTTCCCGTTGATCAAGAATACACTGTTAATTTGTATTACCCTTTGTATCGCTGGTAATATGAAAGCATTTGATAATATTTATGTTATGACCTCAGGTGGACCTGGTACCTCCTCCATGGTTATGGCGTTGTATGGATATACGGTTTCCTTTAAACAGAATAACATGGGATACGGATGCTGTATTTCTGTTGCAATTTTCGTATTGAGCCTTCTTGTAATCGGTGGCTCACAGAAACTGTTCAATGTGCTGCTGAAGGATAAGGGGGTGGACTAATATGCCTGAATTAACAGTTGCAGGAAAGAAAGACAAAAGAGGACCGGGACATGTTATTCTTGCGATAGTCCTGAATGCAATTTTGATCCTGTTTTCATTTAGCTGTATTTTCCCGCTGCTTTGGATGTTCAACTCCTCTCTGAAGGAAAAGCGTGTGTTCAATGCAGATATTATCGGTATTGTGAAGAGCCCGACGCTCAAGAACTTCAAGGATATTCTGTCCAACAGTAATTACCATCTGGGACAGTCTATCTGGAACAGTGCAAGAACAACAATTTTATCCGTATTCTTTATTGTGCTTTTCGCATTTATTGTTGGATATATTCTGGCACGTGTTAAATTTAAATTAAATCGCTTTATTTTTGCCATCATCTTAATGGGTATGTTGATTCCACAGCACTCTCTGCTGGTACCAATCTACGTAGTATTTAAGAAGTGTGGATTATCCAATCATTGGTTTACTCTTCTGTTCCCGTATGTGGCATTTGGATTGCCTATGGCGATATTCCTTGTGGAGGGCTTCGTCAAGACGATTCCTTATGAGTTAGAGCAGGCTGCGGCAATTGATGGCTGTGGATTTTCCAAGACCATGTTCTCCATCATTATGCCGATCTGTAAGCCAATTCTGGTAACAGTAGCAATTATCCAGTCCTTTGGATGCTGGAACGAGTTCTCATTTGCCTTGGTTTTGATCAAGAGTCAGGCACTGCAGACCGTTCCGTTAGCACTGACACAGTTTACCGGTCAGTTCAACTCGGATTATCCGAAGATCATGGCTGCTATGCTTGTCACAATGGCGCCAATCGTTATTCTGTACTTTGTCTTCAGTAAGGAGATTATCAAAGGTATGGTTGCAGGTGCTGTGAAGGGCTAAATCAATTTTATTTGCTCAACAAACAAATCCTCACTGTCGTGGATATGCGACAGTGAGGATTTTTGTTTTGAATGGCTTATGCTGTGTAACTGCTTTTCGTGGCCAATACAGGAAAGGTATTCATCTGCTGCCGCAGAAATAACTTATGAAAACTTCCTACACTGATTTCTGTGCGGGAAGTTTCAGTAACTTATTTATCAGCAGATTAATGATATAAGGGTCAAAAGTCAGAAATCGTTCCTGCTTGCAGGAAAAGAGTTC
>CAMFDG010000036.1 GCA_945949045.1 uncultured Lachnospiraceae bacterium
GAAATCCACCCGTACAGACGGCCACGAAAGTACGGGTGAAATATAAAAAATAGGAAATCCACCCGTACAGACGGCCATGAAAGTACGGGTGAAATATAAAAAATGGAAATCCACCCGTACAGACGGCCATGAAAGTACGGGTGAAATATAAAAAATAGAAATCCACCCGTATAAGTGACATATAAAGGGGTGAGGAGGCTGGATTCCAGCCTCCTTTTTATGCAAAACCACATGAATCATATGAAAATCTGTATTTTAATAAACCGAGCTGCAGCACTCAAAATCGTTGTCAATATAGTTTGCAATAAACCGCGCTTTGAAGTTTCTGCCGTGACAGATGGAATCTGTTTTGGCGGAGACATCCAGATCCTCCGGAACGACAAATTTGATGCACCGGACAATAACATCACTGCAGTTTTGCTTTGTGTGGGCCGGAATGGTCATGGTTTTCAGACCGCGCTTGTGCTCCATGCCATGGTCATCGACCTCGGTAAGAATCACGGCCAGCGCAACACGCCGGTTTGGACAGATATTCTTTAAGGTCACATCTAACTGGATGATCCGTCCCAGAGATTCCAGACGAATATCGCCACCGTTGATTTCCGCAGAATCTTCACAGTGATCTATGTGGATCGGTACAGGTGTCGGGCAGCGCTCCGGGAAATTCCGATCCGGCTGCCATAACCGATTTCCCCATCCTTTGTGCCGTCGGTGGCTTCGTCAATGATTTCAATAAATTTTTTTGCACCGTTTTTGAGATTGGCAAAGGGGCTTCCGGCCATACTTCTGGAACGGTCAAGAATCAGAACAATGTTTGTTGGATTGCTGACGATGTCAGGCTCTGCTGTCAGAGACAATTTCACCTGAAAGGAGTCCCCGCAGTCAATATGGTTTGTGCTTAATTCTTTGTTGGAGTTCGTGATTCCCATTTGTTTTGGTCCTTTCTGAGCACTTTTATGTTTTATCGCTCGATATATCATATGACTCACAAATGGGAAAGTTTGTAAGCGTATCATACTAATTATATTTTCTATTAGAGATAATATGCTAAGAAACTTGAAAAAAGTTGATATACTTTTATCGGATCAGCTTCATACTGTGAATGACCCATCCCTCATTTTCCATATGGTAAGTGCTGCCGCAATGGGGGCAGTGTTTCTGCCGGACTGCATCAAAACTGCCACCGCAGTTCGGACAGGACACGGAGGTAATGGAAAATCCGGGCGGCTCCATGACCGTCACATTCGTGCTTACCTTCACGTCAATGCAGTCATCGGTTTTATGTACTTTTCCATTGGTCTCACTGAAATTGATCCACCATGTGCGGAGGGACAAATGGAGAATACTACCTTCCAGCTACGCTTGCTCCAGGCAGATAGCATTGGTGTAGGTCATTTCCAGAATATCGGAAAAACGGGGGCTCTTTCAGACTTCTACCGTTGTTCTGTAAAAGTTATGAGAATTGCAATTGAAAAAATGGTCAAGAACGAGTATATTAGAGAAAAGTAAATGTTCACGAGCACTGGACAGGCGGATAAAACTGAAATCATGAGGTGGAAATTATGGCTCAGCAGACAAAAGGAGTTTGTAAATATTGTGGAAAAGAATATGCAAAGGGTGGAATGCTTCGTCATTTACCGACCTGTAAGGAGCGAAAGGCAAAGCTTGAGGCAGCATCGGGAAAAAGGAAGTGTGGATATTACGAACTTGTTATAAGTGGAAAATATGACAGTGATTACTGGCTGGTCATAGAAATTAAGGAGACGGCAACTCTAGAGGATCTTGACGAATTTATCCGGGATATCTGGGTGGAATGCTGTGGACATTTAAGCGCATTTACAATTAACGGGGAGGAGTATGAATCAGATCCCGACACAGACTCATTCTGGGGCGAATCAGAGAATATGAATCATAAGCTGAAGGATGTGCTGACGGTCGGTGATACGATTAAATATGAATATGATTTTGGGTCTACAACGGAACTGACGATAAAGGTACAGGATTACCGAAAAGGATATGGTGAGTCAGATGTAATAACCTTATTATCGCGGAATAATCCTATCAAGCTGTTGTGCAGTCATTGTAGGAAAAACGAAGCAAAATGGATGGATGCAGAAGAATTATATGGGGAAAATCCTTTTTGGTGTGATGATTGTCTGGAGAAAGAATATCCGGATGGTGAGGCTGAAGAGTTATATCTCCTTCCTGTTTGTAATTCCCCGCGTATGGGAGTGTGTGGTTACGAGGGAAGTGACAAGTATCCGGATCAGTTTGTGCCGGATGCAGACAAGTCTTCAATAGATACGGATCTGTCGCCAGCAGATACAAAGGAAAAGGCAAAAGAACAGGGGCGGCATCGTGTACTGGTGGTTGTGGACATGCAGAACGATTTCATCACCGGTTCCCTTGGAAACGAGGATTGTCAGAAAGTTGTATCCTCTGTGGTAAACGTGATCGAGACAGGAAATTATGATGAGATATTTCTGACAAGAGACACCCATGGGGAAGATTATTTAAAGACACAGGAGGGACGAAAGCTTCCGGTTGTTCATACGGTAAAATACACGGAGGGCTGGGAAATTCAGAAGGATGTCATGGATGCTGTCGCGGGAAAATATAAGCAGGAGCAGATTGCCATGATTGACAAACCCTGTTTTGGTAGTGAAGAACTGGCAGAGCGAATTGGTAAGCTTGGACAGGAATATCCCGAGGACGGAGAGCTTACTGTGGATTTTGTCGGGGTGTGTACAGACATCTGTGTAATCAGCAATGTATTTCTGGCAAAGGCGGCTGCAAGGAATGCAGTTGTTCGCGTGATTGAGAGGGCCTGTGCAGGTGTGACACCGGAAACCCACCGGACAGCCATTGAGGCCATGCGCGGCTGTCAGGTTGAAATTATATGATATAAGGGAGATTTTAGTTATGGTTTTAAATCAGATTATCAACAGTCTTTTAGAGACAGATATGTACAAGATCAGCATGGGACAGGCCATCTATCATCAGTTCAGCGATTATAAGACGACCTGGAGCTTTAAATGCCGGAATACGGATGTGCATTTTACAGAAGAAATGGTCCGGGAGATCAGAGAGCAGATAAAGGCATACTGCGGTCTGCGTTTTACGGAGGAGGAACTTGCCTACCTCAATGAGGTTAAGTGGATGAAGGGATCCTACGTGGATTTCCTGCGTCTGTGGCAGCCGCGGTTTGAGGATTTTGAGATTACGACGGATGCAGAATGCGGCCTTTCTATTGAGACGAGGGGAACCTGGCTCAACACCTCCATGTATGAGATTCCGACCCTTGCCATTGTTAATGAGGTTTATTTCCGGATGGCCTATGATTACGAAAGTCTGCTGGAAAGTTTCAGGGAGCGTCTGGCAGAAAAAATCAATGGACTTAAGGGGACAGGAGATGGCGAGAAGTACGATATCGGCACCTTCAGTGAATTTGGCCTTCGAAGAAGGTTGTCCGGAGAGGCACAGGAGTTGGCGGTGAAGCAGCTGGCGGAGAATCAGGATCAGTTTCATGATTCCAAATTTGTCGGGACATCCAATGTATATCTTGCAAAAAAATATGGCCTCACACCGGTTGGAACCATGGCACATGAATGGATCATGTGTGTGGGACAGGGAAATCACAAGCATAATCCGGCTTATTCTAACTGGTATGCGCTGGATGCGTGGATCGAGGAGTATGGCATTTTAAATGGAATTGCATTGACGGATGCCATTACCACGGATTGTTTCCTTCGGGATTTCCAGCTGACCTATGCGACGCTTTTTTCCGGTGTACGTCATGACAGCGGGGATCCTTTTGCGTGGGGAGATAAAATGATCCGTCATTATGAGAACCTTGGAATCGATCCGAAGACGAAAACACTGCTGTTTTCCGACAGCCTTGATTTTAAGCGCGCCAGTGAATTGTATGCGTATTTTAAGGACAAGGCAAAGGTAGCATTCGGAATCGGCACCTATATTGCGAACGATACAAAAGTGCCGGCTCTTAATATCGTGATGAAGACCACCGCCTGCAACGGCATGGATGTGGCTAAGATTTCCGATGCCGCTGGGAAAGGAATGTGTAAGAATCCGGATTATGTCAATTATCTGCAGAGATGTATTGACTGGAGGATGAACAACGATCGCTAGTATTGGACTCCGTTTCGATTGTTATGGAATGAAATACCTGTATGATTTTTCTTGTTTTGCAGTAAGATAAAACAGTAGGCTGTATAGAAGAAAAACGATGCAGCTGTGTTTGACAGATTAAGAAGATTCTGTAACAGGCTGGGAGTGGAGATGTCTGCAGCGATGAAGAAACGAAAATATCAAACAATTCTGATCAATCTGACAACACTGATTCTGCTTGGTGTTGTCATTTTTGTTGTGTTTGGCAGGGATTACCGGTCGATTTTCCGGTGTATCGGAAGTGTGTCCGTGTGGGGGCTGCTTCTGCTTTCAGCCATGGGCATTGGCTATCAGCTTCTGGATGCGCTGGCCTGTCTGATTCTGATTCGGGGACAGCTTCCGGCTTTTCGTTTCCGGCAGGCGGTGGGAATCACGTACCTGGGTGTTTTTGCAAATGTTGTGACTTTTTCTGCCGGTAATGTGCCGCTGCAAAGCTATGAACTCAGCCGCTATGGCATGAATTTTGGCAGCGGATTTGGCACGCTTACCCTAAAGTATGTGTTTCATAAGACCGCAGTATTCTTATATGGAGTGATGGTGCTTCTATTTCACAGGCATTTTCTCAGGTCTCAAATTTCTGGTCTTCTTCCACTGGTTTATGCGGGTTTTGGCGTATGCGCTGTGTTGATACTGGTTCTCGGGCTCCTGTGTACCTCCGGGCGGGTCCGGCATTTGTTCCATTGGATTCTTGGGAAACTTCCGGAGAAAGGGAAATGGATACGGTGGAAAACGCTCTGGCACAAGAATCTGGAGGCTCTTTATTCCGGGTCGAGAGAAAATCTTAAGAACAGGGGAAGGTGTGTCAAGGTTTTCTTACTGGATCTTATCAAGCTGTTTCTGCTGTGTACGATCCCCTGGTGCACGTTTCGGCTGCTTGGAAATGCATCAGCGCCTTTTGGAGAAATGCAGGTTTTATCTGCGATGATGCTTTTGCTTGTAGGAGTAATTCCGGGCGTGGCGGGAATCGGGCCGACGGAAATTACGTTCTGGCTTTTGTTCACATCGTATTTTGGCCGGGTACAGACAGCTTCGGCACTGGTTTTGTATCGAGCAGCAACCTACTTTTTCCCATTTCTGATTAGTATTGGCGTATTTGCCTGGTACAGAAGAAAACAGAGAAGATGAATCGCTGTTGTATGGATTTTACTTGAAATACAGATTTGAACTAAGTAAAATAGGAGTGTGGCACCTACATTTATGGAAGATGAAGCAGATAGATTCTGAACAAAAATTTTGACAATATCATGTACTCAGAGTTGCAAACAGGGAGGAAAAAGGAAATGTTAGAGATTGGAACAAAAGCACCGGAATTTTCACTTCCGGATCAGAACGGAGATATCCACACATTAAGTGACTACGCAGGAAAGAAAGTCATCCTGTATTTTTACCCGAAGGACAACACCCCGGGCTGCACGAAGCAGGCCTGCGGATTCAGTGAGCTTGCACCACAGTTTACGGAAAAAGGCGCAGTGATCCTTGGAATCAGTAAGGATTCCGTGGCATCCCACAAGAAATTTGAGGAAAAATATCACCTTGGCTTTCCCCTGTTGTCAGACCCGGAGCTTTCCGCGATTCAGGCCTACGATGTCTGGCAGGAAAAGAAAACCTGTGGGAAGGTGTCTATGGGCGTGGTGCGTACCACTTATTTGATTGATGAGAACGGAGTGATCGTCAAAGCCTTCGGCAAGGTGAAGGCGGCGGAGAACCCGGCCCAGATGCTTGGGGAATTATCATGAGGATTATCATTTCCCCTGCGAAAAAGATGAATGTAAAAGAGGATGTTCTGCTCTGGCAGAACCTGCCTGTTTTTCTTCACAGAACAGCAAAGATTATGGAATGGATGGAGTCCCTCAGTCTGGCAGAGGCAAAGGCACTCTGGGGCTGTAATGATAAGCTGGCACAGCAGAATTATGAGCGTTTTCGGGATATGCGGCTGGACCATAATCTGACACCGGCGATTCTCTCCTATGAGGGAATCCAGTATCAGTATATGGCACCGGCCGTTTTTGAAACCTCCATGCTGGCCTATATTCAGGAGAATCTTAGAATTCTGTCCGGTTTTTACGGAGTGTTGAAACCTATGGACGGGGTGACACCTTACCGTCTTGAGATGCAGGCAAAGACGGTGATTGAGGGTATAGACGGGCTATACGATTTCTGGGGCAGCAGTCTCTATGAGGAAGTGGTGGATCATTCCCACGTGATCGTGAATCTGGCATCGAAGGAATATTCTAAGTGCATTGAGCCCTATCTTAAGCCTGAGGATCGGTTTATCACCTGCGTATTCGGAGAACTGTCCGGCGGGAAGGTGGTTCAGAAGGGCGTCTATGCCAAGATGGCGCGGGGGGAGATGGTCCGTTTTATGGCGGAAAAGAGACTTTCCGATGTGGAAAAAATGAAAGCCTTTGACCGGCTGGGATATCAGTTTTGTGAGGAACGATCCACAGAGTCAGAGTTTGTCTTTTTGAAATAGGAATTATTGTATCTATTCAGCCCCCCCCCCTTGCAAATCAGAGAAACATATTTTTCCTCATATGTCCAATTTAGGAAAGAATATATGAGGAGGGGGCCTAAACAGATACTAAATTTTGATACAATCTGCAACCAACACACACCGCTTGTCGTGTAGATATTGTGTCAGGGTTTCTACGAAAGCTTGACATGCAGCGTCAGCCCATTTGCCGAAGGCAAATTATGCATGGGCTGATGTTGCGGAGGAATCAAATGGAAGATAAAGATATCATCGAATTATATTGGAATCGAAAAGTATCCGCCGTATCTGCCACAATCGAAAAATATCACAAATACTGCTACCATATTGCAGTTGCAATCCTTGGAAATGCAGAGGATGCGGGGGAATGTGTGAATGACACCTGGTTAAAAGCATGGAACGCTATTCCACCGGGCAGACCGGAAAATCTGGCAGCGTTTCTGGGAAAACTGACAAGAAACACTGCAATAGACTGCCTCAGAAAGAGAACCAGAAAGCGACGGGGAGGAAACGGGGCGGATCTGATGCTTGATGAACTGGAAGAATGTCTGCCGGACACAGAAAACGTGGAAAAGGAACTGGAAGCAAGAGAATTGTCCCGTCTGATCAATGATTTCTTAGGGACACTGACAGAGTTTGAGAGAAATGTGTTTGTCTGCCGGTATTGGTATCTGGAGCCGGTACATAGCATTGCAAAAGCTGCACACGCAAGCGTTAGCAGGATCAAATCCATTTTGTTCCGAACCAGGAAAAAATTGAAAGCTTATCTGAAGGAGGAGGGGTACGATGTTGAACAGTGAAAAGCTCTTATGTGCAATGACGGATATTGAAGATTCCTATATTGAGGCGGCCTATGAATTTCAGCAGAAAAGCAAAAGGAGCCGCCTTGGCACAATGACAAGAAGAGGGGCTGTCGCAGCAGTCGTTGCGCTGACACTTACAGGAACGACTGCGGTATGCGCAGCAGTGCTGCTTGTAAGGCAGCTGCATGTCACATCCTACGACAGCGTTGCGGATTTGGAGAAAGATCAGAAAATAGAGCCGTGGAATTCTGCGGTTCCTGTGACGGACGGGACCTTTGAGGAAGATGTGTTTTCTAATCGAAAAGCGCAGTCACTGATCAATATTTTGTCAGATGCCGGGGAAGGAGAGAAAGCGCAGTACGCTATCGTGAATGGCACAGATGCAGACCGGTGGACGCGGAAGCTGACAGAGTATACGGACATGGGATATACCGATTATGAAAAAGTATACTATGAAGCATATGAGTATGAGAATCTGACAGATGCACTTTCGGAATATGGTGTGGCACTTGACTTAAGTTATGTGCAGCAACGATATCCTGAGGTGGCCGGGGAATATGGCTGCGATTTTGTCTATGCCGATGCCGGTAAAGAAAACTGCCTGCAGCAAAGATTCTTTTCCGGGTTCATGAATGGGCAGGGAAATTTTGTGAGCGTGGAGTATGCAGTAGACAATGTGTATACCAACGAAGATCCGTATGTGCTTTTTGAAGGAAAAGCGGATGTCAGCTATTATACCACAGCAGACGGAGTAGAAGTTTTTCTGACAAAAGCGACCGGTACAAAGGGTGGAAGCTTAATCACCGCGGAAGTGTATACAGAACACGGTCATCTGTATGTTGGTATGTATGGCACCTTTGAGGAAGGGGAAGTTGAGAAGATATTGGATAGCCTGCATATTGCAGACGGAATGAAATTGAAACAATAGATGTTGCGAAAGGACAATCCCTTTTGATTAAGGGGTTGTCCTTTTTCGAATGATGGGTTATGATATACAAAGTTTGAGATTGGTGATCAAAGGCAAATGATGCATAGAACAATATGAGGAAGAGAGACATAAGATGAACGTACAGGTCATTTTCCAGCAGATGCTGGTAATTGTGGCACTGGTCTGCCTTGGAATCTGGATGTATAAGAAACAATATATCAGCGATGAAATGACGGGAAAGTTGTCCTCTATTGTGGTGGATGTGTGTAATCCCATGCTTTGTATTTCCTGTGGATTAAGTGCGGGGGAGGCGACGAGCCGCCGGAATATCGCCGTTGGAATGCTGACTGGCGCCATCATTTATCTTCTGACAGTTATCCTTGGTTTTCTAGTACCGAAACTTTGCAGAATCAAAAGAGATCAGCAAAAATTCTATAATATGATGCTGGTGTATGCCAATACCGGATTTATCGGAATCCCGGTGGCCAAGGCTGTTTTGCCCGCAGAAGCTATGGTGTATGTGGTCATTGTCAATATTCTGTTCAGTGTTCTGGTGTATACCCATGGGGTTATGGTGATGCGGGCCGGAAAAAAAGAGGCAGGACAAAAGGAAGGTCCGCGGTTTAAGATCACTTTCGGGCTTCTTTGCAGTATTTTTACCATTGTGATTTTCTGGTTTCATTTTTCTCTGCCGCAGATGGCCACCGACTGCACTGCCTATATCGGAAATGCTACCACCTTTTTGTCCATGTCGCTGTTAGGGTGTTCTTTTGCGGCGATATCTTTAAAGGCGTTGTTTGCCAACCGGGATCTGTATCTGTTTTCCGTGATCAAGATGCTTTTGATTCCTCTTGGCATCGGGTATCTGATGAAGATTTTCGGTGTAGATGAGAGGATGCTGGAGGCTTTTGTACTGATGCTTGCAATGCCGGCAGCGAATCTGCCGCTGATGATGGCGAAGAAAAACGGAGAAGATACACAGATACTGACACAGGGGATTCTTCTGACCACGATGCTCACACCGGTGACACTGACTCTGGTAACCTTCCTCATCTCCAGAATGTAGAAAATGATAATTTTGTACAGAAACCAATTGAAATATCTACCATTTTGGTGCAAAATGATAGTTACGATATGATAATATTTTGGGTGAAGGTTACATAGGGGAAGATATGCTGATTGGGAATTTAGATAAAGATACCGAAGTTACCATCCATGTCACGGATGGAATTAAAGCGGTACAGTTAAACAGCCAGGTGCTGGATTTGAGCAAAACAGATCGTCAGGCCGGCATGGAAGCTGCAAAGAAAATGGATTATCAGTCTTTTATAGGGATTAAAGCTATACGGGTAGGGGATCGTTTCGTCAGCTTTTCCAGCGAAAACATTACCTGTACTATTACTGCGTTAAAGAATAATAAACCTTATTCGTGGAAAAATGTAAAGATTGTAAGACAGACTCTTCCGGAACAGGGAACCATACATATGGTTCTCAGTAACGATGATATGGGAAGCTTTAATCGCAGGAATGAATACAGGTTATTTCTTGGACAGGAAGGAATCTGCCGTTTTGGTGACAGTACGGAATTTAGAAATATCATAATAAAGGACATTTCCTGTTCCGGGCTGGGGTTGATTGTGGGCAAGAGCGATCATATCGAAATGCAATCCGGTATGGAAATTGAAGTGCAGTTTGTGGAACAGAGTAGTGATGGAAACAGCCGGAAATATACCTTAAATGGTAAGATCGTGCGGTATGTTGCTATGGGGAATGACAGAGAATTAGTGGGATGCAAACTGTCAGGACGTCATCCCGAACTGGAAAAGATGATCTACGAAAAGCAGAGGCAGACCATGACAACCAGTCATAAGCCTCAGGTAAAAAGAGGAACAACTAAGGAGCTGGCGAGAGACCTTGCTGCATTATCTGCGCAGGATCCGAAGGAGTCATAACTTTTTTAGGATGTTTTAATCGTGGAAGCAATGAAGGTGGGGATGGAAATATGAGTGTAAAAAAGTTGTTTATATATTGCATAGCTGTCTCACTTTTGCTGGTGGCATTACCTATTCCAAAGGTGCAGGCGGCATCATTACAGAAAGGATTTGATGTATCATCCAAGAACGGCGCAGTTGATTGGGATGTGGTGGCAGAAAGTGATATGGATTTTGTCATGCTTCGCACCGGGGAAGGACAGGCTCCAGATGTGGATGAACAGTTTGAAGCAAATTATGAAGGGGCGAAGGCCGCAGGCTTAAAGGTCGGCGTTTATCATGTCTGCTGTGTCCGTACGCCGGAAGCGGCTGTCAGGGAGGCAGAATACTGTCTGGAGATTCTGGATGGAAGAGAACTGGACTATCCCCTGGCGTATGATATTGAGAAAGCAGGTTGTTTTGCAGATGGAAAAAGCAATACCACCGCTATAGCAAAAGCGTTTTGCGATGTTATTGCAGAGGCGGGCTATACACCAATGATCTATTCCAGCGCTTCTTATTTGAAGGATTATTTTGACTGGTCCAAGCTGGATGGCTGTAAGGTGTGGGCGGCATACTACGGGGAAAACAGACCAAAGTTTGAGAAGGCGGTGGATATCTGGCAGTATACAGATAAAGGAACACTGGAAGGGGCTAACA
This sequence comes from uncultured Lachnospiraceae bacterium, assembly GCA_945949045.1. GTDB lineage: Bacteria > Bacillota > Clostridia > Lachnospirales > Lachnospiraceae > Roseburia. Next base: position 11,041 of record CAMFDG010000036.1, read on the forward strand.
CGGACAAAGGATTCTGTGATCTTAATTATTCCTATATGGAGGCCGTCAGTGTAAAGTTTGTCAGGAGTTCTCTTTCCATGAAAAAGGGGTCCACAGCCACTGCAAAGGTAAAGATTGGCCCAAGTGGGTGCACGGATACGATAAGATTCAGTTCTTCAAACAAGAAGGTGGTGACAGTGAGCAGGAGTACCGGAAAACTGCGTGCAAGGGCAAAAGGGAAGGCTGTAATCACGGTGAAAACCGGAAGCGGCAAAACAGCAAAAATGAAGATTGTGGTGAAATAATATGGAAAAAATAAACGGAGTCACCTTTGCCCCATTCTGCGGGCGGGGGACTTTTGATAAGGTAGAAACCAGACAGAGTCTGGCATTGATGAAAGAAAGAACCGGAGCAAATTATGTGATTTTTGCTCCAAATGGTATGCAGAAAACAGCGTTTTCCGAGGAACTCGATTATCGGACGGAACGAAATGTGACAGATGAGGAATTGATCTCCATGATTGCCTATGCGAAGTCCCTGGGGCTTAAGGTGGCATTGAAGCCAACCGCCAACTGCATGGATGGAACCTGGCGGGCCCATATTCGCTTTTTCGATGAGGATGTGGTATGCGAGCCGAAGTGGAGTAACTGGTTTGCATCCTACCGGGCATTTCAGGAGCACTATGCAAAGCTCGCCACGCAATGCGGCGTGGACCTTTTTATTACAGGCTGTGAGATGGTTGAGACCGAGCACCGGGAGGCGGAGTGGCGCGAAGTGATCGCCGGGGTACGCAGTGTGTACGATGGCCCGGTTTCCTATAATACGGATAAATACCAGGAGCATAACGTGTCCTGGTGGGATGCGGTGGATGTCATTTCCTCCAGTGGCTATTATCCTATTGACGACTGGGAAAGGCAGCTTGACCGTATCGAGAAGGTAGTCCGGAAATTTCATAAGCCCTTTTTCTTCGCGGAAGCAGGCTGTATGTCTGTGAAAGGCTCAAACCATGTGCCCAACGACTGGGGGGTGCGTGGGGCCTATGACGAGGAAGGGCAGGCAGACTGGTATACAGCGATGTTTGACGCCTGCAGGAAGCGGGACTGGGTAGGAGGCTTTGGAATCTGGTCCTGGTCGGCAAAGCATGGGACCGGGGAGAAGCCGGTACGCAGGGGAGATTATGAGGTGTACGGAAAGCCGGCAGTGGATATCATCCGGAAGAATTTTATGTGATCTGTCATTTATATTATGTGACAGTACAGCCATACCCTTGTTTGAATGGCAGACAAACGTCATGTTCAAAAATTGATTTTATTCAGGTCACGGTCGAGAAGAGATCAGCGGGAAAGCAGACCGAAGCTTCCGGCAGCAGTGGATATCTGGCAGTACACAAGCGAAGGAAATTTAGAGGGCGCTAACACGGATTAAGGCTTTTGTGATCTGAACTATTCCTACATGGAAGCATCCGGTGTGAAGTTCGTGAAAAGCTCCCTTTCCATGAAAAAGGGAACAACTGCCACTGCAAAGGTAAAGCTTAGCCCGGATGGCTGCACGGATACTGTCAGGTTCAGTTCCTCAAACAAGAAGGTGGTTGTGGTAAATTCCAGTACCGGAAAGCTGCGGGCCAAGGCGAAGGGGAAGGCTGTGATTACGGTAAAAACCGGCAGTGGCAAAACCGCAAAAATGAAGGTGGTGGTGAAATAAAAGATGATTCCTTTTCTCCCTAATTTCAAAACTATGGTGTTGTCTGTCCGGTGTACTAGAGTAGTGTCGGACCCTTATAAGGGATTGGACAGGGCCTTGTCGCGATTCTCTAATCCAGCCGTACAGTATCGGCTGATTGTACGGGTGCTTTTTCATAATCTACAAATTTGCCTGTACAGTTCCGCTGATTGTACGGGTGTTTTTTCAGAATATTTAAATTCACCCGTACAGTATCGGCTCACTGTACGGGCGCTTTTTCAAAAAGATCAAATTCACCCGTACAGATTCGACTCGTTGTACGGGTGTTTCTTCAAAAAGATCAAATTCACCCGTACAGATTCGACTTGCTGTACGGGTGTTTTTCAAAATGAGTAAATTCACCCGTACAGTTCGGCTGATTGTACGGGTGTATCTTCAAATTCCTCAATTCCACCCGTACCAGCGTATGTCAAATTTAGAAAAAACCTCATAAATCCTTCCAGCTATGCTTAATCTCATTAGTTACGATGTTACATATGATGAAAATGCCGGCCAATTTAGACAGATGGCTTTTCCAACATGTATTTCCCTTTTAAAAATAAAAAAATTGATAAAGTCTATCATAAAGATTCATGAAATTGCAATCAATATGGAAGAGACGACATGATATAGTTGTAAGGGTACTCGTTCATCGATGAAACGAAAGGCTTTCCATTACAAAGGAGATTCACATGAATGCAGAGGAGATTGAAGTATGCATAGAAAAATACGGAACGGATATATACCGATTCTGCTGTTTTCTCACAGGCAGCAGAACTCTTGCCGATGACCTGTATCAGGACACCTTTTTAAAAGCACTGGAGATTAACAAAACGATTACTGTAGCGGATGCCAAAAAATATCTTATCGGGATTACAGCAAATCTGTGGAAAAATCAGTGGCGCAAAGAAAAACGAAGGCAGAAAATCGCACCCTCCCACGTGTTAACAGAGGAAGATTTATCCGATTCCCCTTCGGAATACTCTGCGGCTGTCGCACCGGATCTGCTTACTTCCTGTATCAACAGGGAAACAAGTGCAATGCTAAGAGCAGCGATTCATGACCTGCCGGAAAAATACAGGGTCATTGTCCTGATGTATTACAGCGTTGATCTTTCCACGAAAGAAATTGCTGAACAATTACATATCAGCAAAGGGACTGTTACCAGCAGACTGCAGCGGTCAAGAGAAAAAATCAAAGAAAAACTGGAGGTAGATGAATCTCTGCCGGAATATAAGATGACTCTGTATCATGGATACAAGGTAAAAACTGTCTCTGATGGAAACAATCACCCGTTAAAAGTGTCTCAGGAGGGGGATTATATAACAGTGAAGAACACGGAGAATCTGAAAATCCAAAAAATTCGACTGATATCCAGTGGATGTAGTCCGGCTTATTATTCCAATACACAGGGAATTTTTCTACCGGGATATTTTGCATATTATCCAAGAACCGGATTTGCACAGGCGTTTCTCAATCATCCTCAGGTACTCTTGTTTGATGAGCCCACAGCCGGGCTCGATCCCAAAGAACGATTAAGATTCCAAAATCTGATTTTGGATGATCGGCAGTCCAACAGAATTGTGCTGATCTCTACGCACATTGTGTCTGATATCGAAGCATTATGCGATTATATTCTGGTAATGAAATCGGGAAAAATAATTGGGGTGTATTCTCCGGAACAACTGGCAGATGAGGCTGGCGGAAAAGTATATCAACTGACAGAAAACCAGTATGAACAACAGAAGAGCCAATGCATTATGATTACCAAAACGCAGGAAAAAATCAAACACTGATCAGAGTAGTATCCGAAGAGATGCTGGATGGGAAGTTGACCGAGTCTGCCGTTGAGGATGGATATATATGGATAACAAGAGAAGTATAAGTAGAAAAATCAGTCATTGGAGATGCATGATCCGAACCCTTGGAATTTTGTTTTGGGTGAGGTCCTCCTTTTCTTTCATAAATGAAAAATGTGATGGATTCCGCTCCCCAAAGGTATTATTAGTGAAAGGCCTTTCAAGAGCAGGAGGGAAAGCGTGGATTCGAAAGAGTACAAGCGACTGGCAGATCAGTATATCGACATGGTCTACCGGGTTGCACTGAATGGTTGCAAAAATAAATACGACGCGGATGATGTGGTGCAGAACACCTTTATCAAGCTGCTGAAATGCAAAAAACAGTTTGATACTGATGAGCATGTGAGAAACTGGCTGATTCGTGTGGCTGTCAACGAATGCAACAGGCTTTGGAACTCTTCCTGGCGGAAGAAGGTTACTTCTCTCGACGAGAGGGAAGATGAACCGGCATTTACCACGCCGGAAAAGAGTGAGCTGTATGATTTGGTTATGAAGCTTCCACCAAAGTACCGGCAGGTCGTATATTTGTACTACTATGAGGAATTCAGTGTTAAGGAAGTCGCTGAGATGGTAAAGATTTCGGAGACCGCGGTGCAAACCCGACTGCAGAGAGCAAGAAAGAAACTAAAGGATCAGTTAGGAGGCAGGAAATGAAAGAAGAATATAGGAAAATGGAATTGTATCGGGAAACCTTTTCGGAAGTTCATGCCCCTGACGCATTGAAGGGAAAGGTCAAAGATATGGCAAATAACAAAAAAGCATTATGGACAGCAACTCTTAAGAAATGTGCTGCAGTTGCAGCCCTTGCGGCGATTGTGTTTACATCCAGCAACGTGGTTGCCTATGCAGCTACCGGTGAAACCTGGGTCAAGATGGTTACAATTAATATCAATGGGAAAAAACTACAGGCGCATGTAGAAGAAAAGCAGGATGAGAAATCCAAAGAGATTTCAGTTACGATTCAGGATGAGCCGCAGGCAGAAAAATAATTTCTGACTCTTATTCGTAATCGGAGTTCAATTATTGAAGAAAATCGGATTAGTGCTGGACAGAAGAAGACAAATTTATTACAATAAGTAATCAAATGAGTTTATTGATTACGAATGATATACGGAGGAAGAAAAATGGAAATTGTTTGCTTGGATTTGGAAGGTGTACTGGTGCCGGAGATTTGGATTGCTTTTGCGGAGGAGACTGGTATCCCGGAGCTGAAGAGAACCACGAGAGATGAGCCGGATTACGATAAGCTGATGAAATACCGTATCGGCATCTTAAAAGAGCATGGTCTTGGCCTGAAGGAGATTCAGGAGACGATCGCAAAGATTGATCCGATGCCGGGGGCAAAGGAATTTCTGGATGAGCTGCGTGCCATGACCCAGGTCATCATCATCAGTGATACCTTCTCCCAGTTTGCGGGACCTCTAATGAAGAAACTGGGCTATCCCACAATTTTCTGCAACTCACTGGAGGTGGCAGATAACGGAGAAATCACAGGATTTAAGATGCGCTGTGAGAAGTCCAAGTACACCACCGTCAAGGCACTGCAGTCTATCGGATATGATACCATTGCCAGCGGAGACAGTCATAACGATCTTGGAATGATACAGGCCAGCAAGGCGGGATTTTTGTTCCGTTCCACCGATGCCATCAAGGCAGAGTATCCGGATATACCGGCATATGAGACTTATGATGAGCTGCTTGCAGCAATTCGTGAGGTGATTGGGCAGGCGTAATATTTTAATACAGGAAATTTCACAAACAATGGCGTCTGTGTGGTACACGGACGCATTTGTTTGTATATGGCATATCAAACATACCCCATGGATTTTTTCATTTCCATACAGGGGAAAACGGGTTGACGAATAAAGAAATTCAACCTATCATAGATGGGGTACGAAAAGTGTACTGGTTTGGAGGAAGAGGATATGAAGTTAATTTCGTGGAATGTCAATGGACTGCGGGCTGTTGTAGGTAAAAATTTCATGGAGGAATTCGGAAAGCTTAATGCAGACATTTTCTGTCTGCAGGAGACGAAACTTCAGGCCGGGCAGATTGAAATGGATCTGCCGGGGTATTTTCAGTATTGGAATTACGCAGAGCGTAAGGGCTATTCCGGGACAGCTGTCTTTACGAGACAGGAGCCTCTTACGGTTACATACGGACTTGGTATTCCGGAGCATGATACGGAGGGCCGTGTGATCACCTTGGAGTTTTCGGACTTTTATCTGGTGAATGTCTACACCCCGAATTCCCAGAACGAACTGAAGCGTCTGGATTACCGCATGACCTGGGAGGATGCTTTTCGAGCATATCTGACGGGACTGGCAGAGAAGAAGGGCGTCATTGTCTGCGGAGACATGAATGTGGCACATCAGGAAATCGATTTGAAGAATCCAAAGAGCAACCGCAAAAATGCCGGATTTACCGATGAGGAGCGGGGAAAGATGACGGAACTATTGGACAGTGGTTTTATCGACAGCTACCGTTATTTTTATCCGGATACGGAAGGGGTGTACAGCTGGTGGTCCTACCGATTCCAGGCGAGGGCGAAGAATGCCGGCTGGCGTATTGACTATTTTCTGGTATCAGAGAATATAAAGGATTGCATGCAGGGCGCGGCTATCCATACAGATATTATGGGATCGGATCACTGCCCGGTGGAGCTGACGATCCGGTAGAAGGGAGAACAGATACTTCGAAAAACGGGTTGACGAATGGCAGAATTCAACCTATCATAAAAAGAGTATGGTTCAAAGAAAGAAGGAAAAGAATATGAGAAAGAAATTATTAAGCAGTATTTTGACAGCTGCATGTACGGTCTGCCTGCTGGCAGGCTGTGGCGGCACAGCAGGGAGTGGAGCAGCAGGAACCCAGGCAGGAGCCTCCGGGGAAAGCTACAAGATTGGCATTTCCCAGTTCGCAGAGCATGGTTCTCTGGACAACTGCCGCGAGGGCTTCTTAGAAGGCTTAAAGCAGGCTGGAATTGAAGAAGGAAAGAACCTGACGGTGGATTATCAGAATGCCCAGACGGATACCGGAACAGCCAGCACCATTGCTGACAGCTTTGTCTCTGCAAAGGATGATATGATCTGTGCAATCGCAACCCCTTGCGCGGCAAGTGCATATAACTCCTGCATGGATACCGATATTCCTGTAGTTTATACGGCAGTATCCGATCCGGTGGCAGCAGGTCTGGCAAACGAGGATGGAAGCAACGTAGGAAATGTGACAGGTTCCTCCGATGTTCTCCCCGTAGAGGAGCAGCTGAAGATGATCCGTGCCCTGATGCCGGATGCCAGGAAAATCGGAATCCTCTATACCACCAGCGAGGCAAATTCCTGCAGCACCATTAAGGAATATCAGGAACTGGCACCGAAATACGATTTTGAGATTGTAGATACCGGTATCAACACACCGGCAGACATCGAGCTGGCTGCGACAGATCTGGTAACCAAAGTAGATTGTCTGTGCAACCTGACGGATAACACGGTTGTAAATGCCCTGCAGACCGTTCTCGATAAGGCAAATGGCGCAGGAATCCCGGTGTTCGGCAGTGAGATCGAGCAGGTAAAGGCCGGTTGTGTGGCATCCATGGGTATTGACTACTATCAGCTGGGAATTGAGACCGGAGCTATGGCAGCAAAAATCCTAAAGGGTGAGGCATCAGCAAAGGATACGCCGTACATCAGTGCTTCCAAGGCAGAGCTTTATGTGAATACTGCAGCAGCTGAGAAAATCAATATGACTCTGGATCAGGATTATATTTCCGGTGCAGCAGAAACATTTACGGAGATCACGATTTAACTATGACTTTACTATTAAGTGTGTTGGAACAGGGCATGATCTATGCGGTCATGGCCCTGGGGATCTATATTACATATACGATTCTGGATTTTCCGGATCTGACGGTTGACGGCAGCTTTCCACTGGGAGCGGCGTTGTCTGCCGTTTTGATCACGAAGGGCGTGAATCCGATTTTGACGCTTCTGATTGCCTTTGGGGCAGGAGCTGTGGCCGGTATGCTGACGGGCATCATCCACGTAAAGCTGAAGGTACGGGATTTATTGTCCGGTATTATCATGATGACCGCACTTTATACCGTGAATCTGCGTATTGCCGGAAGAGCCAATGTGCCCATCTATAATATGACCACGCTGTTTGACAATGGTCTGGTAAAAGGCATTTTCAAGGGATCCCTTGCGGCTTTTTCCAATGTGGTGATCATTCTTCTGATTACGGTTATCATGAAGCTGTTATTGGATTGGTATATGAATACGAAATCCGGTTACCTGCTTCGGGCAGTAGGTGATAATGAGACCATTGTCACTTCCATGGGCGTGGACAAAGGAATTGTAAAAATCATCGGTCTTGCCATTGCCAATGGTCTGGTAAGCTTAAGCGGGTGCCTGTTTGCCCAGCAGCAGAGATATTTTGATATCTCCATGGGAACCGGTACCATGGTCATCGGTCTTGCCAGTGTCATCATCGGAATCAGTTTACTGCGAAAGGCATCCTTTCTCCAGGTAACTACCCGGGTAATAATCGGATCTATCATCTATAAGGCCTGTGTGGCTCTGGCAATCAAGCTGGGTATGCCGTCCTCGGACTTAAAGCTGATTACCGCGGTACTGTTCCTTGTGATCCTTGTGATCGGCATGGACCGCAGCAAGAGAAAGAAGGTGGCCTAGATGCTGGAATTACAACATATTCATAAATTGTACAATCCGGGCACCATCAATGAGATCTGCCTGTTTGAGGATTTTAACTTAAGTATCAAGGATGGACAGTTCGTGTCCGTTGTGGGAAGCAATGGTTCCGGCAAGACCTCCATGCTCAACATCATCTGTGGCAGTATTTCGGTAGATGCGGGAAAAATCATCGTCAATAGTGTGGATATTACGAAGCAGAAGGATTTTATCCGGCATCGGCGGATCGGCCGCGTATTTCAGGATCCCGCCAAGGGAACCTGCCCCTCCATGACCATTCTGGAGAATTTGTCCATTGCGGACAATAAGGGTAAAGGCTACGGTCTGGGCAGGGGAACCAACAAGGCGCGGATTGAGGAGTACCGCGAAATGTTGTCCCACCTGAATCTTGGACTGGAAGACAAGCTTCACACCAAGGTGGGGGCTTTGTCCGGAGGACAGCGGCAGACGCTGGCACTTCTGATGGCTACGATGAACCCCATTGAGTTTTTAATCCTGGATGAGCACACGGCGGCACTGGATCCCAAAACTGCCGAGATCGTGATGGAGCTTACCGGGAAAATTGTTGAGGAGAAAAAAGTTACTACCATCATGGTAACCCACAATCTGCGCTATGCCGTGGAGTATGGCGACCGGTTACTCATGATGCATCAGGGAAAAGCGATTATTGATAAAGAGGGAGAGGAAAAAAAGGCAATCCAGGTGGAGGATATCCTTGGCACCTTCAATCAGATCAGTATTGAATGTGGGAATTGATATGTAAAACGTGATTTGCGAAGCAACAGAGCAGGTCGCATCTATCATGAGTCTTCCAAAGTAAACAGAAATCGAGGTAGTAACAAAATGAGCAACAACACAAAGAAAGAAGCTGATCTGGGCAATGACCGGATTGGAGGTCTTTTGTTTAAGCTGGCTCTTCCGGCAATTCTTGCCCAGATCATTAATCTTTTATATAATCTGGTGGATCGTATGTATATCGGGCATATCCCGGGGGAAGGATCCGCTGCATTGACCGGCGTAGGAGTGACTATGCCGGTTATTATGTGTATTTCCGCCTTTGCCGCCTTGGTCAGCATGGGCGGAGCACCCCGGGCTTCTATTATGATGGGAAAAGGGCAGCAGAGTGAGGCAGAGCGTATTCTTGGAAACTGTAGCACCATGCTGGTAATCGTAGCTCTTGTATTGACAGGTGTCATTCAGCTTTGGGGAAAAGATATCCTGATGGTTTTTGGAGCCAGTGATCTTACTATCCCTTATGCCTGGAGCTATATGCGGATTTACTCCATTGGAACGATTTTTGTGCAGCTGGCGCTGGGCCTGAATGCTTTTATCAATGCCCAGGGCTTCGCCAAAACAGGAATGCTTACGGTGGTCATTGGTGCAGTGATTAACATTATACTGGATCCGGTATTCATCTTTGGGCTGCACATGGGGGTACAGGGAGCCGCACTTGCCACCATTCTATCGCAGGCTGTTTCCTGCATCTGGATCGTGGTTTTCCTTTTGGGCAAAAAGACAACACTTCGCCTGAACCTCAAAAATATGTCACCGAAGCTTTCCGTGATGGGTCCCTGTATCACGTTGGGCATTGCACCTTTTATTATGCAGTTTACCGAGAGCATTCTCAATATCTGCTTTAATACCAGCCTGCTAAAATATGGTGGAGATATTGCCGTTGGTTCCATGACGATCCTCTCCAGTATCATGCAGATGTCCGTGCTTCCGGTGCAGGGGCTGACCCAGGGAGCGCAGCCCATCATCGGCTTTAATTATGGCGCAAAAAAGACAGACCGGGTGAAAAAGGCCTTCCGCCTGCTCTTGGTTTCCTGCGTCGCCTATACCGTTGCGATCTGGCTAATCTGTATGTTTGCACCGCAGCTTCTTATTGGAATCTTTACTTCCAGCAATGAGATGGTTCGTTTTTCCAAATGGGCAATCCGGATCTATATGGCCTGCTCTCTGGTTATGGGTGTGCAGATTGCCTGCCAGCAGGCATTTATTGCGCTGGGAAATGCCAAGACATCAGTATTTCTGGCATTGCTTCGCAAGGTAATTCTTCTGATTCCGCTGATTTACATCCTGCCTTGCTGTTTTTATAATCAGTTGTTTGCGGTATTTCTTGCGGAGCCGGTAGCAGATGTTCTTGCGGTCTCTACTACGGCCATTCTGTTTTTCCGGCAGTACCGTAGACTGGATGCGGACGTGTCAGAGAGTTAAGTGTTTTGACAGAAATCATTGATGTAAAAGATCTACTGGATCCGGTTTGTATCATTTATGCACCGAAGACCTTTATCTTAAAGTTCTGTATCGGACTGATCGCCGGTCTTATTGCTCATAAGGTTGGTAAGATTTCTACATCCACTGACACCAAGCATGTATTTAAATGGACCGTGATTGCAGCAGTAATTATTTACATGGCACTTCGTCCGGCTCTTAAGAAGGCGAACCTGTTTTTGACGATTGGGAAAAAAGAAGATTAGAAAATTCAAAAACCGCCGTATAGACAATGACTTGGATTGTCTGTACGGCGGTTACTTTTTAGAAACTTAAAATCCAAAGAACCTCTTCCAGTGAATGGTTGAACTGTTGAGTATCACTTACCGCATATTCTCCGTTATCCCGTTGTACAATTCTTAAATGACTTTTTTGATTCTCTAAATGGTCGTTCAGGCTGTTTACATGAGAAGAATCATTGGAGAGATCCAGCATGTCATGGATGACCTCTTTAAGATTTTCATTCCCCTCTATTTTTACTGTGTTTGCCTCTGCAATTGAGGATATGCTGCGATTGATGGATGTTACAGCTTCTGGAGCCATCTCTCTGGTGGTACAGGTGCCTTTTAATAAATGCTTTTTGACAATTTGATTTTCATAAGAAGCACAGATAGTGTTTCCCACCAGCAGGAGGGGAACATCATTGTCAGAAAGTTCAGGGCAGATCAAAGCTCTCATTGCAGGAGACAATTGAAAAGCGATATAGGAAGCACCGCTTTCTCCAATGGATAGTTCTAATCCCTGTGGGACACTCACACATTTTTCCGGGGCATTTACCTCGGCAACTATTTCCTCAACGGACATGAAAATAGGCGCATTGGCGTATCCGGAGTCATCGGCAGGAGCCTCGGAGGAAGTCTCTTCTGCAATCACAGCAGGAACTTCGGAGGAAGAGTCTTCTGTAGTCTCATTAGGAGCCCCGGAGGAAGCGTCTTTCGCAGCCTCAGAAGGAGCCTCGGAGGAAGAGTCTTTCGCAGCTTCATTAGGAGCCCCGGAGGAAGAGTCTTCCGCAGCTTCAGAAGGAGCCCCGGAGGAAGCGTCTTCCGCAGTCTCAGCGGCAGCCTCAAAGGGAGAGTCTTCCGCGGTCTCGGCAGGAGCCTCAGAGGAAGTCTCTTCTGGAGCCACAGCGGAATTGTCCTCTGCAACATCCGAAGGAGTATCTGCCGGATCCTCCTTGGATTCTTCCGGTTGACTACCAGCGAAAGCCTCTTGTGCAACACTCTGCATAGTATCCACAATGGACTGCAGAGATACTTGTTCAGCTGGTGAAATCTGGCCGTCCACCGACATTAAATCAGTTCCTAATAATACAAAAAATGTCAGTGCGAGTTTCAAAATCTGGCTGTCTTTTCCGGCCTCCTGGTAAACAGAATCTGCCAGAAGAGCGATGACAAGACATTTAAAAGGGGTCTGCGCAAATCCTTCACGGTCATCGGACATAACAACACCCGATTGCTTCATGGAATCAATCATACCCTGTACGGATTCTGCATATCCTGTAATCTCGTTGATGTAAAGACGCTCTCTTTCGTCCAGGCGGCCATCTGCGGCAGCCATATAATAAGCAAATTTACATGTCTCACCACCAAAGATACTTGCATATGGATACGGACCAAACTCATCCATATGTCCAAAGTCATTTTCAATCACGGTGAAATAATTCCGCAATGTTTGATACATCTTCTTTACCTGACTTAATGCCATAGTACTCCTCCTTCATTTTCCCCAAAATATATAGCAGGTTCTTTTGTGTTTATTCTACTATCATTATAACATGACAGGCTTGTGGACAACAACTGTTTATCAGTAATGATTCTACGCAACTTCCGCAATTCTACACACATTCGGAATCCGTTGATTTTCCAAGGAAAATCACAGGGTCATCAATCAAAGATTGGTGACAGTCCTCATGTGTGTGCGGGTCAACAAGTCAGAGCTCTTATCCTGCAAGCAGGATAAGAGCTCTGACCTTTTGACCCTTGTATCATATAATCAGAAAATAACAGTTACAAATAACATTCATCAGGGGGAGGACAATATGATCATTGCTTTTATCATTTGGACCATCGTTGCCATATTGTTTATGGGGATTGGTATCAGTGCAGGAAAAACGAAGGAACCGGCGGGCTTTTTCACGTTCGTGGATCCGCCCAAGGTAACGGATGTCAAGGGGTACAATCATGCGGTTTCCGTGCTATGGATTGTGGCAGCGGCGATTTTTGAATTGATGGGAATTTCGTTTCTTTTTCTAAAGCAGAATTCTCCAATAGTATTTCTGATTGTGTTTGGAGTGGTTGTGCTAATCGTTGGTATGATGATCGCATATAGCAGGATTGAGGACAAATACAGGGCATAGAAATGGGGGATTAACGCGATGAAATCAGAAAATCATGAAAAAGCAGGTGCGCCTTCTGATGGAGTGTCCCATTGTCTGCAGTGTAGTTTTCTGGGTAATCTGCGCTGTGTTCTGCTTTGGAATGTTTTGTGCTCTTGTCATAGTCATGTTTCTGAAAAACGGATTTGCCGGATATATGCAGCCGGAATTTCTGGAAATCGTGACGTTCATGGGATGGCCGGTGGCTACGGCAACCTTCGTTACCATAGATATGGTGATACAGGGAGTGAAAGCCAGAAGAAAAAAACCGGAAACACTATAGAAGCATTGTTTCACAAAAGAATAGATAAGGTAATAGCGCAGCAGGTCAGAAGAACGCAAAATCTTCTGAATCTGCTGTTTTTTTGTGTGAATACGTTTTCATAATTTCTTATTTTACACGGTATTTTCCCAGTTTTATTTTGGAAAATCAATGAAAACTGACAGCAATATGTGGATTTCGTGTAAACGATTTCAAATAAGCGGTTTGAAATTTTGTGGATATGGGGCATATAATTTAGCCCAGCAATAGGAAGAATACTATTTTCGTTGATGAATTTTATCGGCAACAACTACAGTTAATAGCTGTGATATACCAGCAAGAAGTAAATCTACATGAAGGTTTTTTTCGGGATAAACGTAAATCATTCTGCCACAGGAAGAAGTTGTGCATGGATTATCGCAGTGGCACACCCGTCGTTTTGACTTGTCTTCACGATTGTATTCCCATTTCATTTTGGGACATACAAAT
>CAMFDG010000037.1 GCA_945949045.1 uncultured Lachnospiraceae bacterium
CAGGACACGAGGCAGAGGATATGTGTTTCAACTGCGGTGACCACACATGTGGAGAGCGTCTGCCTGCTATGTCGCACCGATACCTAGAAAACCTTGATTTTACGCGGCTTTTCGCCCATTTCGTTTTTGCACTGAATGTGGAAAATGTACTGGAAAAAGAGTATAAAAGAGACATTCCTGTGCGTGCCGGAATAGAACTTGTAGTTTATTCCCTAAATTGGGCATATAGTCCAACTGCTTACTCTCCACGCCCAAAGCATCCCTTAACAATACCGCCTGCTTTTACATCTTATTTCTGATTGAAAATTAGCTATTAGAGATTTATAATGTCTCTTAAGAGATCTTTCAATAGGAAAGGGAGTTGTACATATGAAAAAGAGAAGTGGAAATCTTGACCTGCTTAAATTTTTGTTTTCACTGATGATTTTGATGTTTCACGGCAAAAATCTGGCAACCTCAGAGAACTATATTTTTCCCGGCGGAAGCATCGCGGTGGAATTTTTCTTTGTTGTTTCAGGGGTTTTAATGGCTAAAGCTGCATCCTCGTATGTGATGCAGGACAATCTGGGAAAAGATACCTTCGTATTTATGAAACACAAGATCAGCGGTCTGATGCCGAATTATTATGTTGCATTTGTGATTGCATTTCTTGTTCTACATCGCGGGACGACATCGGTATCTGTTTTAATAAAGGATTTGACATCCTCTGTCTGGGAACTGTTGCTTGTGATCAATTCCGGTCTTCGCCCATCGAAAAGTGTGTGTAACGGGCCTGTCTGGTATCTGTCTGCCATGCTGCTGGCAATGTGTATTATCTGGCCGATTATGCGTAAATTAAAAGATACCTTCTTCTATGTGATTGCTCCGATTAGTGCACTTTTTCTTATGGGTATTACCTATCAGAACTGGAAAAGCTTTGGAGGACAGTCCATATGGCTGGGATGTATCTCCAAAGGGACGGTTCGAGCCTTCATGAGTATTCTGCTGGGATGTGTTGCATATAAAATTTCCGAATACCTGAAACAGAAGGAATTTACAAACCTCTCAAAGATACTGTTTTCTATTGTGGAGTTTTTGGGATATGCGGCTGTCTTTGTGGTCAGCTTTTTTACAGGAAGGGGAAAAGAGGACTGGTTTCTGCTTTTGGTATTAGCTGTTTGTATCACAATCACAGTTTCTAATGTCAGTATTTGGGCAGACTGGTTTTCTCACCCGATCTTTAATTGGCTGGGGATTTTCAGCTATTCCCTGTACTTAGGGCACGGTTTTTGGTCAAACAGCATGGTTGAGCTGTTTCCTGAACTTAATTATTGGACCAGGATACCGGTATATTTGTCGATCTCATTTGCAACGGGGCTTGTGATACATTTCGTTTCACGCGGTCTTCGTAAGTTATGGAAGGAAAAAAGCCAGCAGATAAAAAGAATGTTTCTAAAAGAAAATGAAATGTAAAAAAAACTTAATAATTTTTTAAAAATCTTAACAAAAATGATCACATTTATGTTATAATGTACAAATCACAAGAGAAATGCAGTAATTTTTATGATGTACAGAATGAGGTTTGTATGAGAAACAAAAGTAAATGGCTGGTTCGTATGATAACAGTATGTCTGATTTTTTCAATGATCTTTCCGGTTTCAGCACAGGCAGCAGCCGTTGAGAGCGTAGACCACAAGGCGGTATATCAGAAGCAGAACAGGAAGGGAACCTGTACTCTGAGTTCTACGGCGATGATGCTTAGAAGGGCTGCCTTATATGAGGGCTTTGACCAGTGGAAGAATATTAAGGAATCAACCATTCGAAGTACTGCATGGTCAGAGGGTGGTGGCCTTAAGTGGAATTTTACACATGCCGGGATGTCTGTTAAGAGAGCAACCCTTCCGGGAGGAAGTGCCAATAAGGCGTATTTGAAGAAAATGCTTATGGAGCATCCGGAGGGCGTCGTTCTTTATGATCGGAGCGCTCCTCATGGAGTTTTACTGACTGATTATACGGATGGTATCTTTTATTGTGCGGATCCTGCAAAGTGCGTGAAACCGGGGCGTGTACCCTTAAGTCAGTCCTATCGGGTGAAGCTGGAGCGGGCATCGGTGATCTGGTATGTAGAACATCAGAAATTTACGGTGGATGGGATCCGTTATCAGGTTCTTGATACGGTAAGAACCCGCGACGAGGTTCAGGTCATTGGGGTTGAGAATTCTAAGAGTGACAGCCTTCTGATTCCTGATACCGTGAAGTTCAACGGAAGAAACTACAAGGTGACGCGTATTGCAGAGAATGCATGCAGGAATCACGAGAGTCTTTTGAATCTTCAGATCGGTAAGTATGTTACCTCGGTGGGAAGTAATGCCTTTGCCGGACTGGAAGGCCTGAATATCATGAATATGGAAGATACGGGGCTGAAAGATATCGCAGAGAATGCCTTTGAAGATTCTTGTATCTAGAAAAAATAAGAAATGAAATTACGAATTAAAAAATGCGGTTGCCTTTGGAAAAAGGCTTCCGCATTTTGTTGCTGTTAGTGATCTGGGAAGACTTCCCAGATTGACAGTTCATTTGTTCCCCCTGTATAATGACACAGATATGGGTTATTATAACCATAACTAGGAGGAATAGACAAATGAATGAAGAACAAGAGTTTAAGCCGTATATTCCGGCGGACAGGGTTTTGCCAGAGCTTACACCTATGTCTGTTATTCTTGGAATTGTTCTTGCAGTTGTTTTCGGCGGGGCCAATGCTTATCTGGGACTTCGCGTAGGTATGACGGTATCCGCTTCCATTCCGGCGGCGGTTCTTTCTATGGGAATCATCCGTGTGATATTAAGGCGGGATTCAATTTTGGAGAACAATATCGTGCAAACCATCGGTTCCGCGGGAGAATCGGTGGCAGCCGGAGCAATTTTTACGCTGCCGGCGTTGTTTATGTGGGCTTTTGAGGGTGGAATCAGCACGCCATCCCTCGCAGAGATTGCGTTGATTACTTTGATCGGAGGGGCAATTGGTGTTCTGTTTATGATTCCGCTGCGGAGCGCGCTGATCGTGCAGGAACACGGCAGGCTTCCGTATCCCGAGGGCAAAGCCTGTGCGGAGGTGCTGATGGCTGGCGAGGAGGGAGGCTCCAAGGCTGGTACGGTATTCGCGGGACTGGGGATTGCAGCTTTGTATAAATTTATTGCAGATGGTCTTAAGGTTGTACCCAGTGAGGTCAGCTATGAGATTAAATCCTATAAAGGATCCGGAATCGGCATGGATGTGCTTCCGGCCCTTCTCGGTGTCGGCTTTATCTGCGGAGCGAGAGTATCCTCTTATCTTCTGGCAGGAGGTGTGATCGGCTGGTTTGTGATCATGCCGCTGATCGCGCTGTTTGGCGCAGACCTTACGATTTTTCCGGCAAGCGTTCCTGTTTCACAGCTGAGTCCGGATGGCATCTGGTCCAACTATATCCGCTACATCGGCGCGGGAGCTGTAGCGGCAGGTGGTATCATGAGCCTGATCAAGAACCTGCCGCTGATCGTAAAGACCTTTCGTGAGGCTTTGAGCCGTTACGGCAGCAGGGATGTGAGAGATAACAGCCGTCTCGGGAGAGATATCCCGATGAATCTGACAATTCTCGGCGTGGGCGTTCTGGCCATTGCCATGTGGCTGATTCCGGCGGTGCCGGTGAATCTGCTGGGAGCCATTATCATTGTGGTGCTTGGCTTTTTCTTTGCAACAGTATCCTCACGAATGGTGGGAATTGTCGGGAGCTCCAACAATCCGGTATCGGGAATGGCGATTGCCACTCTGTTGGTTACCACCATGATATTAAAGGCATCCGGAACCATCGGAACCGCCGGAATGGCAGCTTCCATTGCCATCGGTTCTGTGATCTGTATCATCGCTGCAATCGCGGGAGACACTTCCCAGGATCTGAAGACCGGTTACATTGTGGGGGCTACCCCCTGGAAGCAGCAGGCGGGTGAGCTGATCGGTGTTGTCGTGTCTGCAGTGACCATCGGAGGTGTATTATATCTTTTGAATGCGGCCTGGAGATATGGTTCCACGGAGCTTCCCGCACCCCAGGCAACTCTGATGAAGATGGTTGTGGAGGGGGTTATGAACGGCAACCTGCCCTGGGTACTGGTATTTTCCGGTGTGGGCATTGCTATTGTAGTGGAGATTCTGGGAATACCGGTGCTGCCCTTTGCGGTGGGACTGTATCTGCCGATTTATCTGAGTACACCCATGATGGTGGGAGGCCTGGTGCGCTTATACTTTGAGAGAAAGAAATCAGATTCCGAGGAAGAGAAAAAGAGAAAAACCAATAACGGTGTCCTGTACTGCTCGGGCTTGATTGCCGGTGAGGGGCTGGTGGGAATTCTTCTGGCGATATGTGCGGTGATTCCTTTCGGAGCAGGATCCTTTGCGGATACCTTCAACCTGTCAGAAAAAATGAATCTGGGACAGCCGGGGGGACTGATTTTCTTTGCAATGCTTACCGCAACGCTGGTATACTATATCTGCAGGAAGGATAGGAAGGAAAAGGAATAGAACTGGAAATGGCAGGAAAACAGAAGGAAAATTATCTGGATTATATTCCAAGGCCCAACGTACTGTTTGAGACCAGCCGGAACAGGGATGGACACATTGAGGTGAAGATACACAACAAGGGTATCATCAATAAAATTGCCCAGGCGCTTTTCAGAAAACCCAAGTACAGCTATATCGAGCTGGATGATTTCGGGACCTTTGTGTGGGATTATATGGACGGGAAACATTCCATCTTTGAAATCGGAGCTTTGGTAAAGGAAAGGTTTGGCGACAAAGCCGAGCCGCTCTATCCGAGGCTGGCACAGTATATGAAGTCGTTACACGATAATCACTTTATTGTTTATGAGAATAAAATCGGAAAGAGGGAAAAGTCATGAGCGTATTAGAAGGTCTGGAGCCCGGAGAAGTGTTTCATTTTTTTGAGGAAATTACACAGATTCCGCGGCCGTCCTACAAGGAGGAGCAAATCAGTAACTATCTGGTTCGTTTTGCAGAAGAAAGAAAGCTGGAGCATTATCAGGACAAGCTGGGAAATGTCATTATGATCGGGGAGGCAACACCGGGCTATGAGAAGGTGGAGCCCATCATCCTTCAGGGCCATATGGATATGGTCTGCGAGAAGGAATCGGATTGTGGGATTGATTTTGAGAATGATCCTCTTACCCTGAGAATCGAGGGGGATACGATTACCGCAGAGGGGACGACACTGGGCGGAGACGATGGCATTGCCATTGCGTATGCCCTTGCAATTCTGAATTCCGATTCCATTCCACATCCGCGTCTGGAGTTTGTCTGTACGGTCTCAGAGGAGATGGGCATGGAAGGGGCCAAGGGCATTGATGTGTCAATGCTGAAAGGAAAGAAACTTTTAAATCTGGACTCTGAGGAGGAGGGCCAGATGTTAGTCAGCTGTGCCGGTGGCTGTCGGGCGGATTGTATTCTTCCGGTAGAGAGGGAAGAGGTGACCGGCTGTGAAGTGATGATCCATGTAACCGGTTTGAGAGGAGGACATTCCGGAGCAGAAATCCACAAGGGCCGCGCAAATGCCAATCTGTTGATGGGAAGAATTCTGCTGGAGCTATCCGAAGATTACCCTTATAAAATTCATTCGATTGCCGGTGGAAGCAAGGACAATGCCATTCCCAGGGAATGCGAAGCGGTTCTGATCGCGGAGAAGAATGCGAAGGGGATGGCGGCGGAAATCCGGGAAATCGCAGAGCGAATCCAAAAGGAATTTCTGGTCAGCGATCCGGATATACAGGTGTCGGTATCAGTGGGAGAAGAAATTACGAAAAAAGCTCTGACCGGGGAGACGGGTAAGAAGGCCGTCACCCTGATCAATCTGATTCCAAACGGCATTCAGCGGATGAGTGATGATATCAAGGGATTGGTGGAAACCTCCCTGAATCTTGGAGTTCTCTCCCTGGAGACGGAGAGGCTTTCTTTACGGTATGCGGTCAGAAGCTCTGTGGGAACAGCAAAAGAGTTTCTGCTGAGAAAGATGGAATGCCTGACCTCTGCCCTTGGTGGAACGGTGGAACGGGCCGGGGATTATCCGGCGTGGGAATACCGGAAGGATTCGAAGCTGAGAGATGATATGATTCGTATTTACCGGGAAATGTACGGAAAGGAACCACAGGTGGAAGCCATCCATGCCGGTGTCGAGTGTGGGATTCTTGCCGGAAAGATCGAAGGGCTGGACGCCGTATCCATCGGGCCGGATATGTCCGGCGTTCATACGACGGAAGAAAAACTGAGTATATCCTCAACACGAAGAGTATGGGAATTCGTGTTGAAGGTGATTGCAAGCAAGTAAAAGAGATAATAAAATCGTGATTTCATAAAACGCCATGCAAAGGCTGCGTTGTTCGCGCCTGTGCATGGCGTTTCTTTTACCATAATTTTACGAAGACTTTACATATTGAGCCGGGCAGTTTTTACATCCTGCGAGTAGTATGATATTGTACCGCGCGAGTGACAGGGAAATGCCTGCCACTCAAGTTATATGATAGAAAACATGGGAACGGAAGTAGTTTCAGAACAGGAGAAAAGATGCATAAGAAGAAATGGCGGGGACAGATTCCACCAACGGACTTACAGGAGCCATGGACGGAACCTATGATCTTGGCATGTCCTCCAGGGACTTGAAGGATTATGAGAAGGAACTTGACGCAGCTGCGGGAAACTAGTTAAATGCGTCAGCGTATTTGCTCCCGGCAAATGGGCTGATGTTCCAAAAGGAGGAACGAAGGAAGAACAAGACAGTCGAAATTATTTTCGGGCTGGTGGGAGGACTGGCAATTTTTATTTTCGGAATGAACATGATGAGCGAGTGCCTGCAGAAGGCTGCGGGAGATAAGATGAAGAAAATTCTCTCCATGCTGACAAAAAACCCGATTCTTGGTGTGCTGGCCGGCGCTCTCACAACGGCCGTGTTACAGAGCAGCAGCGCCACAACGGTTATGGCAATCGGCTTTGTAAGTGCGGGGCTGATGACTCTGCCACAGGCAATTTCCATTATTCTGGGTGCCAACATCGGTACTACTATGACCGCCCAGATCATTGCCTTTAAAATCAGTGATTATATTTACGTTTTTATTTTCCTCGGATTTCTGATTAACTTTATTTGTAAATCGGAAAAGGTAAAAAATATTGGACAGACGATATTTGCCTTTGGACTTCTGTTTCTTGGAATTGAGACCATGGGCAGCGTGATGAAGCCGCTGGCATCCAGTCCTGTTTTTACAGATTTGATCGCAAAGGTGGCACATATTCCGGTGCTGGGTGTCTGTGTTGGTACGTTGATGACGCTTGTAGTACAGAGCAGCAGCGCCACTATTGCGGTACTGCAGAATTTCGCTTCCCAGGCGGGACCGGACGGGGTGACCTCCATCATTGGTCTGGCGGGCGCAATTCCAATCCTGCTTGGCGATAATATCGGTACCACCATAACTGCACTTCTGGCATCTGTGGGACAGAGTAAGGATGCCAAGCGTACAGCTGTGGCACATTGTATTTTCAATCTTTCCGGGGCATTCCTGTTTATCTGGTTCGTAAAGCCCTATGCTTATCTGATTCAGGCAATATCTCCCAAGGGCAATGAGGTGGATGTGATTTCCAGACAGATCGCCAATGCCCATACCGGGTTCAATCTGACTATGACCTTAATCTGGATTCCGCTGATCTGGCTGATGGTCAAGCTGGTGATGAAGATTGTGCCGGATCAGAAGGAAAAAGTACAGGTGCTCCCCTCTGCACCAAAGTATCTGGATCATAAGCTGATCGGCCAGCCGACAGCAGCTCTGCATCTGGCAGCCAAGGAGGCTGTGCGGTGCAGCGAATTGGTTGAAACCATGCTCCAGGGCGTACGAAGAGGCAATACGGATCCGGTGAAGGTGGATGAGATCACGGAGATGGCCCGAACCGAGCATGAGCTGAATACCAGCATCACCGATTATCTATCTGAAATGTATTCGGAGGGTGTTTTGACGGAAGAACAGGCGGGGCAGAGTACCGGTATGATTTATGTACTCTGCGATATTGACCGGATGGCCATGCTCTGTCAGAAAATTGCGGAGAATGTGGACAGCCATCAAAAGAAAAAACAGAAGTTTACCAAGGAAGCGATCAAGGAACTGAATAAATCCGTAACGGTTATTCTGGAAATGTATGAGGAGGCCATGCAGGCAATTATCAGCGGAGAGGATATCTTTTCCGAGGATATTCAGAAGAAAAAGAAGGAGCTGCTGCGGCTGGATGAGAATATGCGAAAGGCTCATGCCCAGCGTGTGGCCAAAAAGAAGTGTGATGCCAAGCTTACAGTTGCATATAATAATATTCTCCACGATATCGACCGGATGGGCAACAGCTGCGTGAATCTGATCGATACCGCATTAAATCAGGTGAATTTTAAGGTGTTCCTGGCAGATGAAGGCTAGTGGTTTATTTTTAAGGTTATTGCAGAGGTTGATCGTCATTTTGGAAAAAGCAGAGAAAAAATACACAGGAAAGCAGGAAAAAAAGATAATGAAAAAAGAAGAGGCTTGTTTTACAAACCGGGAGCTGTCATGGCTTCAGTTTAATGAGAGAGTACTTAACGAGGCGGGAAATGCCAAAGTGCCGCTGGCAGAGAGGCTGACCTTTGCCTCTATTTACCAGGGTAATCTGGATGAGTTTTTCCGGGTTCGCGTCGGCACACTGATGATGCAGATGAACTCCAAGGAGCCGGTGCGGGAGAATAAGACCGGGATGACCAGCGAAGAGCAGGTAAGAGAAATCTTAAAGCAGGTCAATGTGCTGGAAAAGAAAAAGGCAAAAATTTATGAGCAGCTGATGGGAGAACTGGAGCCCAAGGGAATCCACATCATTAACTTCAACAAGCTGTCCAATGCCGAGGGGAAACTGTTGGAGCAGTATTTTGATGAGCACATTGCCCCATTCCTGTCTCCCATGATCATCGGGAGACAGCAGCCCTTCCCGTTCCTTGCAAACCAGCAGCTTTATGCGATTGTCCTTCTGACCAGCCAGAAGGGTAAGAAAAAGACGGGAATCGTGCCCTGCTCCAACAGCGTGTTCAAGCGTTTGATTGAAATTCCGACGAGACCGGGCTATTTCATGCTTTCCGAGGAGCTGATCCTGCATTTTGTATCCAAGCTCTACCCGAAGTATATGATCCGCGAGAAATCCATTCTCCGCGTCACCAGAAACGCAGACATTGATGCCGGTGGCATTTACGATGAGGATATGGATTACCGTAATATGATGGAGCAGCTGATCAAGCAGAGAAGCCGCCTGAATCCGGTGCGGGTGGAGTTAAGCCGCAAGATCAACGACAAGGCGAGGGAGGAACTGTCTCAGTTCCTTGAAATTGGCGTGAAACATATCATCAATGTGGAGACTCCGTTGGATCTGTCCTTCGTATTTGAACTGCAGAGCCATTTGAGAAACCAGCCGGAGCTCTTCTATCAGAAGAGAAGTCCGCAGCCAAGCCCGGCGCTGGATCTGAAACAGAGTATTCTGGATCAGGTGGAGAAAAAGGATGTGTTGTTATCTTATCCATTTGAGAGCATGAAGCCATTCTTAAATATGCTGCAGGAGGCAGCAGAGGATGAGTCGGTGGTTTCCATCAAGATGACCCTCTATCGTGTGGCAGAGCGCAGCAAGATTATCGATGCTCTGGTGGAGGCTGCGGAGAACGGTAAGGAGGTTGTGGTTCTTGTGGAGCTAAGAGCTCGTTTTGATGAGGCTAACAACATCGAGATGTCCCATCGCCTGGAGGATGCCGGCTGTCAAATTCTATACGGTCTGGGAGAGTATAAGGTGCACTCCAAACTGTGCCTGATTACCAGAGCAAAAGAGGATGGACACAGCTACATCACCCAGATCGGTACCGGAAATTACAACGAGAAGACCTCCAGACTTTATACGGATCTCTCCCTCATCACCGCAAATCAGGAGATTGGTGCGGAGGCTGCGAATGTATTTTCCGCACTCCAGCGTGGAGAGGTGGTAGAGGAAACCAAACACCTTCTGGTAGCACCGAAATGCCTCCAGAATAAGGTGGCAGCCATGATGGATGAGGAAATTGCCAAGGCTAAGAAAGGGGAAGAGGCTTATATCGGCATCAAGATCAATTCTCTGACAGACAAATTCCTCATCGAGAAGATGATCGAGGCCTCTCAGGCCGGAGTTAAGATTGAACTGATTGTCCGGGGCATCTGCTGCCTGAAGCCGGGCATCCCGGGACTTACGGACAATATCACCATCATCAGTATTGTGGGCCGTTTCCTGGAGCATTCGAGAATCTACCGCTTCGGAGCCGGAAAGGATGATAAGATTTATATTGCCTCCGCGGATTTCATGACCAGAAACACGGTTCGACGGGTGGAGGTGGCAGTTCCTATCTACGATGAGGAAATCAAGAAGAGACTTCGCGACATGTTTGACACCATGATGAAGGATGAAGAAAAAGGAAAAATCCAGGACAGAGAGGGAAGATATCTGACCCGCGGCCTGGAGGGTTCTGACAAGATCAATTCCCAGGAGTTTTTCTACCAGCAGGCATACGATGAGAGCGGACGGGAGGAAAGCGCCCCGTAGGAGAATATCGAAGGATTATGCTGACAGATAACTCATACCCCGGAAGAGTGTGAGAGATTCGGGCTTGCATTGGACGCTATTACCAGAATGTAAACAGGAGTGTACAGGGAGGAAAATGAAATATGATGAAGGAATATGTAAGGAAGATGAAAATTTCAGCCACATTATTTGGTGCTGTTTTGGGAATTTTGATACTTGTATCGGGAAATACAGAAATCAAGGCAGATACCGTGGAAACCATAACACCGGCATATATGAAGAGTATGGATGCATACGATTCCACGGTAAAGCTGTCCTATGATCATAAATTTGATATGCCGGGAGAAATGAATAACAAGGAAAAATCTGATATTATAAAAGTGGTGATTCCAAGGGACAGTATCGTTCGCATGGACTATCAGTTTTATGAGGGATCCGACTCTCCTGATTTTATGGGAATGTCATGGGGATATGTTGAGGTGTACACCAATCAGATACTGTCTGACAAAATACTGAGTAAGATGTGTAACTGCGGATCACAGGAGAGCCCCAAAACGGGCAAGGTACTCATTTCCTTGAAAAAGGGCACTTATTATGTAAAGGTAATTGCTCATCGCAATTGGTATACAGATAAGAGTGAAAGTATTTATAACAAATTGTTCCTGACTGGGATTTCGACAAAAGATGCATTTGCCGTGACAGCCAAAAAAACGTCAAAGGACGCTTATAAGCTTAACGTAAAGAGTAACCTCGGTGTTGAACTCAACAATATTTATTATGAGAAGGGCATATATCATTTCGAAAAAAATGATTATAGTCTGAAGGGGATAGGATCGGGAGCTGGCTCCGTTAAGGTGTCGGGTGAGGGACAATATTCCGTGGTATTTGCTTTCGGTGATGCGACGAGCACTTTTGATTTGAATCCGTATAATTCTGTTGTTCTTAAAGTCAATCTTGACAAGACAAAGCCGGTTATCACCGGGGTGAAGAACGGTAAGACTTACCGCCAGCCGGTGATTGTGAAATTTTCAGATAAAGGCTCCGGAATTAAGGCGGCAAAGTTGAACGGCAAATCCGTAAAGTCTGGTAAGAAAATCACCCAGAATGGTTCTTACACCCTTATTGTAACGGATAAATCCGGCAATAAAAGTACAGTCAAATTTATCATTAAAAATAAAAAGTAGTTGCCGTCATTTTCGGACTGATCCAGAAGAAGGCCGGAAAGATGCACGAGGCCTAAAATCGATATCTCCCTTGACAGAGGGAAAGGATTTGCCGTATAATGAGCGGCAGAGTGAGACGTAAGTCGCACGAAGGGGTACACCACCGCGGGTGTAGTTCTTTGTGCGGCTTTTTTTATTCTAATGGAGGCTCGAACAGTTACAAAGAAAGGAGATCAGGATGGTACATATCAATGGAAAGGATGAGGCTGCAGCGGGAATGACGGTGCAGGAGTATCTGGAGAAAAATGAGTATCCACTGCAGTGGATTGTGGTGGAGTGCAATGAGCAGATCGTTCCCAAAGAGGATTATGCAACGAGGAAACTTTCAGATAAGGATGTGGTGGAAATCGTGAGTTTTGTAGGCGGCGGGGCGTGAAATTAAGTTTTTAGTATTTATATTACACAAGGAATAATAAAAGGGAGGATACCATAATGGAAAAGGATACATTTGCTTTAGGAGGGAAAGAGTTTTCCTCAAGATTTATTTTAGGCTCAGGGAAGTATTCCATGGAGCTGATCAAAGCCGCAGTAGAGAATGCGGGAGCACAGATCATTACTCTGGCAGTACGGCGCACCAATACAAAGAAGAGCGAGAGCATTCTCGATTACATTCCGGAAGGGGTTACGCTTCTGCCGAATACCTCCGGGGCGAGAGACGCCAAAGAGGCGGTCCGCATAGCACACATGGCAAGGGAACTGGGGTGCGGCAATTTTGTGAAGATCGAGATCATGAAGGATTCCAAGTATCTGCTGCCGGACAATGTGGAGACCGTTAAGGCCACAGAGATTCTTGCCAGTGAGGGGTTTGTGGTGCTTCCCTATATGTATCCGGATCTGTATACCGCCAGGGATCTGGTGAACGCCGGGGCTGCAGCAGTCATGCCCCTTGCGTCTCCGATTGGGTCCAATAAGGGGCTTGCCACGAAGGAATTTATTCAGATTTTAATTGATGAGATCGATCTTCCGGTGATCGTGGATGCGGGAATCGGAAGGCCGTCCCAGGCCTGTGAGGCCATGGAGATGGGGGCTGCAGCAGTGATGGCAAACACGGCAATTGCCACCGCAGGAGATATCCCGGCCATGGCATCCGCCTTTAAGGCAGCTATTGAAGCAGGACGCAGCGCGCATCTGGCAGGGCTTGGACGGGTGTTGGAACGCGGAGCCTCTGCGTCAGATCCACTGACGGGATTTTTGAGGGACTAGGAGGTTGTAAGGATGGCTGAGAATCAATTTTTTATCGACTCGGATAAATTAAGCGGGGAGGCATTGGCTCACAAGCATCTTCTGGAGACAGACCCATCCAGCAGAACAAATCATATGGAATATATGGAGGGGATGGAGAGAATCAGTCCGGAAATACGGGAAAAAACCCTTGCTGCCATGGAAGCGTATGATTACAGTAAATATACCGCAAGGGATGTGCGGATGGCGCTGGCCCATGAAACCTGCTCCGTGGAGGATTTTAAGGCCCTGCTGTCACCGGCGGCGGCCCCCTTCTTAGAGCAGATGGCCCAGCGGGCGAAACTTGAGACGAGTAAGCATTTCGGGAACACGGTCTATCTGTTCACCCCACTCTATATTGCCAATTACTGCGAAAACTATTGTGTGTACTGTGGATTCAACTGCTACAACGATATTCACAGGAAAAAGCTGAATGCTGAGGAAATCGAGCATGAGATGAAAGTTATTGCGGATTCCGGAATTGAGGAGATTCTGATGCTGACCGGAGAGAGCCGTGCGGCTTCCGACGTGCATTACATCGGGGAGGCCTGCAGGCTGGCAAGAAAATATTTCCGAAATGTAGGTCTGGAAATTTACCCGGTAAACAGCGATGAGTATCGATATCTTCACGAATGCGGGGCGGATTATGTGACGGTTTTCCAGGAGACCTATGACTCTGACAAGTATGAGACGCTTCACCTGATGGGCCATAAACGGGTATTCCCGTACCGTTTCGAGGCTCAGGAGAGGGCTATTCTTGGAGGAATGCGCGGCGTGGGATTTTCTGCGCTGCTGGGGCTTTCCGATTTCCGGAAGGATGCTTTTGCCTCTGCCATGCACATTTACTATCTGCAGCGGAAATATCCCCATGTGGAATATTCCCTTTCCTGCCCCAGACTCCGTCCCATCATCAACAATGACAGGATCAATCCCTTGGATGTCCATGAGAAGGAGCTTTGCCAGATCCTTTGTGCCTACCGGATTTTTCTGCCCTATGTAGGAATTACGGTATCCTCCAGAGAGCAGAAGCATTTCAGGGATGGCATTGTGAAGATTGCGGCCACTAAGGTTTCTGCCGGCGTATCCACCGGAATCGGAGACCATGAGAGTAAATATACAGGAAAGGAAAATGCGGATGCAGGGGACGAGCAGTTCGAGATCTCCGATGGACGAAGCTTTGACCAGATGTATGGGGATATGGAGCAGGAGGGACTGCAGCCGGTATTAAATGACTATGTCTATGTGTAGAAAAATTTGTATTACTAATCGAAAGCTGGTGAAGGGGGATTTTCTGAGGCAGATTTCCCGCGTACTCGATACAAAGCCTTACGCTTTGATTCTGCGGGAAAAGGATTTAAGAGAAGAAGACTATGAGAGGCTGGCAGAACAGGTGATGAAATTGTGCGTGGGCAGCCGGACAAGGTTGATTGTCCACAGTTATCCGGACGTGGCGAGGAGGCTGGGGGTAGAAGACATCCATATGCCGCTTGCCGCCTTTATTAAAATGTCTGAGGAAGATAAGAGGATGTACAGGCATATAGGTGTCTCAACCCATTCCGTGGAGGATGCGATTCTGGCAGAACAGCAGGGAGCAGGCTATATTACGGCAGGCCATGTCTTTGCTACAGACTGTAAAAAGGGTCTGCCGCCCAGAGGACTTGCATTTCTGCATGAGGTCTGTCAGGCTGTTTCCATCCCGGTATATGCCATCGGAGGCATTACGGAGGAGAACATGTCCCCCTGCATGGAACAGGGGGCTGCCGGGGTGTGTATGATGTCCGGGTATATGACATTGTAAACAGAAAAGATGTCCTGCAATCAAATACAAACTTTCAATATCCTGTTACAGCGGAAAAAAGTCGTGCAGCGTGTGAATTTAATTGGTTTTCATGGAGATTGGGCGATGGGAAACAAAAATTCTCTATGCGCCCATAATTTTTGCCGCTCCTCCAAATTTCGTGGTGAATATGGGCGCATAGCGTAAAAGTCGTTGCCAGCGCCCATATAAAAGGGAAAATGGGAGGATCATAGCAAAGCGTGTGGGCGCATAGCGCAAAAGTCCTTGCCAGCGCCCATATAAAAGGGGAAATGGGAGGATCATAGCAAAGCGTGTGGGCGCATAGCGCAAAAGTTGTTGTCATCGCCCATATAAAGGGTGAATGGGAGGATCATAGCAAAACTTGTGGGCGCATAGTGGAAAAGTGTTTACGGCGCCCATAAGAGGGGAAAGTATGCGCCCTCTTGAATCTGTGTTTCCGATGGGCTATAATGAATAGCACGAATAGAATGCTAAGGAGGATCATTATGGATTTAGGAACCGTGTCCACGGCAAGCATGATTGGAATGGGAGTTTCCGGGCTTCTGGCCATTGGACTTCCCGTGTTTTTGATGTTTTACGTCAAATTCCGGTATAAGGGGCAGATCAATTTCTTTTTCATTGGTGCAGCCATGTTTGTGGTTTCGGCAATGATGCTGGAGCAGCTCTGCCATGCCTTTGTATTCGGCGTGACAAAGGGGACAATCCAGAATAATATCTGGGTTTACGCGCTGTATGCAGGCCTTGCGGCAGCTGTGTTTGAGGAAACCGGCCGGCTGATCGCCATCCGGTATTTTATGAATGGCAAGAAAGTAAAGATGAATGATGTCAATGCCTTTATGTACGGTATTGGCCACGGGGGTGCGGAATCCGTGCTGATTGTGGGTTCCACCTGCGTCAACAACCTGACCACGGCCATCATGTTGAATTCCGGGTCGTTTTCCGATATCCTTTCTTCCCTGGATGATACCACGAAGCAGCAGACCATCGAGGGAATCAAACAGCTCGTGGAGGCTCCGTCCACCGCCTTCTATCTGGCGGGAATTGAGCGGATTTTTGCCATTGCCATGCAGATCGCTTTTACCGTGTTTATCTATCAGGCAGTCAAGCATCAGAAGAAAGAGCTGGCAGTCATTGCATATGCTGCCCATTTCGTGGTGGATTTCATCACGGTTGTGGCGTCTGACTTCCTGCCGATGATTTCTACCGAGTGTCTGATTGCGGCCATGGCAGCAGCTGTGGGCGTCGGAGCCTATTTTGTCTGGCAGAAATATGATGCGAGGGTCAGAGAGGATAATTGATCATATTATAAAGCAGGGGATTACCTGTAATCATAATCATTTAAGAGGAATAAGATGAATTACTATTTAGTGGATTACGAGAATGTCAAGTCCCATGGTCTGGACGGAATTACTTCTCTTGACAGCAGTGATGTGCTTGTCATTTTCTACAGTGAGAATGCCGATAGTCTGACCTTCGGGCTGCACAGACGGCTCAATGAGTCGAAAGCGAAGATTTCCTATCAGAAGGTGGATGTGGGAACTAAGAATGCACTGGATTTCCAGCTGGCTACCTATCTTGGATATCTGGTCCGGGACAATGAGGGACAGGAAAGCTCCTATTATATTGTAACCAAGGATCAGGGCTTTACCAGTCTGGTGAACTATTGGAAAAAGAGAAAAATAAATGTTTCCCTGATCGTAGATCTGTCCGGCAGGGACGTGCAGAAGGAAAAAAATGATTTGCGGGTGCAGGTGGAGAAGGTTGTATCCGATCAGGCGGTTGTGGATATTGTGGTCAAATATATCCAGCAGTACAAAACCAAGCTTGGCATCAACAATGCCCTTGCCAAGCAGTTTAAGGACAGTAAAAAGGCGTCTGAGATTTACAATGCGATTAAGCCGCTGATCGCGGATAAGAAGGGACAGTAGCGGTGAATCGTCTTGTAGTGCGTCATTCGCTGCTGCTTCTTCTGGCAGCGGGCATCTGGGGGGTTGCTTTTGTGGCGCAGAGTGTTGGGATGGATTATGTGGGGCCTTTTACCTTTACTTCTGTGCGCTCTATCATTGGAAGTGCAGTGCTGCTGCCGCTGATCGCCTTTCGAAGCAAAAGGGAAGAGACCGGGGAGAAAACGATAGACAAAAAGGGAGTCAATCGGACACTGCTGATCGGTGGAATTCTGTGCGGCACCCTTCTATTTATTGCAACGAATTTCCAGCAGATCGGAATTCAGTATACAACGGTAGGGAAATCCGGGTTTGTGACCGCCATGTATATCGTGCTTGTGCCGGTGCTTGGTATATTTCTTCACAAAAAGGCTGGCTGGCAGATTTGGACCTCGGTTGGTCTTGCGGTGTGTGGATTGTATTTTTTGTGCATGACAGAGAGCAGCTTTGCCATGGAGCTGGGAGATTTATTGACACTGTGCTGTGCGGTTGCTTTTTCCTTTCAGATTCTCTGCGTGGATTATTTTGCGCCGAAGGTGGATGGAGTAAAATTAGCCTGTATTCAGTTCTTTACCTGCGGGGTATTGTCGGCTCTGCCAATGATGGTTTTCGAGCACCCGGACCCTGCTGGGATTTTGGCGGCATGGCTTCCGATTCTTTATTCCGGTGTTTTGTCCAACGGAGTGGCTTATACCTTGCAGATTGTTGCACAGCCGGGGCTCAATCCGACAGTGGCTTCTCTTCTCATGAGTATGGAATCTGTCTTTAGTGTGCTTGCAGGCTGGCTGCTTTTGCACCAGAAGCTGAGCAGCAGGGAAATGGCCGGCTGTGCGCTTATGTTTGTGGCAATTATGCTGGTGCAGATCAGGTTTAAAACAAATCAAAAATGAATGGGGATTAGAAAATGAAGAATATGATTGAAAACGAAGTAAAATCGATTTTAGCCGATATCATGGAGGATTACCAGAAGGGCCGTGCGGTGGATAAGATGGATATCTATAACCAGCCGGACAAGGCAGAAATCATGAGTATTCTGGATGAACTGTTTTCGGTTGTATATCCAGGCTTCTTCCGAGATAAAACCCATAAAATATATCATATTGAGCACACGGTTTCAACCATCATCGAGGATGTGATGTTTCATCTGAACAAGCAGATCATGGTGGTGCTCAAATATACAAAGACCTTTGAAGAGAATGATGAGGAGCAGCTGGAGGAGTTTGCGCAGAATGCCTGTGTCAGCTTTATGAAGTCAATTCCCAAGGTGCGGGAATATTTAGAAACGGATCTGCAGGCCTTTTTCGACGGGGATCCGGCTGCCCGCAGCAAGGATGAGATTGTTTTTTCCTATCCGGGGCTTTATGCCATTACGGTATATCGCCTGGCCCACGAGCTGTTTCTTTTAAATGTGCCGCTGATTCCGAGAATGATGACGGAGCAGGCCCACAGCAAGACCGGAATCGATATCCATCCGGGAGCAACCATTGGCAAATATTTCTTTATCGACCACGGAACAGGCATTGTAATCGGTGAGACGACAGTTATTGGGGAGCATGTCAAGCTTTATCAGGGGGTGACTCTTGGCGCACTTTCCACCAAGGGTGGACAGAAGCTTCGGGATGTCAGACGCCATCCGACGATCAAAGACAATGTGACCATCTACTCCGGCGCGTCGATCCTTGGAGGGGAGACCGTCATTGAAGAAGGCGTTGTGGTAGGTGGAAATTCCTTTATCACGAAATCCATCAGTAAGGGGACCAAGGTCAGTGTAAAGAATCAGGAACTGGTTTTCCACAGTGATGACGAAACCCTCCATCAAAATGAATCAGATGAATCCTGGTTCTATATTATCTAAGATTACATGGGCGGTAGCGAGAGTTTTTTCGCTATGCGCCCATGTTTTTTATTGAAATCATGATACACCCATTGATTTTGGAACGGTAGAGATAAGATTTATTCTATACGCCCATAATTTTTGCCGCTTCAAAGATTTGCGTTGTAAAAATGGGCGCATAGATAGAAAGTTTGTGCCATCGACCACCTGGGAGAAGGAATCGTACAGAAATGGGCGTATACGAGAAAAAGTGCCTCTGTCCGTACCCGCTTTCACTTATGTACAAAATAAACCTATAAAACCTATTGACATAATAGGGATTGGAAGGTATGATAGAAAAGGCAAATAACCCAGGACAGAGATTCAAGGTTTATGGAGATTACAAGATGAGAATTGACAAGAAAGAAATACTACATACAGACATCCTGATTATCGGCGGAGGTACCGCAGGATGCTATGCGGCCATGACAATCCGGGAGCATTCCGATTACTCTGTGATTATTGCGGAAAAGGCAAATATTAAGCGAAGCGGCTGTCTGGCAGCCGGCGTCAACGCGTTGAATGCCTATATTACCAAGGGGCATGTGCCGCAGGATTATGTGGATTACGCAGACAAAGATGCAGATCATATTGTGCGGCAGGATCTGCTGCTTACAATGTCCGAGGGACTGAACCGGGTGACGGCGAAGATGGAGCAGCTGGGCCTTGTGATCCTTAAGGATGAGAACGGGGAATATGTGGCGCGCGGAAACCGCAACATCAAGATCAATGGGGAAAATTTTAAGCCTCTTTTGGCGGAGGCGGTAAGTAAGCTTTCGGATGTCACAGTAATCAACCGGCTGAATATTACGGATTATATTGTGGACTGCAATCAGATCAAGGGTGCTTTTGGTTTCTCTATTGCAGAAAATAAAGCCTATGAGATTCGGGCGAAAAAGGTGCTGATCGCCACCGGTGGTGCAGCGGGTCTGTACCGGCCCAACAATCCGGGCTTTTCCAGGCATAAGATGTGGTATCCGCCCTTTAACACCGGTGCAGGCTATGCGATGGGTATCCGGGCAGGAGCGGAGATGACCACCTTCGAGATGCGGTTTATCGCTTTGCGGTGTAAGGATACGATTGCACCTACGGGAACCATTGCCCAGGGAGTGGGGGCAAAACAGGTCAATTCTCTTGGAGAGGTCTATGAGAATAAATATGGGCTGACGACTTCCCAGAGGGTGTACGGGACTGTGAGGGAAAACCTGGAGGGCAGGGGGCCCTGTTACCTGAGAACCGAAGGAATTACGAAAGAGCAGGACGAATCCTTAAGGAAGGCCTATCTCAATATGGCGCCCAGCCAGACCCTGAAGTGGGTGGAGGCCGGAAAGAATCCCAGCGAGCAGAATGTGGAGATTGAGGGGACGGAGCCTTATATTGTAGGCGGTCATACCGCCAGTGGCTACTGGGTAGATACCCACAGAGAGACCACGATTCATGGCCTTTTTGCCGCCGGGGATGTGGCCGGCGGCTGTCCCCAGAAGTATGTGACCGGTGCCCTGGTGGAGGGTGAGATTGCGGCCCTTCGCATGATGCAGCAGCTGGATGAGGAAACGAAACTTACCCGGGATGGAAGGCTCTACGGTAATAAGAGGATGGAAGTTGCTGGGAAGTCGGAGGACGCCGACCTGGCAGAGGAGGACAAGACAGGAACGAGGGAAACCGAGCAGCAGCTTCTGGATGCAAAGATAGCCGAGTATGATGCCTTCCTCCAAAACAAAAGTGCCCTTTTTACTGTGGAGCAGCTGGAGGAAGCCATGCAGAAGGTCATGGACACCTATGGCGGCGGTATCGGGAGCCATTACCAGTTTAACGGAAAACAGTTAGACATGGCGGAGGAGAAAATCAGACAGCTTCAGGTTCTGGCGGAAAACCTTCACGCCGAGGATATGCATGAGCTGATGTTTGTCCATGAACTGAAAGAGCGCCTGACGGTATGCCTTTCCGTGATTGCGCATCTGCGGGCCAGAAAAGAAACCCGCTGGCACAGCTTTGCGGAGAATCTGGATTATCCGGACAAGAGCGATGACTGGCTGTTGTATGTGAACTCCAAAATGGAGGACGGAGAGCTGAAAATCATATACCGGGATCTGGTGGAGAAAGGAGAGACCTATGAGCATAGCAATTGATTCCATGAAATGTAAAGGCTGTAAAAAGTGTACGACGGTCTGTCCGGGAAGCCTGATCGAAATGAAGGAAAATAATCGGGCATATATCCGTTATCCCAGGGACTGCTGGGGCTGTGCCTCCTGCATCAAGGAGTGCGCTTTTGGTGCAATCTCTTTTTATCTGGGAGCAGATATCGGCGGCATGGGAAGTAAGATGACAGTGTCGGCTGAGGGGGACCTGTTAAACTGGCAGATTGAGAAAACGGATGGAACGAAAGAAGTCGTCACAGTCAATAAAAAGGACTCGAACAAATATTAAGGAGGAACTTATGAGTGAATTATCCCATCTTGACGCCTTAGAGGCGGAAGCAATCTATATCATCCGTGAGGTGGCAGCCGAGTGTGAAAAGCCGGTGATGCTGTACTCCATCGGAAAGGACAGCTCGGTGATGCTGCATCTGGCCATGAAAGCCTTTTATCCGGAGAAGCCGCCATTTCCTTTTTTACATGTCAATACCACATGGAAGTTTAAGGAGATGATCCAGTTTCGCGACGAGACTGCCAAGAAGCTGGGCATTGAGATGCTGGAATACATCAACGAGGATGGCGTGAAGCGGGGCATCAATCCTTTTGACCACGGCAGTGCCTATACCGATATTATGAAGACCCAGGCCTTAAAGCAGGCTCTGAATAAATACGGTTTTACTGCAGCCTTCGGCGGTGGAAGACGTGACGAGGAGAAGTCCCGCGCCAAAGAGCGTATTTTCTCCTTCCGAAATGAAAATCATGCCTGGGATCCCAAGAACCAGAGACCGGAAATGTGGAAACTCTACAATCCGAAGATCCACAAGGGGGAGAGCATCCGTGTGTTTCCGATTTCCAACTGGACCGAGACGGATATCTGGGAGTACATCAAGCGGGAGAATATCGACATTGTACCGCTGTATTTTGCCAAGGAACGTCCGGTGATCGAGCGGGAGGGCAACCTCATCATGGTGGATGATGACCGTCTGAAGCTTCGCCCGGGGGAGAAAATCGAGTACAGGAGTGTCCGTTTCCGTACTCTGGGCTGCTATCCGCTGACCGGTGCCACGGAATCCACGGCCACCACACTGGATGAGATCATCGATGAGACTTTGAGTGCGGTCGAGTCAGAGCGTACCACAAGAGTGATCGATAACGATGGCGGCGCAGCCAGCATGGAAAAGAGAAAGAGGGAGGGATACTTCTAAGATGAGCGGATTATTAAAGTTTATTACCTGCGGCAGTGTGGACGACGGGAAATCCACGCTGATCGGACATATTTTATACGACTCCAAGCTTTTGTATGCAGACCAGGAAAAGGCTCTGGAGCTGGACAGCAAGGTGGGGAGCCGCGGCGGAGCCATCGATTATTCCCTTCTTCTGGACGGACTGATGGCAGAGCGTGAGCAGGGCATCACCATTGATGTGGCCTACCGTTATTTTACCACAGATAAGCGTAGCTTTATCGTGGCAGATACGCCGGGCCATGAGGAGTACACTAGAAACATGGCAGTGGGCGCTTCCTTTGCAGATCTGGCAGTGATCCTTGTGGATGCGAAGCAGGGAGTGCTGGTGCAGACCAGACGCCACGCCAGAATCTGTGCCCTGATGGGAATCAAATATTTTGTTTTTGCCGTAAATAAAATGGATCTGGTGGGCTACAGCGAGGACCGTTTCAAGGAAATCGTGGCTCAGATTGAGGAGCTTTCCGAAGAACTTTCCCTGGCCAGTGTGAAGATCATTCCGGTTTCGGCAACGGAGGGGGACAATGTGACTAAGGCCTCCGACAATATGCCCTGGTATCAGGGAGGGGTGCTCCTTTCCTATCTGGAGGATATTGATGTCACGGAGAAGAAAAAGGAGGAGGGTTTCTATCTGCCGGTACAGCGTGTCTGCCGTCCGGATCACACCTTCCGTGGGTTTCAGGGGCAGATCGAGAGCGGCAGCATCGCAGTGGGTGACGAGCTCATTACCCTGCCAAGCAGAGAGCGTGCAAAGGTAAAGAGCATCCTTGTGGGGGATCAGTCGTCAGAGACCGCAGAGGCCGGACGGCCGGTGACCATCCAGCTGGACAAGGAGGTGGATGTCTCCCGGGGCTGCGTATTGACAAAAGATACATCCCTTCCGGTGAGCAAAAACTTTACCGCCACCATTCTGTGGATGGATGATGAGGAACTGACGGTGGGCAAGGATTACCTGGTGAAGATTGGCACCAGGACGATTCCGGGGATCCTTAAGAATATCCAGTACAAGATTGATGTGAACACCGGAGAATTCATTCCGGTAGGAAGATTAAAGAAAAATGAGATTGCTGTCTGCGATCTGGATCTCCAGGAGGAGATCGTCTTAGACGCTTTCAAGAAGCATAAGACTTTAGGCGAGTTGATTCTGATTGATCGGATCACCAACATGACCTCTGCCTGCGGTGTCATTGAGAATCCGACGCTGGATGAGCATAAGGATATGAAGTGCGCTTTCGTCTCCGGGAACCTGAAAGCCAACGGCGATATTTTCGAGGAATTTTATTACGACCTGGAGAGCATGAATGTCTTTAAGGTACAGCCCTCCGACAAGACCTACACCATCGGGGATGAGATTCCGGTGGAGGGTGAAAGCTACCACTATCCCGATGATTTCGATGTGGTGGTACTCCGGGAGAAAGTGGCGGTATCCGTCAGAGGAAGAAAGATCACTGAAATCCTTCCGCTTTCCGATTACAGCTACGGCAGTGTGCCCGTCATCAACGGCCGCGGTTTTGCGGTACACGTGAAGAGCACAGAGGATGTGGAGGCCTTTCAGGCAGAGCTTGCCGCCCAGGGTGAGCCGATTTCCGAGGATTTTTTCAATAAGTGGGTAGATTTTGAGACTTACCGGAAGATCGTGTTTAAGAACGAGCGCTGGTAGAAGTAAAATGGGCGGTGGGGAGCAGTTTTTCCCCATACGCCCATTAAAAATAGGAATATCCCTGACTTATATGATAAAATGGGCGGTAGAGATCAATTATTTTCTATACGCCCATTTTATCATGG
The DNA here is from genome assembly GCA_945949045.1 of uncultured Lachnospiraceae bacterium. Lineage (GTDB taxonomy): Bacteria > Bacillota > Clostridia > Lachnospirales > Lachnospiraceae > Roseburia. The sequence goes on from CAMFDG010000037.1 coordinate 23,850, forward strand.
ATTTTGCCAGAAAAATGGGCGCATGGAGAAAAACTTCTTCCCATCGCCCAGAATCATGGTATCAGGAGTCTAAATATAAGAAAAGTGTGGGCGTATGGGTAAAAATATCCTTCTACCGACCAGAATCATGGTATCGGGAGTCTAAATACAAGAAAAGTGTGGGCGTACGAAGAAAAATGTCCTCCCATCGCCAAAAATCCTTGCATCAGACGCATACCATCATAAATTTGTTCTATTTTGCAACCTGCCCTCAAATAATAATCCTTACACTCTGTTATTCCCAGAAGCCGCTTTTCTCAAATATTTCCCTATACTTAAGGTTAAGTTCATACTATGCTGTTGGAAGTTGATGGATATGCAGAGTAGATTTTATACAAAAAATATGCTAAACCTGAATTATTCACGGAACAGCATCTGAACTAAAAACTGAGAAGTGTCTCATAGAACTCTTTCTTATAAGGGCAGCTGCTACACAGCTTGAAAGTG
>CAMFDG010000038.1 GCA_945949045.1 uncultured Lachnospiraceae bacterium
ATCATCAGTCGGTCGGGGTACATGATTTCCAGTTCACCACGTACTTTTCCCCAGTGACTGATACATTTGCCTTTTTCTTAAATGATTGACTTATGATATCTGTTTACATCCCTCAAAATATATTGATAATCTAAAGATATGATATAAGAGTCAAAAGTCAGAAATCGTTTCTGCTTGCAGGCTAAGAGTTCTGACTTATTGACCCGCGCACACATAAGTGGCAAAGCAACGGAGCAATTCGTGTTAGTTCATGTATAACATCACATCAGCACCGAGTTTCCCTCTTCAGTGGAATGATTTTAGGCTAGTGTTCCCGGGCAGAAGGATTCCTTATAACAGGTTCCGAACACCGGTAATCGGCTTCATCCCGGCTTTCCTTGTCTTAGATTATTTTTTTCGAGCAAGGAGCGGAGAAGTAATCTATTTCCGTTCCAGTCTACACAATTTGGATTATTTTCTTGAGCTTTGATGTGGAGAAGTAATCTATTTCTAATCCAGTCCTCATAATTTGGATTATTTTTTTGAGCTTTGATGTGGAGAAGTAATCTATTTCTAATCCAGTCCTCATAATTTGGATTATTTTCTTGAGCTTTGATGTGGAGAAGTAATCTATTTCTGTTCCAACCTTCATAATTTGGATTATTTTCTTGAGCATTGGAGAGGAGAAGTAATCTATTTCTGTTCCAACCTCCACAAGTTGGATTACCTTCTCCGGAATCGCCGTGCGGAAGTAAGATTGTCTATTCAAGTGTGTTTTTGCGAATGTATGAGGAGGAGTGAAATGTACGAATAGCAAAAATAAGGTTGACAACTGTGTATATTTACTGTATATATAGATATATACAGTCGGTTTGGAACAAAGTTGCTAAGAAGTAATTGGTCTATATACCGAAGGAAAATGATACAAAGACCAGGGTTCATATACGCGGAGGCAGGAATGATGCTTGTAGAAATGAAAAATATCTCAAAGCAATGGGGAAGCTTATGCCTGGAGGACATATCCATGGAACTGCCGGAGGGATATATTCTGGGATTGATCGGACCCAACGGATCCGGGAAAACGACTCTGCTGCATATACTTCTCGGTCTATATGAACAGAGCAGAGGGGCGGTTACCATAGACGGGATGAGCTATGCAGAGGAGGAGCCGGCAATCCGGGAGGAGACGGGGGTGGTTCTGCTGGAGGACATGTTTGATGGAGGGCTTTCCCTGCTTGATAACGGAAACAATTACGGAAGCTTTTTCAAAAGATACAGCAGTGAGACTTTGCAAGGGTATCTGGAACGATTCGGACTTTCCCCCAAGAGAAAGTTCCGGGCTCTTTCCCGAGGTGAAAAGCTAAAATTTCAGTTTGCTTTTGCCCTGTCCCACGATGCGAAGCTTCTGGTGCTGGATGAGCCCACGGGAAATTTTGACCGGGAATTTAGAAGGGAATTCTTTCAGGTACTGAAGGAATTTATCTCCGATGGAAAGAGAAGTGTGATATTGTCTACCCATCTGACGGAGGATCTGGACCGGATCGCAGATTATATCCTTTATCTGGATCATGGAAAGAGCGTTTTTTCCGGGGATATCGAGACGCTGCGTGAAAGCTACCGCCTGGTGACCGGAGAAAAGTGGAGGATCCGGGCCATTGACAGGGAACTGGTGGTTTACGTGGAGGACGGGGAGTTTGGGACCCGGGCGCTTGTCAGAAACAGCTGCGGGATAGGGAGGTTTATCAAGCCCGGGGACAGTGAACTGACCGCGAGCACTCCAACCCTGGAAGAACTCATGTATTTTACGACAAAAAGGTAATTATTCAGAACCTCATGCAAATCAGAAGAACAGATTCGTCATGCTTGCATGTAAGAGGCTGTTTTTCTGATTTGTATGGTGGCTCGAATAGAGCCGCCTCCTCATATATGAGCAAAAATAGCTGCCCAGCATCGGAGAGCGAGTGAAACGAGCGGTTTTGCGAATATATGAGGAGAGGTTCTGAAATCTGACTGCGAAGCAGGAACCTTATCCTCATAAGCAATCTTAGCTCCGCAGGAGCGGGAAAGCAGGCGAAGCCGGCGGGATTGCGCATGAGGATGAGGGGGCTGTGAATCATAACGAAAAAAGAGGAGTGATGATTATGCTGCGATGGGTCGCACGACAATATATGACCGGGCTTAGAGGCGGCAGTCTTGAGAAGAATCAGAGATTTGTGGTGTTTTTCTGGATTCCATATCTATTGATTCTAATGCCGGCCGCATCAGGGGCTTGTGATAGTGTTACGGAGGCGTGTTGCTATTATGCATTGGCAATTCCTATGGGCGTGTGTTTTTGTATGATGTTTATCAATCCGGTTCGGATGCCGAAACTTATGTATCTTTGTCCTCTGGACCAATCCATGAGGCGTGGCTACATCCGGGGAGCCTGCTGGTTTCGCATTGCAGTTCACACTGGTCTGGCCGTGATTGGAGCCCTGATCAGTCTGCTGTTTGGAAATGACTGGCTGGGAGCTCTGGGAAGTGCTTTTACTGCATTTTTGTTTTCAACTCTCTGCATAGATATGGATGGGCTTGGGTCACCACGAAACACAGCAGATGGCTGCGTGGAACATATGGGACGAACGATGGTGCACTTTTGGGGTATGGTGCTGGCATTTATTCTGGAAGAAATTTTTATATCGGCAGCACAGAGCGGAGGACTACTGGCACAGGCACGGTGGGAACAAATCGTCATCAGTATCATGACAGCAGTAACGCTGCTGCTTTCTATCCGGTATATGCTGTATTTAAGGGAAATGCAGGAGGAAAAATGTTAAAAATCGTGATTCAGCCTCAGGGAACCCTGGCTATCTATGAACAGATTATAAACCAACTGAAAAATGCCATCGTAACCGGCGAGTTGTTCGCGGGGGAAGCCCTGCCCTCCATCCGGGGGCTGGCGGGAGAGTTGAACGTCAGCGTCATCACCACGAAGCGGGCCTACGAGGAACTGGAAAAGGAGGGCCTGATCCGCTCCGTGGCGGGAAAAGGCTTTTATGTCTGCGAGTACAATACGGATTATCTGAAGGAAAAGCAGCTGATGATGCTGGAAAAGCGCCTGGGGGAATTGATCGCGGATGCAAAGCAGGCAGGATTAAGCTGTGAGGATTTGAAGGAGATGGTGGACACAGAATGGAATCTATAGTATTGGAATTTGATCATGTGACGGGAAAGTCGGGGAGATTCCGGCTTTCGGATATCAGCTTTGCCCTTCCGGCGGGCTATATGATGGGGCTGGTGGGGAAAAATGGTGCCGGTAAAACCACCTGCCTGAAATATGTGATGCGGGAGAAAACCCTTTACACCGGCAGCATCCGGATTGACGGAAAGGACCGGCTGGAGCGGCAGGCGGCTTTTCGAAACCAGGTGGGTTTTGTGTCGGAGGACAATGTCTTTTTTGAAGAGCGGACGGGGGCGCAGAACGTAGAACTGTTGCAAAATTTTTATGATCACTTTGACCGGGCGCTTTTTTCGGAGACCATGGAAAGACTTGAGGTTTCTTCCGGGAAGTCCTACTATAAAATGTCCCGGGGAGAACGGATGAAGTTCCAGATGGCCTTTGCCATGGCGCATCATCCGAAGCTTTATCTGCTGGATGAAGTGACGGCGGGGATGGATCCGGTGTTTAGGGTTGATTTTTTCAAGCTGCTGCATGGGATTATTGAGAAAGAGGAGGCAGCAGTGTTAATGACCAGCCACACCCAGTCGGAGATGAAAAAGCAGATGGATTATATCGGTATTTTAGAGCAGGGGAAAATGACCTATTTCGGGGAAAATCAGGATGCATTATGGGATGCGTAGATTTGCAAAGCAGTAGGGGACTCCTGCAAGAAGGAACGAGTTATGACCCTTGTATCATATTATAGACCCATTATGGAAAGGATTTACGACAGGAGTGGAAAAGGGCATGGAGAAACGGACAGACAAAATCGAGAGAAAAGACCGTACCAGAGGGCAGATGCGCCTTTTGCAGAATTTTTATAAGGAACTGAACAGCTGGGAAGCAGCAAGCATTTGTGCGAGGATGGTGTCCGGGCTTATGCTTTTTGTGGGGACTCCCCTTCTTTGGATTCCCTGGCAGGAACAGGTACGCGGACAGCTGGAGACTGTGATGTGTGTGCAGATCATTTTTCTGATGTGTATGGGGATATTTATGTATCTGCAGCCCTATCTGTATTTTCAGGAATTTTATGGGGAAAAAGCGGATCATCGCAGGAAGGCCAGAGTTGTGAAAATCCTTCAGTATCTTCCGGTGGATAAAAGAAGCATCCTTTGGTTTCTGTTGGGAAAGCTCTTTCGAATGATTCTGATCCTTGGTGTGATCCAGCTTGCAGGTCAGTGTCTGGCAGCATGGGTTTCTTATGGAGAACTTAGGCCTGGGAATTTTCTGTATCCCATGATAGGGGGGATGCTGCTGCCGGCAGGGGTGAATGCGCTGACGGTTGCACTGGAAGTACGGGGGATGTAATAGTTACAACATTTCTTTATTTCGTGCAGAATGAGGGGAAAACATTTCTTAAATTCGTGCAAAAACAAACAAAAACATTTCTTTATTTCGTGAAAAAACAGGGGAATACATTTGAATATTTCGGTATATACTGATATAATAGGTAAAAAGATATTGTCAGAATGAGGTATTGCCATGATATTTAAAAGAAAAGTGTATGATAAGCTCAAGCAGTGGAAAAGCATCTCATGTGGTAAGTCAGCAGTTCTGATTGAGGGTGCACGTCGAATCGGAAAGAGTACCATCGTGGAGGAATTTGCAAAAAATGAATATGATGACTATATGATTCTGGATTTTGCCAAAGAAGGCAGAGATATCAGAAACAATTTTGCTGAGAATATGGACAATCTTGATGTTTTTTTTCGCAATCTTTTTCTGCTGAAAGGAAGAAGTTTGAAAGGGGCTCGCTGTGTGATCATATTTGATGAAGTACAGCTTTTTCCGCTTGCAAGGCAGGCAATCAAATATCTTGTGGCAGATGGCAGATATGATTATATGGAAACAGGGTCCCTCATTTCTATTCGGAAAAATGTGAGGGATATATTAATCCCTTCGGAGGAATATCGCGTCAGGATGTTTCCTATGGATTTTGAAGAGTATTTGTGGGCGGTGGGAGATGACATTACGGCAGATGTGATCAGGGATGCTTTTACGACCCGTAAGCCTTTGGGGGACGCAATTCATCGGAAGATAATGAATGTTTTTCGAACCTATATGGCCATCGGAGGAATGCCGCAGGCAGTCGAGGCTTATGTCTCAGGGATGACATATGAACAGATTGATTTTATTAAGCGGAATATCCTTGACCTTTATGAGAAAGATTTGAAAAAATATGACGATGAAAATAACGAGAAAGCGTCTGTGATTTTCAAGACGATTCCCGAGCAACTGGAGAATAAAAATTCTCATTTTCGATTTTCGTTAATCGAAAAAAATGCCAGATACCGCAGTTACGTGGAAGCCGTGTCTTTCCTGTCAGAATCCATGATAGGAAATGAATGCATCAATGTTACACAGCCGGAAATATCGCTGGAGTCATACGCAGATCGGAGCAATTTTAAATTATATCTTGGTGATACCGGTCTTCTGGTTACCCAGATGATGCGAAATAGTGATGAAACAGGAACAGACTTATACAAATCCCTGATATTTGATCGCCTGGGAATCAATCAGGGGATGATTATGGAAAATATGGTTGCACAAATGCTGCGAGCTTTGGGGCATGAGCTGTATTTTCATGAATATATGTATCAACCCAGGGACTCTGTGTCCGAGAAAAAGTATGAAATTGATTTTATTACGGTGAAGAAAAGAAAAATATGTCCCATTGAAGTGAAGTCTTCCGGCTACACTTCCCACAAGTCCTTTGATTACCTAATTGAAAAATATCAGCTTAAAATGGAAGATCGATATATCATATATACCAAGGACTTGAAATTTGAAAATGGGATCATGTATATTCCACTGTATATGACGATGTGTATTTAGCAGCAAAGAGGAGAAGACGAATGAAAATCATCGAATATCTTACATCAGAAAACAAGGAGCACTGGCTGGAGAAAATCGGGTAATGTGATTGGGGAGCCGGTCTCCTTTTGCACCCTTGCGCCCATGGATGATATCCAGCCCACGGAGCTTGCACCCTGGATCGGGTTTGTCTATACCTTCCCGGAGTACAGAGGACACCATTACGCCGGAGTGCTTCTGGATTATGCGGAGTGTCTTGCCACGGCTATGGATTACGGTTACATATATATTTCCACAGGTCATACCGGCTTATATGAGAAATATGGTTATGAATTTTACAGGTTGGAAAAGGATATCGAAGGCGGGGATTCCCGCGTGTACCGGAAAGACCTGGGGCTTTCGGGAGAGGAAAGAGACAGACGGCTGGAAAATGGAACCAGATGGAAGGCAGAGCTGGTAAAGGCTGCCAAAAAGGATGCGGATATGGACGCTTACTGCGGATTTTCCTGCAGGCACTGCTTTTTAAGTGAGGGATGCGGCGGCTGCAAGTCTTCCTTTAAATGTTGTGCCTATGGTTTACAGAATGAAAATGCAAAATGCCCCAATGCAGCCTGCTGTCAGGAAAAAGGCATCGATGGCTGCTATGCCTGCGGGGAATTGGATACCTGCACCAGGGGCTTTTACAGCCCGGATAATGACGGCGCAGGCGCCAGCAAGGCCCAGGCCATGTATTTGCGAAAATACTGGAAGAAATACATTAAAAATCATTTGCGAGGGATTTATTTCTGGGGTATAATGGGAAAAAGAGAAAAGGGGGAATCCAATGAAACATATGTCTTTGGACGTGAGAGTCCCGATTGAAGAAGACAATCCAAGTATTGTGAGACATGAGGAAAAGTGTATCAAGTGCGGGATGTGTAAAAATGTCTGTACAGAGGACATCGGCGTGCACGGCACCTATACGCTGGAGCAGACCGGCGGGGAAGCGGTCTGTATTCACTGCGGGCAATGTGCCAATGTCTGCCCGGTGGACAGCATTACGGAGCGGTACGAGTACATGGATATTCGTGAAGCAGTCAGGAATCCGGAAAAGATTGTCATTGTGAGCACATCGCCCTCTGTCCGTGCTGCGCTGGGTGAGGAATTTGGCATGGAGGACGGCGCTTTCGTAGAGGACAGGATGGTTGCACTTCTTCGGAGCCTTGGCGCAGATTATGTGCTGGATACCAGTTTTGCGGCAGACCTGACCATCATGGAAGAAGCCAGCGAACTGATTGAGCGGATCACGAAGGGAACCGGTCCGCTGCCGCAGTTTACCAGCTGCTGTCCGGCCTGGGTGAAATTCCTGGAAATGTATGATCCGGAAATGCTGCCTCATGTATCGTCTGCAAAGAGCCCGATCGGTATGCAGGGCCCGACCATCAAGACCTATTTTGCCAAAAAGATGGGACTGGATCCGGAGAAAATCGTGAATGTGGCACTGACACCCTGTACAGCCAAGAAATATGAGATCCGGAGAACTGAGATGCATGCCGCAGCAGATTATTACGGAGCCCGGGATATGCGGGATATGGATTTCGTACTGACTACGAGAGAACTGGCTCGCTGGGCGAAGGAAGAGGGCATTGATTTTTCCACTCTTTCCGATTCGGCTTACGACAGCATCATGGGGAAGGGATCCGGTGCCGGAGTGATCTTCGGCAATACCGGAGGCGTGATGGAAGCAGCCCTTCGGACGGCGTACGAGTTTATTACCGGTGAGGAGGCACCCCGGCAGCTTTACGACCTTAAGCCGGTACGTGGCTATGAGGGAATCCGGGAAGCTACCGTCCCGATCAAGGATCTGGAAGTGAATGTTGCTGTGGTCTACGGCACCGTCAATGCCAGAAAAATGCTGGAGCGGGTGAAGAGCGGAGAGAAACAATACCATTTCGTTGAAGTTATGACCTGTCCGGGCGGATGCATCGGAGGCGGCGGACAGCCGAAGGATGTCACAAAGGATGCCGATCAGGTGCGCAAAGCGCGCATTGCCAGCCTGTATACCAGAGATGAGCAGATGCAGCTGCGCAAAAGCCATGAGAATCCCGAGATTAAGCAGATTTACGAGGAATTCTATGGAAAGCCACTTAGTGAGCTGGCAGAAAAGATGCTTCACACCTTCTATGTGGATAAGAGCGAGATCTTACATAGAGGTCCAGGTTACAAGGGGACCGTGGAAAATCAGAATTTACAGACTGCAGATCAGGCAGTGAAAACTGCATTTTATGAGGATGATAAGAAAGGAGAAAACAACATGGGAAAATGGAAATGTAAGATTTGTGGTTATATCTACGAGGGAGATGCCCTTCCGGAGGATTTTGCCTGCCCGGTATGCAAGCAGCCGGCAAGTGCCTTTGAGAAGCTCCCGGATCCGAAGCCGGCGAATCCCTATGCCGGAACACAGACAGAGAAGAATCTGGAGGCTGCCTTTGCAGGAGAATCCCAGGCAAGAAATAAATATACCTACTTTGCGTCTGTAGCAAAGAAGGAAGGCTATGAGCAGATTGCTTCTCTTTTCCTCAAGACCGCAGATAACGAGAAGGAACATGCGAAGATGTGGTTCAAGGAGCTGAAGGGAATCGGTGATACTGCACAGAATCTGGAGGCTGCCGCAGACGGCGAGAATTATGAGTGGACCGATATGTATGAGGGCTTTGCCAAGACCGCAGAGGAAGAGGGATTCACGGAGCTGGCAAAGAAATTCCGCATGGTGGGAGAAATCGAGAAGCACCATGAGGAGCGTTATCGTGCTCTCCTTAAGAATGTAGAGACGGCAGAGGTCTTCAAAAAGAGCGAAGTGAAAATCTGGGAGTGCCGCAACTGCGGTCATATCGTAGTGGGTACTGAGGCACCGGAGGTATGCCCGGTATGCAATCATCCACAGAGCTATTTCGAGGTACACACAGAGAATTACTAATTCGGACATACGAGCAAAATATTAATTGTGGAAGATGACCGGATGATTGCGGAGAGTGTAAAGAATCATCTGGAGACCTGGGGGTATGAGGCCGTCATCGCGGAGCATTTTCAAAATATATTATTGGATGTGATGACGGCCGCACCGGATCTGATTCTTCTGGATATTACCCTGCCCTCCTACAATGGATTTTACTGGTGCAGGGAGATCCGGAAACTTTTCAGGATGCCGATTATTTTCCTGTCGTCGGCATCGGATAATATGAACATTGTCATGGCTATGGATATGGGCGGGGATGATTTCATTGTGGACCCACCAGGTTAAGACTCCGCTGACGGCATTATCGCTGGCGGTGAAGGAATCCAAACTGGAGGAGAAAGCAGAGTACGCAGACCGGTTGTTTGAAATCGAGCAGTATTGTGATATCATTTTACAGTACCTGAGGATGGAGGGCGGGATTACCATCACCATGCCAAAGTCTCATACCATCTGTATCGCGGACACAGGCATTGGCATCAGTAAGGAGGATCTGCCCCGGATCACGGAGCGGGGCTATACGGGTTATAACGGAAGACGGGACAAGAAGGCTACAGGTATTGGGCTGTTTCTGGTGGATACGATTATGAAGAAGCTGGGTGGTTCCGTGAAGATCACCTCGGAGCTGGGAGTGGGAACGCAGGTGTATATGTAATAAAACGAAACGCGCTGCCCATTTTGTGCCTGTTTTTGGGACAAAATATGGCGTTTTGGGCATGGAGAGAAATAATATGCTATTTGCATCCCGTGAAATGAGAAAACTGTGGGCGTGGTGAGTAAGTTTTGGGACTATACGCCCGTTTGCATCATTTTATGGAAATATAATTAAGGAAAATGGGCATGGAAAACAAAGTTTTTTCTCATATGCCCATTTTCTTTTGAACAATTTTGAACAATTTTATCAGAGAGAATTGCATAGATTTTGCCGATTGTGTTACTATAAAAAATGATGTTGAAGACAAGGAGAAAACAGATGAAATTCAATCGGAGTCAGCTTTTGTATTCTCTCATGCATATGCTGTTCTGGTGCGGATATGCAATTGTGTGGAGCTATACGGCGGTCTATCTGGAATACTATGGGTACAGCAGCGCGGTGGTGGGCCTTGTCACAGGTGTGGGCGCAGTCATCTCGGTACTGATGCAGCCGATTCTGGCGTGGATGGTGAAAAAGTGGAAAGGTCTTTCCACGGCAAAGAATATTGTGTTCTTAAAGCTGGCTGCTGTGATTCTGTCTTTTGTGATGTGGACAGAGCCCTCAGGAAAATGGACCGTGGCGATTCTTGTTATGATCCTGGCAGCCATCGAAGCGGCAATTCCTTCTATGCTGTCCACCATTGCCATGGAGTATGTGAATGCGGGGCATAAATTAAACTATGGAGCGGCCAGAGGCGAAGGTTCCATCGCATTTGCCCTGTTTTCGGTTCTATTGGGGTATCTCGTGAAGCAGATGCCCATGAGATGGCTTGCCTTTCTCTACGCAGTATTGTCCCTGCTGGTGCTGGGACTTTGTCTGTTGTTTCAGGAACCGGCGGGGCGCAGGCAGGAGAATCCCCTAGAGGATGTGGAGGAGATGCTGCAGGAACGGGCAGGGCTTCTGGAAAAATATCCCTTTTTGCTGTATTTCCTTCTGGGAACCGTGCTTCTTTTTATGGGACATAACACGATTAACGTATTTTTGGTCAACATCATTGAGCGGGCAGGGGGATCCTCCGAAAACCTTGGTCTTGCGCTGGCTATTGCGGCCGCCATGGAGCTGCCCATTATGGCATACTTTAATCGGCTGGCGGGGAGGATTGATGTCAGGAAACTGCTGGTGTTTTCTGGGGTTTGCTTTCTGCTCAAGAGTATGCTTACCTGGCTTTCCGGAAATCTGGCAATGATTTATCTGGCCCAGGTGATTCAGATTGGCGCCTTCGGATTATTTACGCCGGCATCGGTGCATTTCATCAATGTGTATATGAAACGGGAGGATTCGGGCATTGGACAGGCGCTGCTGGGAGCCTTTTCCCTGGGACTGGGCGGAGCCGTTGGAAATGTCATCGGGGGATTTGTGATCGAAAGCTTTGGCGTGACGGAGATGCTGGTGGTTACCGTCTTCCTTTCTGCAATTGGCCTTTTCTTTATTGCTGTGTCTGCAAAAAAGTGCCGGGAGGAAGTAACAGGGTAGAAATTTGTCGATAAGCCTTGAAAAGAAACGGAAGAAAATTGACATTCCTACTGTCCTTTGCTATATTGAAAATAGTAATAGGGAGTAGCTTGCATACATGGGTATGTAACATATTTTCGTCAGTACGGGAGAATTCCCCGGGATATGTTAAAAGAAGCGAGACTTTTACTGCAAATATTTGTTTGCAGAAAAGTCTCGCTTTTTTGCAAACAGGAAATCAGGAGGGAAATATGTTTCTAAAAGGTATTGTGTTACTCGTAGGTTTTGTCTGTCTGATTAAGGGAGCCGATTTTTTTGTGGACGGAAGTGCTGCTCTCGCAGCAATTTTCCGTGTGCCGGGACTTGTGATCGGACTGACCATTGTGGCTCTTGGAACCAGCCTGCCGGAACTGGCGGTAAGCGTATCGGCCGCCATGCAGGGATCCAATGAAATAGCACTCAGCAATGTGGTGGGGTCAAATGTCTTTAATCTTCTGGTTGTGCTTGGCAGCTGTGCACTTCTTCACGGGGTTCCCGTTGAAAGTACAATCTTAAAAAGAGACTTTCCGGTTGCCATTGGATCCACGATATTTGTGTTGTTTGCCACCAGTTCCGCTGCTCTTTTCGGAGGATTGTTTTTTTCATCGCCTATGACTGCAAATGCGGGGATGGTAAACCGTTTTACGGGACTGCTGTTAATTGTATGTTTTCTGGTCTATATGATCGGATTGGTCGTCCATGCCGGAAAACACCCTGCAGAAGAGAATCAGACAGCGGCTGTGCCAGGTTGGAAATGTCTGCTTCTCATTCTGGCAGGTCTGATTCTTGTGGTTGCGGGAGGAAAAGCGGTTGTCTATGGTGCCAGGGAAATTGCAAAAGCCTTCGGAATGTCGGAGACTCTGATCGGGCTGACGATTGTGGCTGCGGGCACTTCGCTGCCGGAGCTGGTTACCTCTGTTGTGGCCGTAAGAAAACAGGAAACCGGTCTTGCGGTAGGAAATGCCATAGGCTCCAATATATTCAATCTGATGTTTATACTTGGGGTATCTGCTTTGATACATCCGGTTGCTGTCAACATGGCATCTGTGTATGATATGCTCATATTAATTGCAGTCACCGTTCTGACTATGATTTTTGCCATAAGAGGAAAATCCTTAAACCGGATGGAAGGCTTTTTCATGATGCTTTTGTATGGGCTGGATGTTGCATTTGCAATTGTCCGGTAAGAGCGGGAATGTGAACATTCCCTGTTGCGTTTCACAGGAAATTCCGTTAGACTATGATTGTAACACATGGTATTTTATGGGAAGTGGCTTATGAACAGAATATTTACAAAAACAAAGTCCATAATTGCGCTTCTGTTTGTGGCGTCGTTGTTGCTTACCTTTTTTGTGGGCAATGGTTCCGATAGCTGGAATGGTGCGCCCGGTTCGGAGAAGAGCACAGTAATCTCCGCAGACAGGGATTTTTCGCCATTTTTACCGGCGGGGGAGACGGAGCTGGAGAAACTTTCTTCTCTGCTTCAAAGACCGGCGATGCCTGCCAGAAGAACCTTCCGATTTGATACCTTTTCCATTATTCTATTGGCATTGCTCTGCGCTTATGCGGGGGCTTTCTTCCTGTGTGCAGGAAGAAAAAAGTCCTATGAGAATGCTGACCAGTTTCATAAATCTGTGATTGCATATATTCATCACAAGGGCGATCAGGATTAATTCCATGTTTTTCTAAATTATATCTATGTTTGGAGCCATTTGCATTTTTCAGAGAAATTGCTATGGCTTATGCTTGCATATTCATTTTTGTATGATAATAAGGAGGAAAAACATGGCAGCAAATATTATTGTGGGCATTTTTGCGTGGTGGATGGAAAATGGTCCGGAAAGAAAAGAGGATCATAAAGACGATAAGGAGTAAAAGCTTATGAAAACATACCGACGGACATTTATTACTTACCTTGTGTTGACTGTGGCAGGAATCATCAATGCATTTGGTATCACATTTTTTCTTTATCCTGTGCATCTGTACGATTCGGGAATTTCGGGTCTTTCCATGCTTTTGGCACAGATTACGCCAAAAGCTTTGACGTTGTCATTCTTTTTGATGGTACTCAACCTGCCGCTTTATTCCATTCTTACTTACGCGGCGGCAGTCAAAACCGTGGATTTTATTGCGGAAGGGCTGGATAAGTCAAAATCAGCAATGATTATTACGAATAAACCGGATAAAATATGTGAGGCCTTGTCAAAAGAATTTGGAAACGGAATCACAATTCTTTCCGCAAAGGGATACTATTCCGATGAGGAAAAGAAAATGATTTATTTTGTGGTAAATCGTTTTCAGATCAGTAAAGTAAGGAATATTGTTAAGATGTATGATACAATGGCTTATGTAACAATCATAGATGTAGCGGATGTACTGTGACCGGTCCTTTTGCCGAAGGCGAATTTTATATGGGCCGATGTTCAAGATAGGAGGATGCAAAATGAGGAAAACAAAAATTATCTGTACCATTGGTCCCTCATGCGAAAATGAGGAGACACTGATCCAGATGTGTGAGGCGGGGATGAATGTGGCGAGACTGAATTTCTCCCACGGAACCCATGAGGAGCAGGCAAAGAAAATGGAGCTTGTAAGGACTGTCCGGGAGAAGCTGGATCTGCCCATTGCAATTATGCTGGACACAAAAGGACCGGAATACCGGATCGGGACCTTTAAGGAACATAAAGCAGTCCTTTGTGACGGGGATATGTTTACCTTTACCACGGAGGAAGTTCAGGGCGATAAAAACCGGGTTTCCGTCAGCTACAAGGATCTGACCTCGGAAGTAAAGGTGGGGGATCGGATTCTGGTGAATAACGGCCTTTTGATTTTTGAGGTAAAAGAAATTAAGGGATCAGAAATCATTTGCAACACCATTGTCGGGGGAGAAATCTCAGACCGGAAAAGCATGAATTTCCCCAATCATGTCATGAAAGGGGATTACCTCAGTGAGACGGACAAGGCGGATCTGATGTTTGGAATCAAAGAGGATGTGGATTTTGTTGCTGCATCCTTTGTCTCCAACAAAAGTGATATTCAGTCTCTGAGAGAATTTCTGGATGCCAACGGCGGTCAGGATATCGATATTATCGCAAAGATTGAAAACCGTTCCGGCGTCGATCATATTGAGGAGATCTGCGAGATTGCAGATGGCATTATGGTTGCCAGAGGGGATCTGGGTGTGGAAATTCCTTTTGTGGAGGTTCCGGCTATTCAGAAATATCTGATCCGGAAGTGCCGGATGTTAGGCAAACGGGTCATTACCGCTACGGAAATGCTGGAGTCCATGATCAAAAATCCAAGGCCCACGAGAGCAGAGATTTCGGATGTGGCAAACGCTGTGTATGACGGTTCCTCTGCCATCATGCTGTCCGGGGAGACGGCAGCCGGCAAATATCCGGTGGAGGCTGTGAAGAATATGGCGGAGATTGCAGAATATACAGAGAAGCACATTGATTATGCCAAGCGGTTCAAAAATGCGGATTACGTGATTAAAAATAATCTGGACGCCGTATCCCATTCTACCTGCTCCATGGCAATTGACACCGGGGCAAAGGGTATCGTTATCAGCTCTCTGTCGGGAGTTACCGTGCGGATGGTGAGCCGGTTCCGCTGTCCGGTGGATATCATTGGTATGACCACCAATAAAAAAGCTTGGCGGAAGCTGAACTTAAGCTGGGGAGTTACCCCGGTGATGAGCGAGGAATACAGCTCTGTGGATGTGATGTTCTATCAGGCGCTTCGCTATGCGAAAAAAGTATTTGCATTGTCCAAAGGGGATAATGTGGTGCTGACCGGCGGCCAGATCAGTGGCAGATCCGGAAACACCAATACGATACGGCTGGAGGTCGTATCCTGATTTCCCTTATAGAAAAACGTGATTGAAAGATTCTTCTGTTATATTTTGACAGTGTAAACGGGCGTCGTAGCGGATTCATTTCGTATATGCCCATTGAAAAAATAAGGATGGGCGGTAAAAAGTATTTTTCCCCTATACGCCCACAGAAAACAGGAATATTCCTCATATAAACCAGAAAATGGGCGCAGGAGGCGATTTTTTTGCCATGCGCCCATTTATATTGTTGCGCGGAAAAAATTATGGGCGTATGCAAGAAAAATATAGATTTCCGCCCATTCTGGATATCATATTAGCCTGGCTCACTAATTTATTGGGCGGATAGAGGAAAATTAGCGGCTTTCGCCCATGACATATATGACAGCAGAATTTGCTTTTGTGAGGAAAAGTTATCCACCCGTCTGCATAAGATGATACAAGGGTAAAATGGGTCATAGGAATACGGACCGGTTGATACTCACATCCTATGAAAAAAAGAAAGGATCAGGGTGGTTAAAATGGGAACATTCACACATACAGCGGAAAGAAAAGCCTTTGAACTGGCACTGAACAAAGCAATGAGAAAAGCAGCGGATCACCGATGTGAAGATTTCGTCGGGTTAGTTGATATGATCGAAAAGGTTCTGGGGGACGGCTGGGACCCGTCGGCCTATGAGAATCTTCGGGAAGCTTTCGGAAAGGATGGAAAATGGACCGGATATCTGAATCATCTGATTGAAAATAACGATGTGGATTATTTAAAAGGTCTTATGATGTCTTTTGTCTATGAAGGAGCTCTGCGGGGGTACCGGGAAACAAAGAAAAAGGCGGCAGAGCTTGGCATGGAGCACATTCCATGGGTGATTCTGTTTGACCCTACCAGTGCCTGCAATCTGCACTGCAGGGGCTGCTGGGCTGCAGAGTACAAGAACACCTCAAATCTGTCCTTTGAGGATATGGACAGTATTGTGACCCAGGGAAAAGAACTGGGGATTCACGAGTATGTCATGACCGGAGGAGAGCCTCTGGTGCGCAAAAAGGATGTGGCAGCTCTTGCAAAAAAACACAGTGACTGCGGCTTTATGATTTTTACCAATGGGACACTGATTGACCAGGCATTCTGCGATGCAATGAAGGAATGTAAAAATATCATTCTCTCCATGAGCATCGAGGGCTTTGAGGAGGCAACAGATGGAAGACGGGGGAAGGGAACCTTCCGGAAGGTGATGGCGGCTATGGATCTTTTGAAGGAGAATGGTCTGCCCTACGGAACCTCGATTTGTTATACCAGGGCAAACTGCGAGGATGTGACCAGCGATGCGTTTCTGGATTTCCTTGTAGAAAAGGGCGTTGCCTTTTCCTGGTTCTTCCACTATATGCCGGTGGGAAATGATGCGGCGCCGGAACTGCTTCCGACACCGGAGCAGCGGGAATATATGTATCACAGAATTCGGCAGGTGAGGGCCTTTGAGGGGGGAAAACCGATTTTCCTGATGGATTTTCAGAATGACGGGGAGTTTGTCAGCGGCTGTATTGCCGGGGGTAAATACTATTGTCATATCAATTCCAACGGGGATGTGGAGCCCTGCGTTTTCATTCACTATTCCAGTGCCAATATCCATGAGAAATCCTTAAAGGAATGTCTGATGCAGCCTTTATTCCGGGCCTATCAGAGTGCACAGCCCTTTAACGAGAATCTGCTGAGGCCCTGTCCCATGCTGGAAAATCCTGATATTCTCCGCAGGCTGGTTGCACAGACCGGCGCCCACAGCACCGATATGATGAGTCCGGAAAGCTGTGATCACCTCTGTGCAAAATGTGACAGGTACGCAAAGGAGTGGAAGCCGGTGGCGGAGAAGCTATGGTCTTAGCCCCTTTCCTTTTCTTTGTAAAAGGCGTATAATGTCTGTGGTTTACAGACAGAGTATGGAGTGGAGTAATTATGAGTTCGGCATCAGGAAAAAGTAAATACGAGATTGATATGTGTAACGGATCCCTTATGGATAAGCTGGTATCCTTTTCGCTGCCTCTGATGTTATCCGGCATTTTACAGTTGTTGTTTAATGCAGTGGATCTGGTGGTGGTGGGAAAATTCAGCGGCAGCAGCGCGCTGGCAGCAGTGGGAGCCACCACGGCACTGATCAATGTCTTTATCAATCTTTTTATCGGAGTATCACTGGGGGCAAATGTGCTGGCAGCCCGTTTTTTTGCCTCCGGGCGGGAGCAGGAGATGTCGGAGACCGTTCATACCTCCATCACCTTTGCACTGCTCAGTGGCGTGGTGATGCTCTTTGTGGGATTTTTCAGCGCTCACGGGGCACTGGCGCTCATGCAGACACCGGAGGATATTATCGGACAGTCTACCCTGTATATGAGGATCTATTTCCTTGGTATGCCCTTTTTCATGGTATATAATTACGGGGCCGCAATTCTTCGGGCAGTGGGGGATACGAAGCGGCCGCTGTATTTTCTGATTATTTCCGGCGTGATCAACGCGGGACTGAATCTGCTTCTTGTGACCGCATTTCATCTGGGGGTTGCCGGTGTGGCGATTGCAACCGTTTTTTCCCAGATGATCTCCTGCCTGCTGGTTCTGGAGTGTCTGTGTCACTCCCAGGGAAGCTATCAGCTTCATTTTTCTAAACTGATGCTGAAAGGAAAATACTTAAAGCAGATTTTTCAGGTGGGTATTCCGGCGGGGATCCAGAGTACCGTGATCACCTTTTCCAATGTTTTGCTGCAGTCTTCGGTCAATTCCTTTGGCTCCGTGGCTATGGCGGGGTATACGGCGGCAAATAATATATTTGGTTTCCTGTATACGGCGGTGAATTCCATCACTCAGACCTGCATGAGTTTTACCAGTCAGAATTACGGTGTGGGGAAATGGAAACGGATGGACCGGGTGCTTTTGGATTGTATTCTTTTATCTCTCGGTGTAACTTTTGTTCTGGGCGGTGGTGCCTGTGTTTTTGGAAAAGAACTTTTGCACATCTATACCTCTGATCCCGATGTAATTGCCTGTGGACAGGAAATTCTTTTGTATACTACGGCTACTTATTTTCTGTGCGGCATTATGGATCTCATTCCTGGCTCCCTTCGTGGAATGGGGCATTCTACGGTGCCGATGCTTTTGTCGGTGATCGGTACGGTTGGCACGCGGATTGTCTGGATTTATGGGGTTTTTCCGCTGCATCGCTCCCTGAAATTTTTGTTTATTTCCTATCCGGCTTCGTGGCTTCTCACGATTCTGATGCAGGTAGTGTGCTTTTATTTTGTGCGGAAAAAGGTATACCGTGCAGGAGTTCAATGATTGTGTCAAGTTTTCTTAGAAAAAGGAGGAACTTTCTATGGCTTGTACGACGGTGCTTGTTGGCAAAAATGCCTCTTACGATGGCTCGACCATGATTGCGAGAAATGATGATTCGGGCGCGGGACATTTTACACCGAAGAAATTCGTTGTGGTGAAGCCCGGGGAACAGCCCGGTGACTATGAGTCGGTGCTTTCCCATGTGAAGATCAGGCTGCCGGATGCTCCCATGCGTTATACGGCAATGCCAAACGCTGTGGAGGGCAAGGGGATCTGGGCGGCCAGCGGTGTAAACGAGGCCCGTGTGGCAATGACGGCAACGGAAACCATCACCTCCAATCCCCGGGTCCTGGGAGCGGATCCTCTGGTAGAATATCAGCCGGCAGAGGATGGCAGAGAGGAAATAGCAGGGGGAATCGGTGAGGAGGATATTGTCTGTCTGGTGCTTCCCTATATTCATAGTGCAAGAGAAGGCGTCCAGAGGCTGGGCAGCCTTTTGGAAACCTATGGCACGTATGAAATGAATGGGATCGCTTTTCAGGACCAGGACGAGATCTGGTGGCTGGAGACCATCGGTGGACATCACTGGATTGCACGCCGGGTTCCCGATGACTGTTATGTGGTGATGCCAAACCAGCTGGGCCTGGATCAGTTTGATCTGGTGGATGCTCTTTCCCAGCAGAAGGAATACATGTGCTCTCCGGATATGTGGGAGTTTATTGAGAAAAATCATCTGGATCTGTCATTCAACGGAAAGCTGAATCCTAGGGATGCGTTTGGCAGCCATGATGATGCAGACCATGTATATAATACCCCAAGAGTCTGGTATATGCTGCGGTATCTGAATCCCCACACGAAGGTCTGGGATGGCCCGGACGCGGAATTTACCCCGTCCTCCGATGATCTCCCCTGGTGCATGGTGCCGGAGAGAAAAATCACGGTGGAGGATGTGAAGTATGTGCTTTCCTCCCATTTTCAGGGGACGCCCTATGATCCTTATGCCGTATACGGACCGAAGGAAATGCGGGGAGCTTTTCGGTCGGTGGGAGTGAACCGCAATGATTTTCTGGCGGTCATTCAGATGCGTCCGGATATGGCGGAGGACTGCGGAATTCTGGAGTGGGTGGCCTATGCCTCCAATGCCTTTAACACACTGGTTCCCTTTTATGCAGAGGTTACGGACATACCGGACTATCTTTCCAACACCACCGGGGAGGTTTCCACCGATAATTTTTACTGGAGCAGCAGGCTGATCGCGGCCATGGCGGATGCTTCTTATAAGAGGTCTCTTTTTCATATTGAGCGCTATGAAAAGCATGTGATGGCGAAGGGGCATGAACTGATCCATCGATATGATGAGATCCTTAAGAAAGAACCGGATGAGAAAAAGAGAATGGAGCTCCGGCTTGAGGCAAATCATGCCATTGCGGATATGTTGAAAAAAGAGACAGCAGCCACACTGGATAAAGTATTGTTTGAACTGAGCAGTCAGATGAAAAACTGCTACTCCAGATCGGACGCGTAGTCGGCAGGCAAAAACTGCATGGAAATGCATGGGAAACCCGATGTCTGGTATTACTGTATCCATATGGAAATGGGCCATACCATTTATCACTGTTTTACGGAGGGGAATTACAGGTTGCTTATTCGGAATGAAACCGGAAAGTAACCATATACGGATAAAATTTGATAAAAAGAAATTCGGCCATGAATAATATGGAAATAATTTGGAAATTTTACGGTTGACAAGCGGGTAAATCCCTTGTATTATACAATTATAAGGAGGGTGCTTATATGACCGTAGAAGAGATGAAGAAGAAGAAGCAGGAGAAGGGATACAGCTACGCGCAGATGGCAGAAATGTCCGGGGTTCCTCTGGGGACGATCCAGAAAATTTTTTCCGGGGAGACGGCAAGTCCGCGCTATGACACGCTGCAGGCGTTGGAGCATCTGTTTACAGAACCTCTTATGGTGAAGGAGGAATTGAGCTATCAGGTCCATACCCAGGGCTCCTATACGGTGGAGGATTACCGGGCGCTGCCGGAGGAGAGACGGGTGGAACTGATCGACGGGTATTTCTATGATATGGCGGCACCGACATTTCTTCACCAGCAGATTGCGGGGGAGATTCACCGTCAGATTGCGAATTTTATTCTGGACAACGGGGGGAGCTGCAAGCCTTTGATCTCTCCGGTGGATGTGCAACTGGACTGTGATGAGAGAACCATGGTGCAGCCGGATGTAGGTATCTTGTGCCATGATGACAAGATTGAGAAATGGGGTGTATACGGGGCACCGGACTTTGTGCTGGAGATTATTTCCCCCTCTACCAAGCGAAAAGACTGCATCAAGAAGCTGGATAAATATATGGACGCCGGTGTGCGGGAATACTGGATTCTGGATCCCTACCAGAAGAAGCTTCTGGTTTACCTGGCACAGGGGGATGCCTGTCCGATCATCTACGGGCTGGAGGAGCCGGTTCCCATCCGAATCTACGACGGGGCATTGGAGATCAAGTTTAACCACATTATGCAGTGGATTCAGGAAGCGGAGGTTTAAAAGACGATAATTTTGCGATGAGATACATAAACTAGAAATCATGTGGAATGCTAATGAAAAAGCATCGTGTAAAGTTTTTTATGAAAACCTGACATGCAGCTTCAGCTCATTTGCAGGAGGAAATTCTGTATGGGCTGATGTTCAATAAACGGAGGCATTCACTATGAAAAAAGGAAAAGCGGCAATCATCGGGTGCGGATTTGTAGGCTCCAGCTCGGCTTTTGCCCTGATGGGCAGTGGGCTGTTTACGGAGCTGGTGCTGCTTGATGCAGTTGAGGATAAAGCAGTGGGAGAGGCCATGGATATTTCCGATGGGGTTCCTCTTGGCCGGCCGACGAAAATCTACGCCGGCAGCTATGACGATATTGCAGATGCAGAATTGATCGTAATTACCGCGGGAGCCAATCAGAAGCCCGGCGAGACGCGGCTGGATCTGGTGCATAAGAATATTTCTATTTTTAAATCCATTATCCCACAGATTACAGAGCGAAATTTTGAGGGAATACTTCTGATCGTGGCAAACCCTGTGGATATTCTGACCTATACCGCTTTAAAGCTGTCAGGGTATCCTGCAAACCGTGTGATCGGCTCCGGGACCGTGCTGGACAGCGCCAGATTAAAATATCGAATTGGAGAGCATCTGGGGGTAGACAGCCGTAGTGTCCATGCTTTTATTATCGGAGAGCACGGGGACAGTGAAATCGCCGTATGGAGCAGTGCCAATATTTCCGGCGTGCCGCTGGAGCGTTTCTGCCAGATGAGAGGACACTATGATTATAACACTGCGGATGAGCAGATCGCAGAAGAAGTCCGGGAGCGGGCTTACGAGATTATCGAGAAAAAGGGCGCAACTTATTATGGAATCGCCATGTCTGTGAAGCGAATCTGTGAGGCGATCGTAAGGGATGAAAAATCCATTCTGCCGATTTCTACCCTGATGTCCGGCGAGTATGGAATTTCAGATGTGGTTTTAAGCTTTCCCTGTATTGTGGGATCCGGTGGTTGCGAGACGAAGATTCCGATTGCGCTAAGTCATGAGGAGAGCCGGATGCTTCGGGAATCTGCCAGGACTTTGCAGGAGATTCTCAGTTCCGAATAAACATCTGCGATAGCCTGCCGCCAATAAGACGATAAAGATAAATGGGAGTTTCATATGAAAAAGGGAAAATTTACAGTATTGATTCTTGTCACTGCTATGGTGACTGCATTTCTTTTCGGCTGTAGCACAAAAGGGAAAGAAACGATTTCAGATAAAGGTTCCGTTACATTGGAAAATGATACGGAACCGGAAGAAACGGAAGGATTGGATTCGGAGACCAAAGAAGAAAAAATGACAGAGAACGTGAATACAGAAGGCTCCGGTGATAACGGTCAGAACACCGAAGAGGAAAACACCTCAGTTTTCACAGATGCCAGCAATTATGAATTCTGGTTTTCCAGTGGAGCAGGCGGCTGGGGAACAACGCTGACGCTTATGCACGACGGGACCTTCTGGGGTGAGTATTACGACTCGGATATGGGGGATACCGGGGAAGATTACCCCAATGGAATCCAGTACCGGTGTGATTTTTACGGAAAGTTTACGGAGCCGGTACAGGTGAATGCGTATACCTATGAGTTTCAGATTGCAACGATCCGTTATAACAGGGAGCCGGGAGAGGAAGAAATCGTTGGTGGACGCAAATACATATACAGCGAACCATACGGTCTGGAAGAGGCAACAAAACTTCATCTCTATCTGCCGGAGGCATCTACAGAGGAACTTCCGAAGGAATATCTGGAATGGGTAAATATGGGTCATGCAGACTCCGCGGAGGATACCCTGGGATACTATGGATTGTATAATGTGTCTATGAAGGAGGGCTTTTCCAGCGGTAAGATCAGTAAAGAGGCAGTTGCATTAAACCAGGAACTGGCAGAGCTGGAGGAACAGGCACAGGAGATGAATGACCGGCTGCGGTCGGGAGCCCTTTCTCAGATTGAGATGAACCGGCTGTCGGGAGAATTGTTTCGCCTGTGGGACGGCGAGCTGAACAGTCTGTGGAGCAGATTGAAGGAAACGCTTGGTTCCGATGAAATGGAGAGTCTGACGAAAGAGGAACGGGAATGGATCAAGTGGAAAGACCAGTCTGTGAAGGATGCCGGAAAGGAAGCGGAGGGTGGCTCCCTGCAGCCGTTGCTGGAAAATGATACAGCAGCGGAGCTTACAAGGGAGAGAGTATATAATCTTGCAGGGCGGCTGAAATCAGAGATGAGGGGATAGGTAACAAATGATACAAATTACAGATTTTAATGACCCTGCACTGGACCTGTATGCCAGAACCCCGGAGGTACAGCTGCTCCGGTACCGGGAGCCAAAGCCGGGAGTATTTATCGCAGAGAGCCCCAAGGTGATTGCAAGAGCCTTAGATCGTGGTTATGAACCGGTTTCCTTTCTGATGGAACCAAAGCATGTGGAACATCAGGGAAAGGAAATTCTGACGAGATGTCCGGAAGTACCGGTGTATGTGGCGGAGCTTCCCGTATTAAATCAGCTGACGGGTTTTTCACTGACCCGTGGTATGCTCTCTATCATGAACCGGAAAGTGCTGCCGTCCGTGGAAGAGATATGTAGAAATGCCAACAGAATCGCAATCCTTGAAAATGTGGTGAATCCCACAAATGTCGGCGCAATCGTGCGCTCTGCGGCAGCCCTTGGCATGGACGGAATTCTCTTTACCTCGGATTGCAGTGATCCCCTGTACCGCAGAGCTGTGCGGGTCAGCATGGGAACCATTTTCCAGATACCATGGACAATGATCCATGTCGGGGAGTGGCAGCAGAAGGGAAGAAAGATACTACACGGGATGGGGTTTCGGACGGCGGCCATGGCCCTTCGGGAGGATTCTCTTTCCATTGATGACGAGAGGCTTCGGGCAGAGGAGAAGCTTGCAATCGTTCTCGGCACAGAAGGGGATGGTCTTTCGGATCACACCATTACAGACTGTGATTATACGGTGCGGATTCCCATGTCCCATGGGGTAGATTCCCTGAATGTGGCGGCAGCCAGTGCGGTGGCATTCTGGCAGCTGAGAAAGTAGAATTTAAAATATTTGCAGCTCTTTTTATATGTTTCAGACGGGAGAAATTAACTTATCAGAAACGAA
>CAMFDG010000039.1 GCA_945949045.1 uncultured Lachnospiraceae bacterium
ATTGGGCGATAGCAATATTTTTCTCCCTCTTCGCCCACGACGACCGGGCGATTTGGGCGATAGCAATATTTTTCTCCCTCTTCGCCCACGACGACCGGGCGGATTGGGCGATAGCGACATTTTTCTCTCTCTTCGCCCACGGCGACCGGGCAGATTGGGCGATTACAACATGTTTTTCTCACTGCGCCCACGGTGATCTGGCTGATTGGGCGATTACAACATGTTTTTCTCTCTTCGACCACGGTGACCTGGCTGATTGGGCGATAGCAACATTTTTTTCTCTCTTCGACCACGACGACCGGGCAGATTGGGCGATAGCGACATTTTTCTCTCTCTTCGCCCACGGCGACCGGGCAGATTGGGCGATTACAACATGTTTTTCTCACTGCGCCCACGGTGATCTGGCTGATTGGGCGATTACAACATGTTTTTCTCTCTTCGACCACGGTGACCTGGCTGATTGGGCGATAGCAACATGTTTTTCTCTCTTCGACCACGGCGACCGGGCAGATTGGGCGATTACAACATGTTTCTCTCTCTTCGCCCACGCTGGCCTGATATTTACAACAAAATAAAAAATATGGGCAGATAGAAAAAAAAATCACTTACACCCTTTTGGGGGACCTGGCATTATGATGCAAACTGACTGTTATAAAGGTTTGCATAAAAGCCATTCTGTGCCAGCAGTGTCTCGTGATTTCCCTGCTCGATGATCTTGCCATCCTTCATTACAAGGATCACGTCTGCCTCACGGATGGTGGACAGACGATGGGCCACGATAAAGGTGGTCCGTCCCTCCATCATCGTCAAAAACGCCTTCTGAATCTTAATCTCCGTACGGGTGTCAATGGAGGAGGTCGCCTCGTCCAAAATCAGCATCGGTGGCAGACACAGCATCACCCTTGCAATGCACAGAAGCTGCTTCTGGCCCTGCGAAAGACTACCTCCATCCTCGCCGATCATGGTGTCATAGCCCTTCGGCAGACGTTTGATAAAGCTGTGGGCATGAGACGCCTTCGCCGCCGCGATCATTTCCTCTTCTGTGGCTTCCGGTCGTCCCATACAGATATTCTCCCGGATGGTTCCCTTCTTCAGCCAGGTCTCCTGTAAGACCATGCCATAATTGGACCGAAGACTCTCTCTGGTTATATCCATAATATCATGTCCGCTCACCCGTATGACACCGGAATTCGGATCATAGAAACGCATCAAAAGATTGATCAGTGTGGTCTTGCCACATCCTGTCGGTCCTACGATTGCCACCCGCTGTCCCGGTTCCACATGGAGATTAAAATCTTCAATCAGCTTCTGTTCCTTCGTATAGGAAAAATACACATGCTCCACATCCGCGTAGCCGTCTGCTTCGTGAAGTACATAGGCATCTGCTGCATCCGGCTGCTCTGACGGTTCTTCGATCAGCTCAAAGATCCGGGCGGCACAGGCCAGTGCATTCTGCAGCTCCGTGATGACGCCGGAGATTTCGTTAAAGGGCTTGGTGTACTGGTTCGCATAGGTAAGAAAGCAGGAGAGATTTCCCACAGAAAAAGCTCCGCCTGTCAAAATCACTGCAAAGGCACCGGTAATGCCCACCGAAGCATATACCAGACTGTTGACAAACCGGGTACAGGGATTGGTCAGGCTGGAAAAAAAGGTTGCCTTCAGCGAACAATCCTGTAATCTTTCGTTGATCTCGTCAAACTGCGTGAGCGCCTCATCCTCGTGGTTAAAGGCCTGCACCACCTTCTGGTTTCCCACCATCTCCTCGATCAATGCCGTCTGCTCCCCTCTTGTCTTTGACTGCAGCTGGAACATGGAGTAGGTCCTTTTTGCAATAAAGCTGGCCACAAAGAGAGAAATCGGCGTCAGAATCACCACCACCAGAGTAATCTTCACATTGATGGAAAGCATGAATAACAGGGTCCCGACGATGGTCGCACCACCGGTAAACAGCTGCGTAAAGCCCATGAGAAGACCGTCGGCAAATGTATCCACATCGGCGATGATTCTACTGACAAGATCCCCATGGGAATGACTGTCGATATAACTCAAAGGAAGATGCTCGATTTTATCAAAGGCATCTCTTCGGATATCCCGCACGATCTTGTAGGTCATGCGGTTGTTGCACATATTCATCAGCCACTGGGCGGCGGCTGTCACCAGAATCACCAAAACTCCACGTTTCACCAGTGCAAGGATCCCGGCAAAATCCACCCTGCCCCTGGCCAGAATCAGATCGATGGCCTGCCCGGTAAGGATTGGAAAATACAGAGTCAGTGCCACGCTGACAGAGGCCAGCAGGATGGCAAAAACAAGGAGAAGAATATAGTGCTTCATATACCGGAACACCTTGCCAAGGGTTTTCATCTGTCCATTTTTCTTGTCTGCATGATTATTTGCTGTCTGCTTATCTTCCATCGTCTGTTTCTCCGCCATTATGCCTCCCCTCCTTTCTGTCCGTCTTCCTTCTTAAACTGGGAATCGTAAATTTCACGATAAATCTCACAATGATCCAGGAGCTGCTCATGGGTGCCAATGCCCACCAGCCTTCCATCATCCATCACCAGAATCTGATCTGCAAACTGGATGGAACTGGTCCTCTGGGAGACGATAAAGATCGTTTTCTCTCCCTGCAGTCCCCGAAGTGCCGCCCGCAGCTTTGCGTCCGTGGCAAAATCCAGCGCGGAGGCGCTGTCATCTAAAATCAGGATATCCGGATCCTTTACCACTGCCCTTGCAATGGTCAGACGCTGCTTCTGTCCGCCGGAAAGATTCCGGCCGCCCTGCTCGATCATGAAAGCAAGACCACCCTCTTTCTTTTCCACCACGTCCTTCGCCTGGGCCACCTCAAGCGCCTGCCACAACTGTTCCTCCGTGGCATCGCCATTTCCCCATCGAAGATTGTCCGCAATACTGCCGGCAAAAAGCACCGCTTTCTGCATAACAACGCCGATTTTATCACGAAGAGCCGTCAGATCATAATCCCGCACATCCCGTCCGTCCACGGACACGCGGCCGGAAGACACATCATAGAACCGGGGGATCAGATTGACCAGAGAAGATTTACCGGAGCCGGTACCACCGATAATACCGATGGTCTGTCCTTTTTTCACAGAAAAGCTGATATCTGTCAACGCCTCCTCGCCACTGCCCTGATAAGCCATGGAAACATGATCAAACTTCACATAATTCTCCGCGTCTGCCGGCGACGAATTCCCCTTTTCAGAGACCTCATGGGGCATGGAGGATTTCACTTCAAAAATCTCCTGTACCCGGTTGCCGCAGGCGATTCCTTTGTTCACCGATACGGTCAGATTCGCAAACTTGATCAGTTCCACCAGAATCTGGGACATGTAGTTCACCAGTGCCACCACCTCACCCTGGGTGAGAACGCCTAAATATACCTGCTTTCCTCCCGTCCAGATAATGGCGAGGGTTGCACAGTTGATAATAATATAGGTCAGAGGATTCATCAGTGTGGAAATCCGGCCCACCACCATCTGCATATTTGTGAGAAAATCGTTGCTGGCATGGAACTGCTCCGTCTGGGCCTCCTCCTTGTGAAACGCCCGAATGACCCTTGCCCCCTCCAGGTTTTCCCTGGTGTGTCCCAAAATGGCATCCAGACCACTCTGCACCTTTTTATACAAAGGCACACTTAAAGCCATGAGCACCAGCACCACAAAAGACAGCAGAGGAATCGTCACCACAAAGATCAGCGCAGCTTTCACATTGACCGTAAAGGCCATGACCATGGCTCCCACCACGATAAAAGGTGAACGGAGGAAAAGTCTAAGGGCCATGTTTACACCGGACTGCGCCTGATTGATATCGCTGGTCATACGGGTGATCAGGGTGGAGGTTCCCACCGTATCCATCTCCGAAAAGCCCAGGGTCTCAATATGGGCAAAAAGACTGTGCCTTAATTTCGTAGAAAAGCCCACGGCAGCCTTCGCCGCAAAATATTGGGCAGTCACCGAGCAGGTCAGCCCGATCAGTGCCAAAAGCACCAGAATTCCTCCCATTTTAAGGATATAGCCCCTGTCTGCACCGCCAATTCCCTTATCAATGATTGCCGCCATCACTAACGGTACGATCAGCTCAAAGGAGGCCTCCAGAAGCTTAAACAGCGGTGCAAAAATGCACTCTTTTTTATAGTCCTTCAGATAAACCAGTAATTTTCGCATAATACCCTTCCTGTTGCGCAGATTTTTCTAATACTTTACTCCATATTCTTTTCTTTTTCAAGTTTTGTATCCCCGGTCGTCTCAAAATACAAAAGTCCACAGCAATTGCCGTGGACTTTTCTGTGCTCTCGTATGAACATTAGTGGCATCCTCTGCAGTGCTTGCAGTCACCGCCGCAGGAAAGGGATTTGCCCTTCTTCTTATCCCTGATCATGCTCCGGATGATCAAAAAAAGAACGATAAAAAGCAGGATCAGTACAATTGCCGTACCCATAACAACAACTCCTTTCAAGGGACAAATCATAATACGTTTTCCGATTCACTTGTTAGTATACACTAACTCATATTAGATGTCAACAACTTTTCATAACTTTTTCTGGCAACCGCTGCGTAGATATGCTATAATAAGCTGTAACTGATATTCAGAATTGGAGGAAACAAGTTATGATGCACAACAATGAATCCGCGGAAAATTATTTAGAGACAATCTTGATCTTGAGCAAAAAACTCCCGGTGGTCCGTTCCGTGGACATTGCCAACGAGCTGGGCTATAAAAAATCCAGTATCAGCATCGCCATGAAAAACCTTCGCGAAAAGAACCAGATCACCGTTACGGATGCCGGTTTTATCTATCTGACCGACGAGGGACGCCAGATTGCCGAGATGATTTATGAGCGCCACCAGCTTTTGTCGGAATGTCTCACGAAGCTTGGTGTGGATCCCGGGACTGCTGCCGCTGACGCCTGCCGGATCGAGCATGTCATCAGCGCTGAAAGCTTTGCCGCCATCAAGCATTATCTTTCCGTGCATCCGGATTTTCCAGAATACAAATAGTCTTATAAACCATCATAGTCATCCAGGAAATGATGTCTTTTGCCGTGCTGCTTATATCCGATCACCGTATCCAGATTCACATTCTCCACGCTGCGGAAAATGTTCATCGGCACATAGGGATTATCCTTTTCCAAATTCCGGATCAGTTCCTTGACCTGGGCCCGCTTGGATCCCTTCTCCGTACCCCCGCAGGAAGCACAGCTCTCCGTAAAACGGCAGGCACATTGGATAAAATGTAAGTCATTATATTTTGCCCAGTGAATGATGTCAGATTCCCGAATCAGATAGAGGGGTCTTATCAGTTCCATTCCCGGGAAGTTCGTACTGTGAAGCTTCGGCATCATGGTCTGAATCTGGGCACCGTACATCATACCCATCACAATCGTCTCGATCACATCATCGAAATGATGGCCCAGAGCGATCTTGTTACATCCGAACTCCCTGGCCTTGCTGTACAGATATCCTCTTCTCATCCTCGCGCAAAGATAGCAGGGGGACTCCGTAATGTCTGCTACCGTATCAAAGATTTCCGTTTTGAAAACTGTGACAGGCACATCCAGGATCTTTGCGTTTTGAAGGATCGTCTCATAATTGATCTCATTATAACCCGGATTCATCACAAGGAAGACCACCTCAAAGTTTTTCCTGCCATGCCGCTCCAACTCCTGAAACAGCTTGGCCATCAGCATGGAATCCTTTCCTCCGGAAATACACACGGCAATCTTATCCCCGTCCTGAATCATCTCATAGGTATTGATTGCCTTCGTAAAGGGACGCCAGATCTGCTTCTTAAACTTCTTGATAATGCTCCGTTCGATATCCTGCGTCCGTTTTTTCTTTTCTTCTTCTTTTGCCCCGGTATCCGGCTCACTCATAAGAGCTGCAAGCTTTCTCCGCAGATAGGCCCGGTAACCGCCCTCCACGCTGAAGACCTCATAACCCTGTCCCCTCAGATTCTCCGCCAGCTCATCACTTTTCTGTCCGGTATAGCAGATCAGATAGACCGGTACATCCTTTGGGATCTCTTCCATATGGGAATCAAATTCCTCCCAATAGATATTTCTCGCTCCCGGGTAAGTCTCCCTTTCAAAGTCTTCTTCTTTTCGAATATCTATAATCAGCTTCTTCCGCTGATCCTGTTCCATGTCCTCCACAGATCTACGGTACATCCTGGTTTTCGTTCCTTTCTCTCTTACTCTAAGAACAGACCGGCATCGGATTCGCGCAATTGTCTGCTCCGAAAACGTCTGCATCCCATTATAGCATTGTTCAGATGTACCTACAAGAGGCGCTTATTCTTCCCTCTCCTTAATTTTCTTAAACAGCTGTACCCGATTTTTGATTCCCAGCTTCCGGTAAATATTTAAAATATGTTTCTTTAGGGTATTCGCGCTAATGGACAACTGCTCGCAGATCAAGGTACTCTCCAATCCCTGCATCAGCATTCGAAGGATTGTGTGCTCCCTCTTTGTCAGGGAATACCTCTCTACTGCCTCTGTCACGGTCAGCTTCTTCTGATCATCAAAACCGCCCACCTTGTGCTTGTCCATTCGGTAGGTAAGATGATCCTTTAACATATCCAGAATAAAAATATCATTGTATTGAAAATTTTCTTTGCCAATGGTCCGGTAAAGATGGATCACTCCTAACAGTTTCTTCTCCTTGGCAATCACCATCTGCAGGGAATAATGCCAGTTGTTGGGCTTAAAGATTTTCTGGTAATACTCTTTTCCTGTGCGCTCCTCATCCGGAACAATATCTGTATCACGATAGATGAGCGTTTTACCACTGTACATGATTTTCCGTTCCTGATCCAGCTTCTCGTACTCTCCGGAAAGATTTGTCTCACAGTTTACCATGACCGGGTGCTCTAACTTTTTCCCATTTGCCGAGGCCAGATAGAAATCTGCACTGTCAAAATTCACCAGCAGCTTCAGCTGTTCGAGAAGTTCTCTTCGCATCTCGTCAAAGTTTTCCATTGTGTAGATCTTGTATATGATGGTATTTAAGACCATCCAGTCGTTTGTCTCAAGTGTTTTCATCGTATACTCTCCCTGCTTTTTAACATCAAACCCAAAGAAAAAGACGCACCCCTCTTAAGGGGTACGCCGTCTTTAGCATTTTTCTCTATTCTCTATAAGTCTAGCACCTTACAGGAATAAAATCAAATCTTTTTTATATATTATTCTTACGCTGGATCACGTCCAGAGCCTCTCTGACATTGGAGACTCCAATCAAACGAATCTCTTTATGGTTTGTAATTCCCTTGATACTTACTTTCGGCAGAATGCAGGTCTCAAATCCCAGCTTTGCAGCCTCCTGAACACGCTGCTCTGCCATAGCCACACCACGGACCTCCCCGCTTAATCCCACCTCGCCAAAGCAGATCAATTTCTCGTCGATCACCAGATCCATCCTGCTGGAGAGAATCGCCAGCACAATACCCAGGTCAATGGCAGGCTCATTGATACGGATGCCGCCTGCAATATTCACATAGGCATCGCAGTCACTAAGCTGGATTCCCAATCGTTTCTCCAACACTGCCATCAGCAGATTCACCCGGTTAAAATCGGTACCGGTAGCTGTTCTCCTGGGATTGTTAAAAAAGCTGTGACAGACCAGCGCCTGAATTTCCAGCATAATGGGTCTGGTTCCCTCCATGGAGCAGGCCACAACCGAACCGGAGGCATCCTTTGGCTTACCGCTCAGCATATACTCTGAGGGATTCTCCACCTCGATCAGACCCTCTGAGCGCATCTCAAACACTCCGATCTCATTGGTGGAGCCGAATCGATTCTTAACTCCACGGAGGATCCGGTAGCTCTCATAACGATCTCCCTCAAAATATAGAACCGTATCCACCATATGCTCTAAAACTCTTGGTCCCGCCACGACGCCTTCCTTGGTTACATGACCCACAATAAAGATGCTGATCCCCATCTCCTTTGCGATCCGCATCAGGACTCCTGTGGACTCCCTCACCTGGGAAACACTCCCCGGTGCCGAACCCGCACTCTCATTGTACATGGTCTGGATACTGTCGATGATGACTAATTCCGGAGAAAGCCGCGCAATCACCTCTTTGATGATATCCAGATTGGTCTCGCAGAAAAGCTGTAAATTGTCAGAAAAGGAACCGATTCTCTCTGCCCTGAGGCGAATCTGCTGCAGAGACTCCTCCCCTGACACATAGAGCAGGGAATGCTTCCCGGCCGACAAATTCCGGCACATCTGAAGCAGAAGGGTAGATTTTCCTATTCCCGGATCTCCACCAACGAGAACGAGGGAGCCCCTGACAATGCCCCCTCCCAATACTCTGTCAAGCTCCGGAAACCCGGTGGAAATCCGGTCCTCCTGTGATGCCTGAATCGAAGAAAGCGGAACAGGCTTTGCTTCGGAAACCGGTTTCAGCTTCCCGGAGGCACTGCGTGCCATCCGGTCCACCGGCTCCTCCACAAAGGTATTCCACTCTCTGCATCCGGGACACTGTCCCATCCACTTGGCAGATTCATATCCGCAATTCTGGCAGAAAAAGATGCTCGTTTTAGCCTTCGCCATAATTATCTTCGCTCTACCTTAATCTGAACATCCGAGACATCGCCAAGCTCCACACTGAGGCTTAACTTTCCGCCCAGATTCGTCTTCATGGCTCCGGCAGATTTACCGTTGATGCTGATCTCGTACTCCGTCTCCTCCTCAAGCTCCAGTGTGATCTGTGCATCCTCAGGTCCCTCTACCGTAAATTCTACGGAATTCTCATCCTGTCTGAAATTCATCACCGCCGTTCCCGGAACAGACTCATATACAAAGAGTCCGTTGCGCTCCAGCTTGGTGATTTCCTTAAAGGTCTTGACCTTATACATATCCCCGTTAAAATCATAATTATCCAGCTTGGATTTGCTGTCCTTTGTGTAATCTCCAAAGCTGATGGTTCCGTCCTTCTCGGTACGAATTAACTCACTGATTGCAGCCATAATGCCTTTATCCTCCTGTATTCTTATCCGCAAGTTCTGTCGTTTTATGACTTTCGACTGTAAAAATTATATCATTATTTTTCTTTTGTGACAACGATTTCCTTATTCTTTGTGGTCACGATCACACGGTCTCCTGCTCCGATTTCTCCGCTGATTACAAGCTCACTGAGGCGGTCCTCCACCTCATCCTGCAGCTTTCGCCGAAGCGGTCTTGCCCCGTACTTCCGGTCGTAAGCCTTCTCAACAATGCAGGCCTTTGCCGCATCCCGCACAACCAGTTCAATTCCCAGCTGCTTTTTGCATCTGTCCACAAGCTCCCCTGCCATAATGGATACAATTTTCTTCATATCCTCGCGATTCAGGGCGCGGAACACGATGGTCTCATCAATACGGTTCAAAAACTCCGGTTTAAAAATGCGTTTGACTTCCTCCATCACGCTGCTCTTCATCCGCTCATGATCCTGCTTTTCGTCGTCCTTTGCACCGAAACCGAGTTTTTTAGGCTCAATAATGGATTGGGCTCCCGCATTGCTGGTCATGATGATGATGGTATTTTTAAAGTCCACTCTCCTGCCCTGGGAATCGGTAATGTGTCCGTCATCCAGCACCTGAAGAAGAATGTTAAACACGTCCGGATGCGCCTTCTCGATCTCGTCAAAGAGCACCACGGAAAAAGGATTTCTTCTCACCTTCTCCGAGAGCTGACCGCCATCCTCATGTCCCACATAGCCTGGCGGCGAACCGATCATCTTGGAGACACTATGTTTCTCCATATACTCCGACATATCTACCCGGATCATGGAATCCTCATTTCCAAATACAGCCTCCGCCAATGCCTTGGAAATCTCAGTCTTGCCGACGCCGGTAGGACCAAGAAACAGGAAGGAGCCGATCGGCCGCTTCGGATCCTTGAGACCGACTCTTCCTCTTCTTACGGCACGGGCCACGGCAGACACTGCCTCCTCCTGGCCGATCACGCGCTTGTGCAGCGTCTCCTCAAGCTTCTTAAGACGAACAGCCTCACTCTCCGTCAGACGGCTCACCGGGATCTTTGTCCAGCGGGCAACCACATCCGCCACTTCATTCTCCCCCAGAACAGGCTGTTTTGTTCCGGCTGCTCTTTTCATTTTCCTTCTGACCTTGTCTGCCGACTGCTCCAGCTGCTCATACTGAAGCCGAAGTTCGTGAGCCGCCTCCACATCTCCTGCCCGAAGCGCCTCCTCAATTCCCTGCTCCGTCTCATGTAATTGTTCCCGGAGCTCTGTCAGTCCATCGGAACCCTTAAAGGCCCGGAGTCTGAGTCCTGCTGCCGCTTCATCCATAAGGTCGATGGCTTTATCCGGAAGAAACCGGTCATTGATATAGCGGGCGGACAAATGTACACAGGCAGCAAGCCCCTCGTCCGTGATTCGTACCTGATGATGGTCTTCGTACAGATGTCGAAGGCCCTTAAGGATCTCCAGAGATTCCTCCTCGGTAGGCTCCTCCACCTGAACCGGCTGGAACCGGCGCTCCAGGGCCGCGTCCTTTTCCACATATTTGCGGTATTCCTCAATGGTGGTAGCACCAATGACCTGCACCTCTCCTCTGGCAAGAGCCGGCTTTAAGATATTGGAGGCGTCCAGTGCTCCTTCCGCACCACCGGCCCCAATGATCGTGTGAAGCTCGTCAATAAAAAGGAGAACATTTCCGGCTTCCGCCACCTCGCTGATCACTTTCTTGATGCGCTCCTCAAACTCTCCACGGTATTTGGACTTTGCCACAAGACCGGACATATCCAGGGAAACCAGCCTTTTGCCCGCCATCAGCTCAGGTACATTTCCATCGGCAAGGCTCTGGGCTATTCCCTCAACAATAGCCGTCTTCCCGACTCCCGGCTCTCCAATCAGGCAGGGATTGTTCTTACCGCGGCGGCACAGGATCTGAATCACGCGCTGTGTCTCAGCTTCTCTTCCGATGACAGGATCCAGGCGTCCCTCTCTGGCTAAAGCCGTCAGATCCTTGGAATACTGGTCCAGAACCGGTGTCAGGGATTCCGTGTTATCCCCTCTTCCCCGTTGGATTTCCTCCCGGTACTGGGCCGGATCCTCGCCCATTGCCGCAAGAATATCCACAAACAGCTTCTGTCCATTCACTCCTATCGTATTCAAAAGCCGGCAGGCAGCACAATCCCCCTCCTTGACAATGGCAAGGAGAATATGCTCCGTTCCGACCTTACTGCTGCCGAAGCGTTCTGCCAGCTCCCCGGCCCGCTCCAGAACCTCCCTGGTTTTGGGCGTATAGCCGTCCCTTTCTTCAACTGCCGTAGACTCTGCCCCTGTGGAGATCAGTTCCTCGATCATACTGCGCAGACTCTCCGGCTCTACATTATTTGCTGCAAGGACCTCTGCCGCGACTCCCGTTCCCTCCCTGAGAAGCCCCATCAGAATATGCTCCGTTCCGATATAGCTGCATCCCATGCTGGAAGACAGGCGGTTCGCAAACCCTAACGCTTTCTTCGCCTTGTCAGTATATGGTCTCACTATCAATTGCCTCCTGTTATCACTAAATCTTTATAGATCGATGAACTCAAGCCCATCCTCTTCTTCGTCCTCATCCGCCTGTACCTTGTTTTTTCTCTTCCAGCCGGAATGGCGTGAC
Source organism: uncultured Lachnospiraceae bacterium (assembly GCA_945949045.1). Taxonomy (GTDB): domain Bacteria; phylum Bacillota; class Clostridia; order Lachnospirales; family Lachnospiraceae; genus Roseburia. Next base: position 11,633 of record CAMFDG010000039.1, read on the forward strand.
TTTGTCTCCGCCGGGAGTTCCTCTTCGACAGCCTTCTCCTGACAGGGCTCTTTCTCAAAGGGCTCCTCCTCCAGGGGTTTCTCCTCAAGAGGCTCCTCCCACAGAATCTCCTCCTCCGGAAGTTCCACTTCCGGAATCTCGATGTCCGAAAGACCAATCTCTAAGATTTCGTCAGATGGTCTGACCGGTTCTTGAAACGCCTTCTTCTCCGTTATTTCAGGTTCCTTCGTTCCCTCAGCCTTCTCAGTTCCCTCAGCTTTCTCAGTTACCTCGGCTTTCTCAGTTACCTCGGCCTCCTCATCTTCCTCATCCAACAGATCGTCCAGCGGCTCATCCAGATCAATAAAATCATCCTCCATGGAATCCGAAAATCCTTTTCCCCCCCTCAGCATGAGAATCAGGATGATCACCAGAAGAATTGCTACCACAATGATAAAGGCCCAGAAAATGATCTTGTTTTCACTTTTCAGATCCAAAAGAGTTCCTTCTTTATCATTCTCTCCCGAGGAAGCCGAAAGACTCTGTCCATACCACCGCAGATAGGTGCGCTCCCTGATATCATACTGATACCATGCATTTTCGCCCATGCTGTTTTGTGCATAGATCAGACAGATGTTCGGATTTTCCTCACAGAAATATGCCACAACATTTCCCTTGTCCGGAATAGAAAGTTCTTTGGGCTCATATCCTTCCGGCAGTGTTGAAACGTCTGCCTCAGGAAGAATCGTAATAAAGCCGAATTCGGACTTCAGACAAACTCCCTGCGCTGTATCCTCTGCCTCTGTGCTCTCCTCTGCTGCCTCTGTACTGTTGTCATCAGAAGCCTCTTTCGCTTCTCCCCTTGTCACCTTGATCGTATAGGTGGAAGAAGTTCCGTTCTCTGCCAGGACCTTAATCTTTACGGTATTTTCCCCGACTGCAAGTTCCTCTGCCCCATCCACGGATTCCACTACTGCCTTACTGTCCCTGGGATTTGCGCTGATATCCAGAGAGGACACATCGTCTGCCACATCCAAAGTATAGCTTTTCACATCCGGAGAAAAAGCAGGTGACAGACTCCCCTGGGAAACAGAAAGGGATTCCAGGCTGCTGTCTTTCGACTGTTCATTCTCTACCGCTTGATTTTCAATCTTGACAATCGTGCTGGCCCCTCCGACACTAACCTGGTCACCGTCGCTTGACGATGCCCTCGGAGCGGATACTGCGATTCCCGCATCTCCGGAAGCCTTCGCCTGGAAGGTAACAGTCCCCGATCCACGCTTGTCGGATCCGTATTCTCCAATGGACATGGAAACCGTCCCCGCATTGACACTGGCTTCTCCCGAAGCCTTCACATAGGTCAGAAGCGAAGATGGATAATTGACATTGACCGATGCGGATACTCCTGCCGGAACCGACACCGTAACGGTAAGCTTGTCCCCGATCTGGATGGTCTTGGCACTGAGTGCGATGATCATATCCTCCGCTCTGGCTTTCATCTCCGGAACTGCCAGTACCCCAAGCAGCAGGGCAAAGGCCATACCTGCCGCCAATAGGCGTTGTCTTATCTTAAGTGGTTTCTTGCAAATTTGCATCTTTTGTCTCCTCTATGGCTTACACTGCCGTTTACTTTTTCTCCGCGCTGCACACGATACTGAGCTGGTATTTTCTGGTGCTTCCGTTCTCGGATTTACACCGGATGGTAAAGGTATTGGTTCCTTTCTTCAGCTTCTTCGGCCCGGTGAGGCTGACGGTTGCTTTTCCTGAGACAGGCGCTGCTTTTATCGTGATGCTTCCCGTATCCGGCAGGATCAGGGAATACTTTATCTTCGATCCGGAAAAGACCGGCGTCAGCTTCTGCCCCGAGACTGTCAGGCTCTTTAAATAATTATTGGGATTTCCTGACCGGGTAAAAGTGACCGGCTTTGCAGGCATATTGTGGTATACCGGAATCCGGAAAACAAAGGCCTGCTGCTTGTCGGCATAGCCCTGTCCCATTTTTCTGCCTTCCGTATAAGCCGCCGTCAGGTTTGCCATATACTGATGCCTGTATAAATTTTTCTGATTCACCACATTGAATTTCTGAAAATAGAGTGTGTCCTGTCCAACGGAAATATAGTTTTTCGCAATTACCTGCGCACCGCCGGCCAGAGACTTGTATCTGGTATCCCATCCCACATTCTTTGCGTAACTGAGGCCCTTCTGGATCACCTGGGAGGAGGTCACTCCCGACGCTCCAAGATTAAAATAATTATAGTAGCCCTCGTATCCCTTGTAGGTTCCGGAGATCATGCTGCTGGTTCCCTTCAGGCCCTGCTCCTGTCTGACACGGGAGGCAAGGTGATAAGGGCTGACTCCAACACTCTCCCCGATCTGCATGAAGGCCTCCCCGTAATCCAGCGTCGTTCCATCGGCATCCTGTACCGGATTCTCCATGAAGGTGGAGGTGAGAATTGCCTGAACCCCCTCCAGCGTCTGGGAATCACTATAACTTAGGCTCTCAAACTGAAAAATATCCGTTTCATTCAGAAAATTCCGCGGATCCATGTAATAGGCAATGTAGTCCGGATGTGCCGCCACCCACGAGGATCCATCGAAAATCGTCCATGTATTGGTCTCCCAGTCGTAGGCTCCCTCTGCAGTGGATTTCTTCGAATCATCCACATTTTTCGCCACCAGATTGACGCCATTCTGACTCTCCTGTTCCAAAACCGTATTCCACTCCAGTCCGGTATCAACCGCCTCAAATTCCCACTGGGGATAGGTTTCGTGCAGGGAAGCCAGAGAATTCGCATAGCTTTGCGGAAATCCCTTATCCAGCAGCTCTCCCGCGTAATCCGAATCCAATGTTTTCGCCGCTGTTTCCACGCACATGCTCTGAAGCATCGAGATCGTGAGAACAGCACCGCTAAGAAGCGCTGCAGCCACACGCTTTTTATTTCTTAACATAAATCATATGCCCCTTTCAAAAATATCGTTATTATTATATAAAACATTGGATTCTCCGTCAATGCGCATTCCGGTGCTTAGTGTCTTTTTTTCGAATGCCCCATCAAAAGCAGGACCCCATAGAGACAGCCCGTCAGCCCCACAAGAATCCCCGCAATATCCGATGCCCTCATGTGTTCTAAACAAACGCCTGCACAGGCGCTCCCCATCGCCAAAAGTCCGATGGCCGCCATAAATGCACCCATGGCCAAAAGTAACAGCATTTTCCTGTCCGCATGTCCGTTTTTCATTCTGATTCTCATTGTCATATCCTCCTGTCAGCGTTCTTTTTCTGTAAAGATACACGCATAACAGGGTGATAAAACGGACTCTTTAAACTAATGGTTTCGAATGGCAGAATCAATATTGCTCTCGCGTATGATATAATGGGGCCTGCCCTTGACCTCCATATAGGTTTTGGCGATATACTGCCCCATAATTCCCATACAGAACAGCTGGATGCCGCCCATAAACGTAATAATACATACCAGAGACGGCCATCCGGCTACCGGATCTCCAAAGACCAATGCCCGGATGACCTCCACCACAATGGCGAGGAAAGAAAGTACCGTAAACACAAGGCCCAGCAGGGAAGACAGCCGCAGGGGCTGATCCGAAAAATTGATCATTCCATCTATGGAGTACCGGACCAGCTTAAAAAAGCTCCACTTGGTCTCCCCGGCAGCCCGCTCCACATTCTCATATTCCATCCACTTCGTCTCATACCCCACCCAGGCAAAGATTCCCTTGGAAAAACGGTTGTACTCACTGATTGAAAGCACCGACTCCACCATTTCCCGTTTCATCAGGCGGTAATCTCTCGCACCATCGGCAATATCAATATGGCTGAGCCTTCGCATCAGCTTGTAAAAGCACCGGGCGCAAAAGGAACGTATGGGCGGTTCTCCCTTTCGTGTCACCCTGCGGGTCGCCACATTGTCCCACCTCCCGCTCTCAAGCAGCTCTGCCATCTTAGGCAGAAGCTCCGGCGGATCCTGCAGGTCCGCATCCATCACCGCGATATAATCCCCCGAGGCATTGGACAGCCCCGCATAAAGTGCTGACTCCTTACCGAAATTTCTGGAAAAGGAAAGATAGCGCACCCGTGTATCCGCTGCCGCAAGCCTTTTGATCTCTTCCAGGGTAGCATCCGTCGAGCCGTCATTGACAAACACAAACTCCATCTCATAGTCCATAAGCTCCCGGGAAACCCGATCCAGTTCCCGGTAAAGTATTCCGATGGTCTCCTGTTCATTATACATCGGAACCACAATGCTGATTCTTTTCTTATCCATGGTTTTTCCTCTTTTTTCTGATTTTACCCAGACTTAAACTGATCACTGCAAGCTCAAGGGCGGCTGCACTCACCAGCGCTCCGGCATAAAGCCCCGGTGTGGTATAGCTGAGAGTGATGCGGTGCACCCCCGCCTCCAGATGCACGGCGATCAGTGCATCCCGAAAAGGCTGAACCAAAGTTTCCTTTCCATCCACATAAAGCTTCCAGCCCTCATCTGCCGGAATGGAAAGCACCAGCCGGCCGGGTTCTGTCACAGAGATGTTTCCTTCCACCCGCCGGTCTGTCACAACATCCGGCTTCATAACCGTCCGGCTCAAGGTCTGGTAAGCCTCATTCAGCACCTTAAGATTCAGCCGGTAAACACGAAAGTCCACCTGCTGTGCATTCTGCCCGGTAATGTGGATCACATCCCCGGCCCTGCACTCTCCCAGATTTAACAGATAACGGTGGGAGGTCTTTGAATACTTCTGTTTCCATCCATCCTGCCTTGTGACAGTGAGGCTGTCGGTACTGCAGGAAGGGTAGGCCGCATAATAATATCCATCCTCCGCAATATCAATTCTGGTATCCCCCATCTCATCCGTCACGGTACATTCCGCGGGATAGAGAAGTTCCCCCTTCGCCCCCAGAGAAACTGCAAGGGAATTCAGAGAACCGATCCGGTCACTCATAGAATCATTCCAGGCTTCAACTGCCTCCTCATTCATCATCCAGCCGAGAGGCAGACAGTAAGTGTTTTTATACAGATAATTTCCATCACAGCTGCCTACCAGTGTCCGCAGCGGGCTCTCCTCATAAGCGTTGTCCGAGAGCATATAGCGGACCGAAAGCATGGCGGAAGGAAGAGGTGTTGCCCCATTGTAGCAGTAGAAATTTTTCCCGCCCTCCATGTACAGGCTCTGAAACAGATGACTGACATTCAGATTCATAAGAGACGAAAAAATCGTCGCCGACGGATACCCGTACAGAGCATCGTCATTTTTTGTTTTCCTTCCCGTATCCTCAATGCGGTAAAAGGTCCGGTCACTGTTCTCATTGTCTTTTTGGGCCATCTCCATCAGGGTCTGATAAGCGGACACCTTTTCCCGGTAAAAGGTACGGCTGGACACATCAAAGCCTGTTACGGCCATATTGACTGTCAGCTCCCCCAGGGCCGTGCAGAGTATAAAGCCGGTTAGGAACTGCCGGTAGGACGGGATTCTCACCAGTTTCAGCAGCAGCATCAGAAGAACATACACCAGAAGAAACAGTTCCGTGATCAAAATGGAATCCATTCCGGTAATGCTTTCATCCGTTGACCCTGCACCAAGAAGAAGCAGCAGAACCGCAGCAGTTCCCCCCATAAGAATATGCCGGATTCTCGTCCCCTTCCACTTCCGCACCGTGGCGAATCCCATGGAAAGCAGAAGGAAAATAAACAGAAAGGACTGCCTTCCCGGAAGTCCCTGAGGGAAGTGCATACCATGCCAGATATAATCCAGCTGGTTCTGGGCAAAGCTCACCAGAAAAAAGGCAGTCATCAGAAGTCTCGGGATCTTCTCCTTCAAAGGGATCCGGCGGTTTAGTGTATAAAGCCAGATGAGCAGCAGTGTAAACGCCCCCGCATACAGATTCGGCCAATGATCATTCCCCGTATAGACCGTGGCTGTGGCCGCTGTCCGGGAGAGCTCCGCAATAATCGAAAAATACCATTCTGCCGCCTTGGGGAAAGAATCCCCTGCCGAGCCCGACACGGAAAGCAACTTGATCTCCGGAAAAAGCAGCAGGGCTGAGGAGGCCCCGGCCAGCAGGGAATACCAGGAAAATCGTAAGAACGCCCCTGTCCGCCTGCCCTTATTCTGCACAAATAGTAATGCAAAATAAAATACCAGAAAGATGCAGATCATGATGGAAATATAATAATTAGAAAAAATGGAAAGCGCCAGCGTCACAAAATACCGTCCGGGCTTTTTTTCCTGTACCAGGCGCTCCAGCCCCACAATAATCAGAGGGAAAAGCGCAACCGAATCCATCCACATGATGTCCCAGCTATAGGCTGCCACAAATCCGCTCAGAGCATAGGCCGTGGAAAAAACCAGCGCCGGAAGCACAAGATTGTCGTGCATACGGCCATCTCTTCCCACCATCCGGTAATGATATTTCAGGAATTTAAAAAAGAAAAGGCCGCACAATCCGATCTTTAACAGGATCATCAATGTCATAAACTCTATCACAAAATTCTTCGGACAGAACACCAGAAGAAAATTTAAAGGACTTGACAGATAGTAGGCGTACAGGGAAACGAAATCCGATCCCAATCCCAGCTTCCAGGAATACTGCATGCTTCCGCCATTTTTCAATTTATCCATGAACTCCGTGAAGAACGGACAGTACTGGTGGTACATATCCATATTCAGGATGCAGTTTTCACCGAAGGGATACACCCCGTCCGCAATACAGATACACACGCAGATGAGAAACGGTATAAAAAATGCCGCCGCCTCACAAAGCCGGTTGTGCTCCTTGACAAATTGTCTCATTTACGGTTCCTCTCAAACAATTGATAATACTGAAGCTTCTTATAGGTGTCAAGCACGTCGGGGGACACTCCGTCCACCTCCTGCTGTCCCGCCGCAGAAAGCACCGGATAAGACTCCTGTAATTCTAACAGGTAATTCTGGTAGGCACCCGTAGGAACGCCTGCCGCAGAAAGCACCTGAGCCGCCAGATAATTGAGACTCGTGTTTTTCCCGGAGGCCTCCGGAATCTCATAGTTTGCCCATATCAGATATGGAACCTGATAGCGGAGCGAGCTGTCCTTCTCCAACACTCCCGCCGTCAGCGGATTATTGTAAAAGGGGGCAGCCACCGCATCTGCCGGCTGATGGTCTCCAAAGAAAACGATCACCGTTTTTTCCTCCACCCCGGAAAAATAATCCACCAGTTCCTCCAGCGCCTGATCACTCAGACGAACGAGTGAAAGATACCGGTCCAGCTGCGGGCTGTCATAGCCGGAATGAATATCCACTTCCAGATCCGGATAATCTTCTGTATAACCACCGTGATTCTGCATAGTCACATTAAACAGAAACATGGGCTTTCCCATCTCCTTCTGTTCAAAGGTATCGATAATATGCTGCATATCCGATGCATCGCTGACATATTTACGCAGATAGCTCTTGTTGGTGTAATCCGACAGAAAATCCATATGCTCAAAGCCCAGCAGCGGATACACCTGATTGCGGTTCCATCCGCTCTCCATATAAGGATGCTGCGCGTAAGTCTCATAGCCCAGACTCTTCAGATAGGATGCAAGGGATGGCGTTTCCCGCTTAATATACTGCTGGTAGGGAATGCTCCCTGCCGGAAGGAAGGCCATCGTATTGCCTGTCAGGAATTCAAATTCCGAATTGGCAGTATTGCCGCCACACACGGATACCTGGGCATAGCCAGTGATCACATTGTCAGCCCCCTGCTGCATCCGGTGCATAAAAGGCATCACATCCTCATTCGTACTGAGATTTCCCAGTACAGAAAGATCAGAAAAAGCCTCATCCATAACGACAATGATATTGGGCAGCTCCCCACTCTCCTCCTGATGCCTGGTGTTACCCGGATCTTCCTGTTCCCCGTACTCTTCCAGAATTGCTTTCGCCTCCCCAGCGTCATAGCCCTGCGGCTTATCCACCACCACATAAGCAAGATCCATGGCAAAGGTCACCGCCATCCCGTTCACCTTTGTCATATAAGAAGGAGTAAACAAAAACGGATACAGGTAATGCTTCGTCTGAAATTCCTCCTGCTGGAGCAAATGCACCAAAAAGCACAGACCGGACACACAAAACACAGCCGCCAGAATCCGAACCTTAACATTCAGTCTCGGCCCCCGTCGAAGCACCACAAAGGAAAATATGATCAACACAAGAAATCCAAGGGTCACAAGGATCACCCGAAGTGTTGGCGTAAAGTCATAGTTTCCCGCCACCGACACCGCTGTCCCCACAGAAAAAATATCCCAGGGTACAAAGGGCGTGGAACGAAAAGCCATCACATAATGGTTCACCAGACCAAATACCATCATGAGAAGCAGCTGGATTCCCATGGCAATATGCATTCGTCCGATTACGAAATAGAGACCGAAAGCGATCAGCTCCAGAAGCAGAATGTTGAGCCACACTGCCTGAGGTCGTACCTCTGAAAAAGCGTTATGTTCATATGCCTCCATCAAAAAAAAGCCCAACGCCGGCAGCAGGAAATACAACATGATTCCGATTACTTGCCATTTATGATTCACGGTTCGTTTCTGCAGTTTAGATTGTTCCTGTAATCCGCTCATTTCATGCTCCTTACTGCCCGGTTTCCAAACATCCATGCCGATATCATCCTCTTTGCATTTCCACAAAGAAAAAGCAGGTGCCCTGACAAATTGTACCACACCTGCTTTTATTTTTGAACGAAATTCACAGTTTTTTCAGAAACGTATTTCAGATCCCCATGGAATAAAGATATCCGTAATTAAAACTTCCCATACTGATTTTCGTGCGGCTCTGCCTGCTGCCGGGATTCTCC
>CAMFDG010000040.1 GCA_945949045.1 uncultured Lachnospiraceae bacterium
TTTGGGGTCGTAAGGAATCCTCCCACACTCCGTGTGGGTCCCTCCTTGCGACATTTTTGGGGTCGTAAGGAATCCTCCCACACTCCGTGTGGGTCCCTCCTTGCGACATTTTTGGGGTCGTAAGGAATCCTCCCACACTCCGTGTGGGTCCCTCCTTGCGACATTTTTGGGGTCGTAAGGAATCCTCCCACACTCCGTGTGGGTCCCTCCTTGCGACATTATATCACACGATTGAGCTTTCCGACCAGACTCTTATTGCGAATCATGGAAAGATTATTTAAAAACAGTACATCTGACACCTGTTTTTTCTCTGCCAGCTCGCTGACACTTCCGGTCCAATATCGATAATCCACCACATAGATTGTCTGATAATGGTCCACCAGAAACGGTACAAAGGCGTTGCCGAAGGATTCTTTCACCACAATGCAGGCGCTGCCATCGGTCAGGCTTTTGTTCTCAATCACCGTGTAGGGATTGTCACTGGCGATAAAGGTGCTGTATTTTAAAGAGGCCCCGTAATCCGTTACATCGTAGATCACCGGCCAATCATACTTGGTTCCATCGGACGCTGTCACGTGCATGCTGCAGTCGTCCTTTGGTTTGTAGGCGGTCACCGTATCCGGATGTGCTTTCAGCCTGGCATCCTTGGTATCATTGTAAAAAGAACCCAAAAAGCCGTCAAAATCCACCTGTTCCCGCTCCTCCAGCGGTTCGGCCTCTATCCCCTTCGCCTCGCAGAAATCCTCATAGGCATAGTAAGCGCCGAGAGCGGTCCAATGGTGATCGGTCCGGAAATAAATATCCTCGTCCCTGTGTTCCATCAGCGAGTCGTAGATATCCACATTTTTCACTTTGTCGCTCATCTTTGCCTGAATGCTCGTCATGGCCTGCCTCTGATCCGACGACTTGACCTTTCCCTTCAGGTTATCCGGAAACATTATTTCCGAGCTGAGAGGGATCACCAAATCATAGACCTGTGCTTTTCCATCCAGTTTTTCCGCTGTCTGGTTGATACTTTTAGCATAGTTGTCTGCCACATCATCCAGATATGTATATAGTTCAAATGCGCTGTCCCCTACCGTAACGACAGCGCTGTACTCCTTAATCTTTTCATCAGAGGTAATTTCCGGATATCTGATCTCTTCCTGCGCCTCGGTACCGGAGACGGTTTCGGTGCCCTCTGTTTCCAAAACCTGCGTATTATCACAGGCCGTCTCTGTTCCGGCCGTTTCCGATGGCTGCTGGGTCGTCATGGTCTCTGTGGACTGCTCCTTCCCCGGAGTATTTTCCCCGGCATTTCCGCAGCCGGCCATCCCGGATACCGAAAACACTACTGCAAGTACTGCTGCACATATTCTTCTATTATACATTTTCTTTTCCTCTTTTCATCTTCTTTATGCTATATCTCTCACCATTTGGGGCAGCATGTGCTTTACGCCGATTTCTTCGTCCTCGAACATCAGCCCGTCATGCCCCGTCGGTCAGCTTATAAATATTCCGGTCTGACACAAAATTGGAGATATTATATAATACAAGTACATCTGTAATATTATGCCCCTTAAGATACTCCTGCATATTATCATTATAATAGCGCAGATCGATCATGTAAATATTGTCGAAATCCTGCGTGAGAAACGGCACAAAGCTGTTGGCAAAGGAATCCTTGATCACCAGCAGATTTTTCTGTGGTTCACCGGTTCCCGCTGCTTTCGTCCGTTCAATGTGTACCTCTCCGTAGTTTCCCCCGAAAAAGTAGGCATACTGATCCTTTTCCGTAAGCTTTGATTCATCAAAACAGGAATCCTTCGTCTCTTTCCCGTCAATCGTCACCCTGCAGTCAAAGCTTCCGAAGGCTCCCCTATCTGTTGGCCCATAGGTCCATATACTGTCATAGGCGGAATCTGCATCCAGAATCTTGGAGTACAGACTTCCCCGGAACCGGTCTGAAACCACGTCCTGCTCCAGCCCGCTTTTGTCCGGACAGCTTCCCCCGGTCTGGCCGCACCACTTCTCGTAAGCGATGTAGGCGCCATCCGTGGTCCAGTGATGATCCGTCCGATAATAAATGTAGTCATCCTTATGGGCCGTCAGTTCCTGCCTCACATCGATGAAATTATAGTCTTTCATGGAATTCTGCACTTCATCAATATATTTCGCCTGGTCAAAAAGGCGGGCATTCTTCGGAAGCTTATCCTCCATCACCAGGCCGGAGGTGGGAACCAGAAGAAAGGACAAATGCTCCGGTGCCACCGTATCCGACGCCTCTGCAAAGAACTCGGAAACCGTCTCTGCATTGCGGCGAAACAGCGTGTCATCCACATCTTCCGGGGTGATTTTCTCAAAATCATACCCCTCCTTACCTACATAGGCTCCTCCGATATCCGTGTTGCCGCAGGCCTTCTCCACGCCGGTTTTCACTGTGATCCAGGCATCTCTTCCAATCACCTGATCCCGCAGATAATTCTCCAGATCCTCCTGAAAACTGCCATTCATAATATTGTCAACTGAAATCTTTGGCTTTTCCTCCAGATACCGGTTCTCATTGGGGGAAAACTCGCGATCCTTCGTAAGAAGGCTTCCCACCGATACGAACGCGATAAAGGAAAGAAACACCATTACCACGATTACTCTAATTTTCTTCAAAACACATACACTCCTAAAAACGGAAATATAAAAACGGATTATAGCTGTCTCCCACTAAAAAAGCAAAGGAGAGAACCAGAAGTACCGCCATCAGAACAGCCTTCACCACTATGCATCCTCCGGAATCCCTGCCAAGCTCGAAAATACTCGGATTCTCACGCGAATCCGTAGAGGTCTCCACCGCTTCATGCCCCCGATATTTTTTAAGCTTTCCAATCCAGACTCTATGATCGATGGAACAGAGCACTAATACCACAAGAAGTACGGCGTTGCATTTGATAAAATACAGAAAATCCGTATCCACTCCCGCTGTTACGCCAACACCAAACATGGCTTTCAGGTATCTTCCCAGCTGTCCCATATCGGTCTGGGCAAAAATCGTCCAGCCGATGACCACCAGAAACATACTGTACAGATGTCCGAGCCACGCCGGCGCCCGGTCCAGCCATTTCAGCAGAAACAGCTTCTCAAGCATCAGAAGGATGCCGTAGTAAACGCCCCAGAGAACAAAGTTCCAGTTGGCGCCGTGCCACAATCCGGTCAGCATCCAGACGATCATGATATTGACAATCTGACGGGCAAGCCCCTTGCGGTTGCCTCCCAGGGGGATATATACATACTCCTTAAACCAGGAGCTTAAGGAAATGTGCCAGCGTCTCCAGAACTCCGTAATGGTCTTTGACATATAAGGGAAGTTGAAGTTCTCTAGGAAATGGAACCCAAACATTCTTCCCAATCCGATTGCCATGTCCGAATAGCCGGAAAAATCGAAATAGATCTGGAAACTGTAGGCAATCGCCCCCAGCCATGCCGTGGCCGTGGACATTTCATTGAGTCCCGAAATGGTATCCCACACGGCTCCGATCTGATTGGCCAAAAGTACCTTCTTGGCAAGACCCACAGAAAACCGGAAGGCTCCCTCCGAGAAATCATATAGGCAGGTCTTCCGCTCTGTCAATTCCTTCGCAACCGTCTTGTACTGGACGATGGGCCCTGCAATGAGCTGCGGAAACAGCGTCACATAGGTGCCAAAATCCAGAATATTATGCTGGGCTTCCACCTGTCCCCGGTACACGTCGATGGTGTAGGACATCGTCTGGAAGGTATAAAAGGAAATGCCGATGGGCAGTGCAATATGCAGAAGCGAAATCCCCGCTCCCGTAATACTGTTAATATTGCCAATCACAAAATCCGCATACTTAAAAAATCCGAGGATTGCCAAATTTCCGCATACATCAACAATCAATGCTGCCTTCGCTCTCCCCGGACGATTCTGCTTCTTAAAATATTCAATTAATCTTCCGTTGGTGTAATCAAACACTGTCGAAAACAACATAATGAGCACATAAACCGGCTCTCCCCAGGCGTAAAAGAGCAGACTGGCTATCAAAAGCAGTACATTTCTCAGACGCCTCGGGCAGATGTAATACAACAGCAGTACCAACGGTAAAAATACAAGCAAAAATACAAAACTGCTGAAAACCATATTATTTAAACGCTTCCTCTATCACTTTCCTGGCGGTATCAGAATCTCCGGAAACACAAAGGATGACATAGTTGCCCTTCTGCTCCAGAACGGCACTGCCGACACGCTTTGCCTCCTCCGGCTTATAATCCTCGAAGGACTCCTGCTGATCGTCCAGATAATCCTGCACACTATTCAGAGTATCCTTGGCGGTCTCGCTGTCCCCAGCCGTAAAGACGCCAACCTCCTCTGCCGTTGAGCCGCTTCCCATATATACAACCGACTCCACGCCCTCCGGAATGTCCATATACATGCTGATCTCGTCCTGATCCAATTGCTCCAGAGTATCCTCATAGGTAATCTCTGTTGCCAGTGACTTTGCAAGTCCTGCTGCGTCGATGGTTGTGGATGCACCTGAACCGCAGCCTGCTATGAAAAGTTCTGCCGCCATAAGGCCCGCCAGCAAACCTTTTTTCTTCATATCGCTTTCCTGCTCCTTTCGTGGCTCCGGGGTTGGGGAGAACCCTCAGAAGCCTTCAACTGTTCCCAATATACCCCCGAAAATATCTACTGTAAAGATGTCATTTCTATTTTTAAATAAGTCTTAAAAAATCTTAAGCAATTCTTCTACTTTGCGTTGGCAGCATACTTCGCGCTCTGGGCACGAATCAGTTCTTCGTCCTCAAAGTAGTTGATCTTCATGGCACGCTTCACCTCAGACAGCGTCTGTGCGGCTACCTCGCGGGCCGCCTCGCTGCCCTTCTTCAGGATCTCGTAAACCGCCGGAATGTCCTTCTCAAATTCCGCTCTGCGGGCACGAATCGGTGCAAACTCCTCCTGAAGGATCTTATTCAGGAACTGCTTGATCTTCACATCGCCGAGTCCGCCTCTTGTATAGTGTTCCTTTAATTCATCCAGATTATGATACTCCGGCAGATATTCCTCAAAATGCTCCGGTCGGCAGAAGGCATCCAGATAGGTAAAAACACAGTTGCCCTCGAGATGTCCGGGGTCCTCCTTACGGATATGAAGAGGATCCGTATACATGCCCATAACCTTTTTCTTAACCTCCTCCTCGGTGTCTGCAAGATAAATGCAGTTGCCGAGAGATTTGCTCATTTTCTGCTTACCATCGGTACCCGGAAGCCGCATGCATGCCTCGTTCTCCGGAAGCAGCGCCTCCGGCTCCACCAGTACTTCATCATAGATGGAATTAAATTTCCGGACGATTTCCCTGGTCTGCTCGATCATCGGAAGCTGATCTTCCCCGGCCGGAACTGTGGTTGCCTTAAAAGCGGTAATGTCCGCCGCCTGGCTGATGGGGTAGGTGAAAAAGCCCACCGGAATACTGGCCTCAAAGTTTCTCATCTTGATCTCAGACTTCACCGTGGGATTCCGCTGCAGTCTGGACACCGTCACCAGATCCGAATAGAAAAAGGTAAACTCCGTGAGTTCGGGGATCTGGGACTGAATGAACAAATGGGATTTCGCAGGATCCAGTCCGCAGGACAGGTAATCCAGCGCCACCTCAATAATATTCTGCCGCACCTTTTCCGGATTTTCGAAATTGTCCGTCAAAGCCTGCGCATCTGCAATCATAATGAATATTTTATCGTACTCTCCGGAATTCTGCAGCTCCACTCTTCTTCGCAAAGAGCCAACATAATGCCCGATGTGCAGTCTGCCTGTCGGGCGGTCTCCGGTCAATATAATCTTCTCCATGTCTGCCTCCTGATATAGACTTTTATCCAAAGTAAACTTTAGCAAATACGCCGGGCAATGTCAACTATCATAAAAATATGTTTTATTGGCTTGCATCTGGGGATTTTCACAGGTATGATAAAAATATCAAAGGGTTTTTACAGGAGGTTACTATGGAGCTTACTACACTACAGACAATCAAAGATAATATCAAGACTGTTATGATCGGCAATGAAACCACCCTCGATTTGCTTCTGACCGCTCTGCTGGCAGACGGTCACGTGCTTTTGGAGGACGTACCGGGAACCGGCAAGACCGTGATGGCCAAGACTCTGGCCAAATCCATCGACGCAGAGTTCGGCCGGATTCAGTTCACCCCGGACCTGCTTCCCTCCGATGTAACGGGCTTAAACCGCCTGGATCCAAAGACCGGGGAATTTGTCTTTGCCAAGGGACCGGCATTCTGCAGCATTTTGCTGGCGGACGAGATCAACCGCGCCACCCCGAAGACCCAGAGCAGTCTGTTAGAGTGCATGGCAGAACGCCAGATCACCGTGGACGGCGTGACCCATCCGCTCCAGAAGCCGTTTTTCGTGATTGCCACCCAGAACTCTCTGGAAAGTCTCGGCACCTTCCCGCTGCCGGAAGCCCAGATGGACCGTTTTCTGATGCAGCTTTCCATGGAGCCACTGGATCCGGAAAAGGAACTGGCTCTCGTGAACCGCTTTATGAAGGAAGAACCATTGGAAACAGTCTCCGCTGTCTGTACCGCAGCAGATATTACCGCTCTCCAGCAGCAGTGTCGGGAGATCTATGTACACCCGGAGCTTTTAGACTATATCATTCGCCTCGTACAGGCCACCAGGAACCACAGTAAGGTGGTATCCGGCGTCAGCCCCCGTGGTACCCTGGCCTTTGTCCGGGCTGCCCAGGGCTTTGCCATGGTAAAGGGGCGGGATTTTGTCACCCCTGAGGACATCAAGGCTGTAGCCCTTCCGGTACTGGCCCACCGGCTCACGATGAACGTATCCTTTGACGTTTCCTCCGCCGCACGCTCTGCCATAACCGAGCTGTTAAACAGCCTCACGGTGCCGACGGAAGACTGGACAAAGCACTAAAACGCGCCAAGAGAGATAGAATATGTATTGGATTTTACTGCTGGGACTTTGCCTCGCCCTGATTCTACAGGTTTTCCTGATCCGAATGCTCTGGAAACGCGGTCTTTCGGTGCACCTTCGTTTTGGGGACCGGTTCGTCTACGAGGGGGACAGTTCCACGTTACGGGAAATTATCGTGAATAACAAATGGCTGCCGCTTCCGGCGCTGGAGGTGCGCATTGCCATGGACAAAAATCTGGTCTTTACCGGAGAAGCCGCATTAAACAGCGGCATCACAGACCGTACTTACAAGCGGGATGTCTTTTCCCTTCTGTTTCACCAGAAGATCACAAGAACCCTGACCTTCACCGCAAAAAAACGGGGCTGTTACCCTTTGAAGGAAGCCGATGTCAAAGCATGCGATTTCTTTTACCGCCCCCTCTGGTATGAGAATTTCGGGCAAAACACGATGCTTTATGTCTATCCGGCCCAGGTGGATTCCAGACGTCTTTCCATTATTACAACAGCAATTTCGGGCTCCCGGCTGGTACAGAACCATCTGTTTCCGGATCCCTTTGAGTTTTCCGGAATCCGGGAATACCAGCCCACGGATCCCATGAACCGGATCAACTGGAAAGCAACCATGCGGACAGGCACCACCCTTGTCAATCAATTTGACTCCACCACAAATCTGGATCTGTCGATTATTTTTGACGTGGAGGACACAAGAATTATGAAGGAGGATACGCTGGTAGAGGAAACCATCCGTATCGTCTCCTCCCTGGCAGCCCGGCTGGTGGCGGCTCGTATGCCGGTCAGCCTGTATGGAAACGCCCATGTCAGCGACGGAAAAAGGGAGCTGTTTCGTATGCAGCTTCCGACGGGCGTCTCCCGGATGGCACAGTTAAACCAGAAGCTGGCCTGCATCGACGGCTCAGTCATGTCCTTTTCTGATATGCTGTCTGCCATGGATCTGCCGAAACACAGCAGACAGATGCATGTGGTGATCTCCAAAAACACCAACCCGGACATCGTCAAAAGCATCGGAGCCCTTGCTTCCTCTGCTGCCCCGGTGCTCTGGGTCGTTCCAAAGCTTTCCTACACAAAGGAGCCAGAGATCTGTCTGCCTTTTGTGCAAGTCTTTTTCTGGGAGGTGAAGCTATGAATTATCGTCGTCCCCTTGTATTAGATGTGCTTTCCTGGCTTCATGCCACCCTGATGTTTGCCGCAGTCTATCCGTTCCTGTCAGGCTTTCTGGATTTCTCGGGAGAGGATTTCCGAAGGACCGCCTCGGCAGGAATCCTGATACTGCTTCCTGTTGTGGCAAGCTTCCTTTTGCAGCAAAAAATCAATGCCCTGATTCCTTTCTTTCTCTGTGGTGCAGCGTTCTCGGCAGGCTGTGTGTATCTGTCTTACTGTTGGGGAGGAATCCGAAAAGATGCCGGAATGGTGTGCGGGACCGCCATGGGCATCTGCTGTGCCATTATCTTTGGTTTTCGCATTTACACGAAGGTTCTCTATGGGAAATCCAGACACGAGTTTTATGCCGTGCATGCAGCGGATACCCCCTTTGAGCTCAAAGAGCGGGAACTGTCCAGCCCTTTAAACAGTCCAAAGCTGTATCATCTGATCTGGATCAGCGCTTTGTATGTGCTGGAAATGCTTCTCCATGACAAGGCCTCCCTCTACGTACTATATGGTATCTTTCTTGTGGATGTGTTTGTCAGCCTGGGGTACCAGTATATCAGCGCTCTTTACGAGTTTGTTCGAACCAACCGACGGCTTGCCAGTCTGCCCCTTGCCTCCATGCACCGGATCCACCGCCTGCTTGGCATCATCGGAGCCCTGCTGCTTGCTCTGTTTCTGCTGCCATCGCTGCTCTATGGACATGAATTTGAACCCCAGCTGCGGGCCGAAAAGCCGACACTGACTTTCGACGAGGTCATGCAGCCGGTCAACACGGAATTCTCCGCGCCGGAGATTTCCGACACGCAGATTGCGGAGGTCCTGGAGAATCAGAAACCGACACCTCAGTGGGTTCTGACACTGATCCGTGTGATGGGCTGGATTGTCTCTGCCGTTATGGTCATCACTGCCATTGTTCTGATCATCCGGGGTGTGCGTAATCTTGGAAAAGAATTTGCTGTCTCGGAGGAGGATGAAATTGTCTTTTTGAAACGGGGAAACCCGGATACCGGAGAAACAGCTTCCACTGCGGTCAAAAAAGAAGGGTATTTTTCCAGACGCCAGCAGATACGAAGGCGTTACTGGAAAACCATACAGAAAGGGACGAAGGGAAGGCCGTCTGCATGGGCTACGCCCTCGGAACTGGAGCAGAATGCGGCACTTTCCGGCAGCCCGGAAATGAACGAGCTTCACGATAGCTACGAGAAAGCCCGCTACAGCAAGTTTTAGAAATTTTCCACACCAATTTTCGCAGCAGCGCCCGTCCAGGGCAGGCGCCGCAGCGGAAATCAGTTTTCGTTACCTAAAGCAGCTTTTTAATCTTAAGGTATTCCTTGATAATCTTCACGCAATCGTCAATTCCGACTTTTTCGCTGTTTAATGTCATATCATAGTTGACTGGATTGGTCCAGTAATTTCCATGGGTATAATACTTGTAATAATCTGCGCGGTATTTATCCGTATGCGCGATGGTGGCGTTAGCGGTCTCCTCGGTCACACCCATATGTTCCATCGTCCGCTTCACGCAGAAATCCCTCGGTGCTTCCACATATACACTAACCACATTATCACGGCCTCGCAATACCCAGTCGGCGCATTTTCCTACAATTACGCAGGATTCTGTATCTGCCAGGTTTTCGATGATCTGCTTTTGATACTCAAAAAGCGTATCATCGGAAACAAACTTCTCATTTCTGGTAATATACTGTCTGGAACGAGGCAGACCTCTCAGAAAACTGGCAAAGCTTCCATGTGCACGGACCTTCTCGTTCACCTCCTGAAACAGCTGTTCATCAAGACCGCTCAGCTGTGATGCAAGAGTCAAAATACGATTTTCATAGCAGTGAATTCCCAGTTCTTTGGCAAGCTTGGAGGCAATTTCCTTTCCTCCTGTACCAAAGCCTCTGGCAAATGTGACAACAAAGTTACTCATCCTATCCCCTCCTTAATTTCGACCTGTTATCCTTCTATAAATCTGCTTAAGAACTCTCTGGTTCTCGGATTCTTCGGGTTTGTAAATAATCTGGATGGCGCATCATCCTCGACAATATAGCCCTTATCCATAAAAATGGTTCTGGTAGACACATCTCTTGCGAATCCCATCTCATGGGTTACGATAATCATTGTGAGACCGGTCTTAGCCAGTTCCTTCATAACATTTAATACCTCACCAACCATCTCCGGATCCAATGCAGAGGTCGGCTCATCAAACAGGAGTACCTCCGGATTCATACACAGGGCCCGCGCAATTGCAACACGCTGCTTCTGCCCGCCGGAAAGCTGTGAAGGATAGGCGTTGATAAAGGGAGCCATTCCCACTGCTTTCAAATGGGTAATCGCCCGGTCAAAAGCTTCTTCCTTAGAAATATGTAACACCTTTCTCGTTCCCGCCATACAATTCTTTAATACGGTCATGTTGTTAAACAGGTTAAAGGATTGGAAAACCATTCCCACCTTAGAACGGAATTCATTGACTTCTCTCTGCCCATCCTTCACGGGCGTTCCGTGATAAATGATTTTTCCGCTTGTCTGATGCTCCAATCTGTTGATACAGCGCAAAAGCGTGGATTTTCCGGATCCGGAGGGTCCCAGGATACAGATGACCTCCCCCTTTTCCACGGAAAAATCAATCTTTCTAAGTACCTCATGGTCGCCGAAGGATTTTCCCAAATCTTCTATACTGATGATCTTCTCGCCCATTGCCTTATCCTCCTATTGATTATCCATATATTCCACTGCAAGTACGTAATCTGATTTCGTTGCCATCTTTTTCTCGATCAGTAAGAAGACACGGTTAAAGAAGAAGCAGAGTACCAGATAAATCACGGCAATTACAAGGTAGGATTCAAAGTACTTGTAATAGGTTCCACCTGCGGTCTTTGCCATCATAAACAGCTCGGATACACCGATTACGTTCAATACAGATGTCATCTTTAAGTTGGTCAGAAATGTGTTTGCCATCTCCGGGATAATATTCTTAAAGGCCTGCGGAAGAATAACCGTAAACATGGTCAGCATCGGTGACATACCAAGTGCCAGCGCGCCTTCCCGCTGCCCCACATCAATAGATTTGATACCTGCACGAACGGTCTCTGACATATAAGCTCCGGTATTTAATACTGTTACCAGAATACCGGCAGCAACGGAGGTAATCTCGCATCCGCCCTGACGAAGTCCGTAGTATACAATCATTCCCTGTACGATCATTGGTGTTCCCCGGAACAGTTCAACATAAATCATGGAAATAATTTTCAGGATACGAACCAATATTTTTTTTATAATATTATCTTCTTTATTAATCTTGATATCTTCGATAATTCCAATCAGATATCCAAGAATAAATCCAACAATCGTTCCAACCACTGCTACATACAGGGTAATCAGCGTACCCTGTATGAAGAGGTTGGAATACTTTTTGGCAATGAACATCATCCAGCCTACCGCACTGGTAGGCGTGGCAGATGCAAGAATTCCTGAAGTCATACAATCCCCTCCTGTCTTTGCACATCAATTGATTAGTTTGCGGCCGGCTGTACCTTGATGGCTTCATCCATCATCTCATCCATTTTTGCCTTATCATTCCAGCCAATCTTATCCATAACACCCTGAATCTTATCGCGAAGCTCGGTATCATCTTTTCTGGTGGCGATACATACGTTGGTCATCTCCTGATCATTCTGGAAGGTGTCACCTGCATCCAATGTGATCACCTTAAGATCCGGGTTTGTCATTGCTGCAGACTCTGCAGTCGGAACATCAATAACTGCCACATCAGCGACTCCGTTGGAGATTGCCATGAAGCACTCTGCGGTGGTCTCATAGTTGGAACCAAGTGTTGCATCCGGAATCTGATCCAGAAGCGGAACCCAGCCTGTTCCCAGCTGTGTGGTGACGGTCACATTCTTTCCTGCCAGCTCAGATAATCCTTTAATGTTTTCCAGTTCTCCGCCTTTCTTAACGGTAATACAGTTATCTCTGAAGTAATACGGCTCTGTGAAGGAATAGGATGCCTCTCTCTTGGCGGTCTTTCCCATTCCGGCAATGATACAGTCATACTCTCCGGAATCCATTGCCATTCCGATGGAATCCCATTCAGCCTTATGGATCTCAAGGCCCCAGCCCAACTCGTCCGCAATCTTTTTCGCCATCATAACATCATATCCATATGCGTACTGATTATCTGCTCCGTAAATCGGTACTGCCTTATCTCCGTTAGAAACCTCCTCTGTTTCCTGTGTCCAGTTAAACGGGGCATATGCACATTCCATTCCGACACGAAGCACTTTCTGCTCTCCTCCGGCCTCTGTGCCTGAAGCAGAAGCCTCTCCGCTGCCTGCTGTCGTACTTCCACCACATCCTGCAAACATACCGACTGCCATTACCGCTGCCATCATCATACCTAACATTTTCTTTTTCATACTCGTCTTCCTCTCTTTCCGGTTGCTGGTTGATGGGAATGCTGGTTCCGACAAAAAAAGAGGCGCCTACTTCATATGAAGTAAACGCCTTTGTTCACGAAACCAACAATTCTCTTGTTGTGATGAGTATATATCCTGTGCATTATATTGTCAAGTATTTTTTTCATTTTTTTTATTTTGCCTATTTTAAAGGTTTTGGCGTGCTTGGCAAAAATCGTTTCGCACTATTTGTACATTATGGTGCACATCCCTCTCATTTTCATCCTGTATAAGAAAAAATGCAGACAAACCGAAGAGGTGTATCGCCGGAATTCACGTACTCATGCTCACGATCCGAATCAAACCGAACTGCATCCCCTCCCTGAAGCCGGTAGTCCGAACGCGCCACCTTCAGCTCAAGTTCGCCTTTCTCAACAATCACGTACTCCTTCGTATTCTCTCCGTGCGCGCCACTGCTGTATACGCCTCCCGGCTCTATCTCAATGACGTATATTTCAAAATTTCGTTCTTTTTCATATGGAAAATAGGTATAAACCCGATATTTTCCCAATACCTCCTTCGTTGGTATCAGCCATTCCCTGCTGATTGGATAAACACTCTCCTCCGGTGTCTTTACCAGCTCTGTTAACGAAACCCGAAGCCCGCTCACAATCTTGCCCAATGTGCCGATGGTGGGATTCGCTTCTCCTCTCTCGATCTGTCCCAGCATACTCTTGCTTACGCCGGTCTGTTCCGCTACCACATCCAGACTATATCCCTTCGAAAGGCGGATTCGTTTCAAATTCATTGATATATTTTGATTCAGATAATCCATATGCTTTCCCTTTGTCCCCCTTGCCAATACGCTGTTTCTCAATATAACTTAAGGTAATCATACAGGCAAAGAGATACTTTCGTCAATCCTCATTCCATTTTTTGACAACAGGTACATAAAGCGCTATAGTAATAGTATGGTTTATTTCTAACAAGGATGCCAGTTCATGGAAAACCATCCTGCAGATGGTCACGGCAATTCTGGTCATTATCGTTTCTGCGATCGCGCATTTTGCCATGAGAGGCACACGGCGCGGCGCTGTCGTTATGGAAATCAGTATGGCGGTGGGCTACGTGGTCCTTTCCCTGGTGAACACCACATCCGAAACCTATGCCTATGCACTGCCTCTTTTGATGGCAACTCTGGCATATCTGGATCTCCATTTTACAGTCATCGGAAATGTGAAAAGGCTTTGCTGTCGTGGCTGACGAAATCCGCCAGCTCTCCGAGCAGACCAAAACTGCCTCTACCAATATTACGGAAATTATTCAGGAACTCAACGAGGATACCCAGCGCGCGAATGAAACCATTGAGCATTCTGTTGCTTCCGTAGAGAAACAGACCTCGCTGATAGAAAATACCCGGGAGAAATTCGGAAAAGTCGGTGACGAAGTGGCTGAACTTACTCGAAATATCGATGCTGCCAAAGCAAGCATCCAGAAGATTCTGGAATCCATCTATGCACTGGCGCAGAATCTTGATGCCAGCGTATAAAGCACATTAACAGGTACATAAACAGCCCGGACGGTATCACTACTGTCCGGGCCTTTATCTTGTCCTGATTTTTATCTGAACTACTGTCTTTGGCTATTTGTTACCTTCACCTTCATGGT
Source organism: uncultured Lachnospiraceae bacterium (assembly GCA_945949045.1). Lineage (GTDB taxonomy): Bacteria > Bacillota > Clostridia > Lachnospirales > Lachnospiraceae > Roseburia. The sequence continues at coordinate 14,157 of CAMFDG010000040.1, forward strand.
AACAATCTTGGTCTTTCCGTTGTTCAAGGTAACCTTTGCTTGGATGGTAACGGTTCCTGCCTTCTTAGCAGTGACCGTACCATTCTTATTTACGGTTGCAACCGACTTCTTACTGGTGGAATAGATAATTTTCGCAACATTATCCATATCCAGCTTGCTGCTCATTTCAACCGAAGTCTTCTTTCCTTTCTTCACCGTAGCTGTGGTCTTCTTTACCTTGACGGTGTTAAGGATAGCCTTCTCCACTACAGCAGCTTCCTTCGTATCAAGAAGCTGATATTTCTGACCGGCCGGAAGTGTCAATTTCACACTACCCGCGTCGCTGACTTTGTAAGTCTTAGCATTCACAAGAACATAATCTCCGGTCTTAGAGTCGACTGCCATAACCTTCAGCTTATTTCCTGCTTCCAGATCCGCTGTATCTGCCTTGACCGTATAGCTCTTCTTTCCTGCCGTAACTGTCATTTCGACTTCCACGGAGTTCGTTCCTGCGGCTTCTGTAATCTGGGAAATAACAGTTCCAAAAAGTGATCCTGTTACGCCGCTCTTGCTGCTCGACCCCTTTTTATCCACCTGTGCTTCAGCCTCAGTTATCTTCCCATCGGCATCTTTCACTACCGTTACGGTAGCAGAGGTGCTGCCGGTAGCCTTTTCAATGACAGAAATCTCGGTTGATCCGGTCACGATACCGGCTGTATCCTTCTCGGTAGTAGTGGTGACCGCAACCTCTTTGCCCGCGGCATTTGTCTCGGTCTCCTTCTCTGTCTTCGTAGAAGAACCATCTGCCAGAGTAACGGTCTCCGTTGTTTTTACAGAGCCATCCTTTGCAGTCTCAACAACCGTCTCTGTCTTGGTACCGTCAGTCTTCTTCTCAACCGTTGTATCCACCTTGGTTCCATCTGCTTTCGTCTCGGTGCCTGTCTCTACTATTGTTCCGTCCGGCTTTGTCTCAGTTTGGGTGCTGCCGGATGAGCTGCCTGTGGAGCCTCCGGAAGAACCGGTTGAAGCTGTATACTGGGTTAAAATATATGTTCCTGTTACTGCATTCGCATCCCTCACTGCTTCTAAGTTTGTTGTTCCTTCCGGAAGGTATGCACGTACCGGATAAGTGCCCGCAATGGCAGGTCTTGTCTTCACCCACTGCTTTGTAGTCTGACCGTTTGCGGATACTTCTACCTGATATTCAATTACTACAGCTGCTGTTGCATCTTTCGGGCTGATTGTTGCTTTCACACCGGATGGTGCCTGCGTTGTTTCACTTAAGTTCGATAATGTAATGGTTGGTGTTGCTTTTGAAATTGTAAATTCTTTCGTAGCTGTTCCGATATAATTGCCGGTACCGGTGATCCTTAAGGTGTAGGTTCCTGCATCCTTCTTCTCATTACCTGAAACAGTATAATCCGTGGATGGGGTTAATTCCGTATCAAAAATCTTAACACTGCTAACAGTCTGAGTCTGAGCAGTTCCATTGTAGGTCAGGCTTGTTCCCAGTGTAATCTCTGCGTTCTCTATATTCCTATTTGGTATAGGTTCCTTTACAATCGTATATTTTGAGAATTTTCCTGTACTAAATGAAATTGCACCATTTTCTACAGTCGGAAACAAACCGTCCACATGTCCATCGTGTTCACGATATACGATGTAGTTATAATGCGTAGTATCAGCATTCTCAAAGGGAAGCGTTACTGTGGCATAAGCATTATATCCTAAGTCCGTCAAAGGAGTGTCCCAGCTTCCTCTGTCTCCTCCCTTGCTTACTACATTCTTAAGTGTAATGTCATAAGCAGCAAGAGCCTCTGAGCCAGAAGGAATATTACTACTTGCAGCTGCATTATCGACCTTCATCTCCAAAGTACCGCTTGCACCTTCATATTTTGTAGATTCAATCTTTGCAGAAGAAGCAACATCTGCATTGCCTGTTACCTTGTTGTCCACTTTTTCAAATTTTACCTCGAAATGGACATTGCCACCTTGCTTTACCTTAAATTCGAATGAACTAACCGCCTCTGCAGGAGTAAAATCGTTTAAAAGAGAATCCGTCTCATTTTCGTTCGTATAGATATTGGTAAGCTGATATCCAAAATCCGGAATAAATTTAAAGTCAATGGATACATCTGATACGTCTTTACGGATAAAGATATCTCCATCACTTCCACCAATTCCATATTTCATCAAAGGATCTTCATAACCAGATTCAGGGTTATTCTCTTCTTCTTGTGTTTTTTGATGGAAGATAGTATCTTCCATTGAATATATCTCATCACTCTCGCTAGCGTTATACTCGCTTGCAATTGAAGAATAAGTTATATCTCCAATATGAACGCGTTCTGCATATACCTTACCATTTTTGGTGGATAAGTTTGCAGAATTGCCATAAGACACCGTATACCAAGGGGCCTCTCCTCCCCCTTCTGCCGGTTGTTGTTCTGTCACCCATCTATTCAGTGTCATATTCCAAATAAACTCAATCGGCGCATCTCCATTATTAGAATAGTAATTATTTTTATCATCAGAAATTTTTTCATCTCCATAATATAGCTCTATTCCATTGGAAAACGCGTCGCCTGCCAAGACAAGTTTTGATGACGCTGATGTTCCAACAATTGATGCACTGTCATTTACTACCAACGCATGATCAATTCGTAAGGAACAACCATTAATAGTAAGAGTCCCTGCATGTACAGTCACATCATTCATAGTTAAGTCACTGGAAATTGTGGTGTCTGCGTCATAAGTAACATCATTATCACCGCCACCTGATTCCTCGGTTAAGAATTCAATTTGAAACTCAATTAGCTGTTCTGATGTATAACCTTCTGGAACTTTAAATTCATATCCACTCGCACTTTGCGCCGCATTCTTTGCTTCATCTTTTGTTATATCATCACCAAAAGCCGATTTTCCAGCAATCTGAATATCAAAATGACTCAAATTTACGCCATCACCATTCTCTGCCCAGATCGTGATTTTCTCAGTTGCTGCAAACTCCTTAGTTTTCAATGTATCTCTGATGGCAGATTCGCTATATTGATCATCTCCACCTACCCGGTACTTTACTTCTCCTACCTGGAAGAACACATTCCCTTTATCAGAATTTGCAATATTGAACGCTAACTTATCATCTTTTCCATAGCAATTTACTCCGTTGCTGCCACCTGATGCTTCATCTCTAAACTCGATTGCAAGCTCGATTCTCTTTGTGCTTTCATATCCCGTTGGCACTGTAAATGTATATCCCTCGGTGCTTTCGGCTTCTGTTCTTGCTGATGTTCTTTCGTTATCTGTTGAAAATACACTTGCTCCATCAATTCTTATATCAAAGTTCCCGACTATTTTTCCGCCATATGCTCCTGCCCATACTTTCATTGTATTGCCCGCTTCAAGTGTGGTATCCTTCAGTGCATCCTGCATTGTTTCTTCTGGAACATCTTCTGTTCCTCCAACGCGATACCTGGGTCCTTCTCCGATCTGGAAGGACACATCGCCTTTGTCATAGTTCTCGATATTGAACTCTAATATGCCATCTTTTCCATAAGTAATTCGACCACCATCTGAATCTTGGTCAAGCTGATACTTTACTTGAACCAAATAATGATCTTTATTTTCTTCCAACAGGTTAATGGTATATGAATTTTGATCTTCTCCAACATCCGCAATTAGCCAATCATTATTTTCTCCTGCCCCTTCTACACAAATTTGTAAGGGTTTCACTTCAGCATCGGCATCCCATGAAATAGTAAGTGAATTACCACGTACACGAGCCTTCATTCTGTCCCAGCCATCAAATGTGTTGTTTTTGTCAACACTCTCAAAAGAAATTGGGAATGATTCCTCCCCACTCCTTGTATATCCCCGAAGTTCAACCTCAACTATAGTCGGATATTCTTCGGTTGGTCCAAATGCGTCATATGGATTAAACCAAACCCACTTTGATGCTGTATAATCATAAATAAACTCAGACCATTGCACGTCTTGAATCTTGCTAAATCCATCATCCGTAAGTTCGTATAAATCAAGTGCTGTATCCCCAATTTTTGGCACATTACTTGTTCCATCGAAATAGAGGGAAGGATCCTTCCCCTCCGCACTCTCACCTACTGATAATGAACCACAAGTAATGTTTCCGTCGCCAACAACCTCTAATCGTCCGCCTGGATTAACTGTGATTGCACCATTTACAGTAATTGCTTTTTCAACACGAAAACAGCAACCATCCGGAATTAGCACGGATTCAAAACTTTCTGGTGCGTCATCCCCGGAAACAACATATTTTCCGTCAGTATAAGATGAAGAATCGATTGCTAATTCTGTTGCTCTAACTGTCACCACATTCCCCGTAAACACGGATGTGATGATTAAGAGCAAGCTCATAATTCCTGCCAAAAATCTCTTCTTACTCATTGGACATCTCTCCTTTGCATAACTTATTTGTCACTTTCGTTTTCAATTTTACCCGTATTTCTTCATCATTTTTCATTCTTGGTAACTGTTCAGCCCCTCCTCATATATTCACAAAATTGTGTGATTTACGCACCTTCTTGCTGCTTCACAGGCTGTAACAAGGAGGAACCCGCATAGCGGTAGGATTCCTTATTACACACATTTGGCTCATATAGGGGAACAGTATACATAACAAAACCGGGCTTATTTCCATCCCAGCTTATTTTTTTGTTGTCTTGCTTACAGCATTACTCCATTTGCCTTCTGCCTTCACTGTCTGTCCCAATTCGTCCTTGTAGTTCTTGTAGGCGCGAATTCTTACATAGTACTTTTTGCTTCCTTTCAGCTTCTTAATGGTATAACCGGTCTTACTCTTAGAAACCTTAACGGTTTTTGCAGAAGCAAAGCTCTTGCTTGTGCTGTACTGAATCTCATAGCCGCTGATGGAAGAGCTCTTCTTCCAGGTCAGTTTCAGTGCCTTAGACTGAGCCGTTGCTTTCAAACTGCTCACCTTGCCAACCTTAGGGACGGTTACCGTACTACTTTCCGAATTTGCAAACGTGATTCCGGCTACAGAAAAGCCGTATGCCTGATTGGCAGCAACCGGATCATCCTCTGCGTGATATGTCAGGGTAACTGCTACCCGGCCTTTTCCCGGAACCGATGCAATCTCAAGCGGATTTCTACCCTGGCTGTCCTTTGCCGTTGACTTGCTTCCTACGTTTTTAAGCTTATTGCCGTTCACAGATTCTACCCAGAATTCCAAATCGTTCAAATCGAAATCTCCAATAATGGTAGATCCATTTGTGACATCTTCGTAGGTCTTGTCCCCGATACTAATCGTCAGAGTCGTTGTGTCCGTTGTCTGAGCCATCACCGGCAGCGATGAAAACAGACTTGCCAAACAAACGCATACTGCCAAAACGATACTCCTGATTTTTTCTTCATAAATATAATCCGCCTTTCTGCGAAAGGCACCAATGCGTCATGAAACAAGT
>CAMFDG010000041.1 GCA_945949045.1 uncultured Lachnospiraceae bacterium
GAATTTATGCTGAAAATGGGAGCAGCATGGCCGCCGTATATTATGGATGGGCAGTATTGGAGGCTTCTGACATCAACTTTTATGCATTTTGGTTTTGAACACATTATGAATAACATGCTGGTTCTTGTATGTGCCGGCCCGATTCTCGAGAAAGCACTGGGGCATGTGAAGTATCTGCTATTGTACCTTCTGGCCGGAGTGGGCGGAAGTACGCTCTCCTTTTTGCAGATGGTCGACAGCGGGGAGTATGCGGTGGCGGCAGGAGCCTCCGGCGCGATTTTCGGAGTGATCGGCGCTCTGCTCTGGGTGGTGATTCGCCACCAGGGGCGATACGAGACCCTGACGGGAAAAGGCCTGCTGTTTATGATCGTAATTTCCCTGTACTATGGAATTTCCAGTGGGGAAGTTGATAACTGGGGCCACATCGGAGGACTTCTTATGGGATTTATCCTGGGGATAATTTTGTACCGGAAACCCCGCAAAACAGTTGATTTTGGTGATGAAAATCCCTATACTTATGAATAGAATTGTGAGGAGAGGTTTCGGATGAAGATTAATATTTATTACGGGGGAAGAGGCCTTTTAGATGACCCGACTCTTTATGTTCTGAGTAAAATGGAAGATGTCCTGAAAGAACTGCGAGTGACTATTGAAAGATACAATATTTATGAGCACAAGAACGAAATTGCAACGCTTCCACAGACCTTTAAGGAAGCAGATGGAATTATTCTGGCAACCACAGTGGAATGGCTCGGTATCGGAGGATATATGCAGCAGTTCCTGGATGCATGCTGGCTGTATGGAGATAAGGAGAAAATCAGCAAAACCTATATGCAGCCCATCGTCATGTCCACTACCTATGGAGAGCGGGAGGGCGAGATGACGCTTTCCAATGCATGGGAGATGCTTGGAGGATTGCCCTGTGCGGGATTGTGCGGATATGTGGAGGATCTTCTGACCTTTCAGATGAATCGTGATTATACCTTGATTATTGAGAAGAAGGCAGAGAATCTGTACCGTACCATCTCCCAGAAAATTAAGAACCTTCCCACCAGTAATCAGGCGGTGCGTCAGAGTGTGCTCAGGACGCAGGAACTGAATCTGACACCGCAGGAAAGTGAGCAGCTTTCCAAATATGTGTCCGATGATACTTATGTGAAACAGCAGAAGGAGGATATCGAGGAGCTGGCATCCATGTTTAGGGATATGCTCGGACAATCGGATTCCGGCCCGGATGCTCCCTACGTGAAAGAGCTGCAGAATCATTATATGCCGGTGGAGGATTTTGAAGCACGTTATTCTTTTCTGATCGAGGGCATGAAGAAGCCCTTGCAGATTTCTGCAAAAGGAAGCTTTGTGAATGTTTATTATGGTGAGGAAGAGGATGTGGATGTTGCAGCGAAGCTGGGGGCCGATGTGATGCAGTCCATCATTGATGGACGGATGACCTTTCAGCGGGCCTTTATGACCGGGGAGATGACAGCAAAGGGTAATTTTAAGACGCTTCGTATGCTGGATCGCATTTTTGCATTTTAAGAATGAAGGAGGATAATCAAATGAAAGACGATAACTGTATTTTTTGCAAGCTGGCGAACGGAGACATTCCCACCAACACGATTTATGAGGACGAGGATTTTCGCGTGATTCTGGATAACAGCCCTGCAACGAGGGGACATGCCCTGATCCTGCCGAAGCAGCATTTTGCCAATATGTTTGAAATCGATGAAGAGACATTGGGCAAGGCAGCTAAGCTTGCCAAGAAGGTCATCACCCATGAGAAGGAGATCCTTGGCTGTGACGGGTATAATGTGCTTCAGAACAATGGCGTGGAGGCCGGACAGACCGTATTTCACTTTCATATGCATCTGATCCCGAGATATGCAGGAGAAAAGGCAATCATGGAATGGGATCACAAAGAGTATTCCGACGGGGAAATGAAAACCATCTGTAGTGAGATGAAAATGTAACCCATGTAGTTGCCGGTAATTCGTATGAAACTAAGAAGGCTCCGGGAATCCGCCGGACGGATTCCCGGAGCCTGTTTAAATGCTGTTTACGCGGGAAACTGCTATTTGGACTCTTCTTCAATAATTTTTAAAATTGCTCCGATGGAATCCATCTGCCCACTTTCTGACATTGCGTTTTTATATTTGTCCCTGTTTTGATAGACCTCATGAATGGCAGTGAGCAGAGACTGATCTGTCACATTTTCCTCCTCCAGAACATAGGAAAATCCCTGTTTGGCAAAAGATTTTGCATTGAGAATCTGATCACCCCGGCTGGCGGCAGCAGAAAGGGGAATTAAGATATTGGGCTTACGCAGCGCTAACAGCTCGCAAATAGAGTTGGCGCCTGCGCGGGAGACTGCCATGTCTGCCAGCGCAAACATATCTGTGAGCTCTGTGCTTGCATATTCAAACTGCGCATAGCCGATGAGCCCATTCAGCTGATTGTCCAGATTCCCTTTGCCACACAGGTGAATGATATAGAATTCCTCCAGCAGCTCCGGAAGGATTTTGCGGACAGCTTCGTTGATGGCTTTGGAACCGGAGCTGCCGCCGATAATTAACAGAACCGGTTTGTTATGGTCAGGGAATCTGCAAAGCTTCCTTGCAGCTTCCGGATCTCCGGAAAACAGTTCCCGGCGAATCGGGGAGCCGGTCAGAACAGCCTTATCTTCCGGCAGGTATTTCATGGTCTCCGGGAAATTGCAGCAGACTTTTTTAGCACCGCGGATGGCGATGCGGTTGGCCAGCCCCGGCGTGATATCGGATTCGTGAATAATTGCCGGAATGTGGCAGTGCTTTGCTGCCAGAACCACCGGTACGGACACAAAGCCGCCCTTCGAGAAGACAACATCCGGTTTAAGTTTCTTTAAGGTAGAAACGGCCTGCCCATAGCCCTTTAAGACTTTAAAGGGATCGGTAAAGTTTTTCCAGTCAAAGTAGCGGCGCAGCTTTCCGGAAGAAATTCCGATATAGGGAATTTTCTGTGCTTCAATCAGTTCCCGCTCCATGCCGTTATAGGAGCCTATGTAGGTGATTTCATAGCCCGCCTCCTTTAAGGCTGGCATCATTGCAATATTCGGGGTAACATGGCCTGCGGTACCTCCGCCGGTCATTACAATCTTTTTCTTTTTCATAAGAGTGCATCCTCTTTCTTTCATTCTTAAATTCATTGGTAATAAGATTCCCTATCATTCTATACTTATAAGGGAAAATGTCAAGGAGGAAAGGCCTGCGATTTCTGTCGAAACTTGCGTTCGATAGGATATTCCACAGTAAGCGTTCTTTCATTATAATGAAATTAGTGATACGAAAAGTATATGAAATGGAGGCGTTTTCTATGACAATGGTGGTAGCGTGGCTTGAAACTTACTGGAGAGAATTGCTGTTTGGCCTGTTTTGGCTGATGCAGGGAATCTTTTTTATTACACTGATGGTGACTGCGCATCGGACAGAGGTCATTCGGAAAAAGATCAATCGTATTTGTACCAGGGTGGAGGAGTATGTCGATGCCGTACTGAAAGAGGACGAGCCTGTACCGGAGAGAAATCAGACCGCTGAATCAGATGTGGTACATGCCCGCTCAGAAAGCAGATCGGAGGAGGAAAGCCGAATTGTTTCTGCTGTACTGAAGGAGATTTTTCCTTAAGAATTGTAAAAGGAATGTAAAAAATGTAATATTTTGACGAATGATAAAAGGAACGAATGGGGAGGATATGATTATTGCTACCCATTTTTTGAGTGAAAAAAATGACTTTGTGGAGGATACAACCCAAAAAATAGAGTAAATATTTGACAAAAGCGTTTTCATGTGATACAATGCCGTTCGTAACAAACTTGTAACATTTGAAACAAAGTGTTTAAAAACGCAACATAAGCGTAATACTTACTGCATATAATGCGTTAAAACAAGTACGGAGGTTCACAATGAAAGCAAACAAGAAAGTGATTGACAGTATTGCCGTTGCAAGTCTTGCGATTGCATTGTCAATTACCGCAGTTACTACGAACGGATTAAGCACTGTAAGAACAAATGATACAGAGAATACGCAGCTGGAGCCAAATGGCATTGCCGGTGTGGCAGCAACCATGAGCGAGTATGAGTTAGAGGCAGCGGATCTTCTCGATCAATATGTTTCTGTGGAGAAGAAGCAGGTAAATCTGGTCGCTTCCGCAGTGAATACCGTTACAGAAGAGGAACCATCCGAGGCCGAAGCAGTGGCCGAAATGACAGAGGATACAGAACAGAAAGAGAAAAAGACTCCGGTTTCCCCGCAGGAAAAGGAGTGGGAAGATAAGCTGATGGCGGATGTGGATGACTTCCTGTATGTCCGCGCAAAGGCTGATGCTGATTCCGATATTGTCGGAAAAATGAGAAAGGGCGACCGCGCTGTTGTGAAAAAAGCAGGAAGCGAGTGGACCAGAATTGAATCAGGCAGTGTCAAAGGTTATGTGAAAAATGAGTACTGTGTAACCGGAACGGATGCTTACAAATATGCAAAGAAGCATTGCGATACGGTTGTAAAGGCAGAGAAGGACGGACTTCGTGTCCGGAAGGCCCCAAGCACTGACGCAGAGGTAGTCAAGGCGGTGGCGGCAGGAGAGAGCTTTACTGTTGACAAGAAGGCCAATAAGCATGAGGGCTGGGTAGCGGTGAAGACAGATTCGTCAACCTGTTATGTCAGCGCAGATTATGTAGACGTTTCCCTTAAGACCGGCAAGGCCATTACCCTTGAGGAGGAACAGGCGGCGCTGCAGGCCAAGAAGGAACAGGCCGCTGCTTCAGCTGCGAAGAAAGACCAGTCTGGAAACGGTCAGACCGCATCTTCCGGAAGTTCCACAGGAGCATCCCTTGCGGCAAGTGCGGACGAGGAAACGCTGCTTGCCGCACTGGTACAGTGCGAGGCCGGTGGCTGTGGCGTTGAGTGCATGACAGCCGTGGGAGCGGTGGTGGTCAACCGTGTGCGCAGCGGAAATTATCCGAATTCTATTTACAACGTCATCTATCAGAGAGGACAGTTTGGACCGGCATCCTCCGGACGTCTGGAGTCGAGACTGGCAAGCGGTGTGTGTGCAGGGGCAAGACAGGCAGCAAGAGCAGCGCTGGCAGGCAGTGATCCGACCGGCGGAGCCAAATCCTTTAAACTCGCATCCGGCGGGCATGCGGGCGTTGTGATCGGGCCCATTGTATTTTTCTAGATTGAGCCAAGAATTAAGAAACAGAGTATGCATAGCTACATGCTCTGTTTTTTATTTGCGAAACCGTATCTATTTCAGAACCTCATGCAAATCAGAGAAACTATTGTTCATAAAATCGAGATTGTTAAGTGTGACTTTGGGCATATATATGAAAAATCAAAATGTACTGCCCATTTCGCGCTCATTTTTCGTCTGAAATTTGATGCTTTGGGCGTGGGAACTAATAATATGATTTTTACATCCCGTCAGATGCCTAAAATGTGGGCGTGGAGAGTAAGCAGTTGGGCTATATGCCCAATCGTGCTTTTATAAGATGTTTTAATCATGGAAATTGGGATGTAGGAAACAAATTTTTTCTCATATGTCCAATTTGGGAAATAAGTCCGGTTTTGCGAATGTATGAGGAGGGATCTGAACAGATGTCTAAAACCGATGTTTGGGCGCCCCTGTCCATCCCCGGAGAATCCCGGCGGCAGGCGGGGCCGCGCGAAAATCAGTGTGGGAAGATGGTACAGACGGGTTGTAATCAGCGGATAAATGGAGTAAAATGGCTTCATTGTATAAACGAGTAGGAGGAAGCGCAGATGACATTAAAGGGACGGAATTTTTTGAAGATGGCGGATTTCACACCGGAGGAGATTACCTATCTGATCGACTTGTCTGCAGAGTTGAAAGAGAAAAAGCATCAGGGAATCATGCATGACAGTCTCGTGGGTAAGAATATCGCATTGATTTTTGAGAAAACCAGTACAAGAACCCGCTGCTCCTTTGAGGTGGCAGCCCATGATCTTGGTATGCATGTCACATATCTGGATCCCAGCGGTTCCCAGATCGGCAAAAAGGAAAGCATAGCGGATACCGCACGGGTGCTGGGCAGAATGTTTGACGGAATCGAATACCGGGGCTATGGTCAGGAGATCGTTGAGGAGCTGGCAGAATATGCCGGCGTGCCTGTGTGGAATGGACTGACCAATGAGGCACATCCGACGCAGATGATCGCAGATATGCTGACGATCCGGGAGCATTTGGGAACACTGAAGGGTGTGAAGTTTGTATATATGGGAGACGCCCGCTATAACATGGGCAATTCCCTTATGGTGACCTGTGCAAAGCTTGGCATGCATTTTGTCGCCTGCACCAATCCGAAGTATTATCCGGACAAGAAGCTGGTGGATTACTGTGCGGATGTGGCATCCCAGACCGGTGCAACGATTACTTTGACAGATAACGTCACAGAGGCCACGAAGGATGCGGATGTTATCTATACGGATGTCTGGGTATCCATGGGAGAGCCGGAGGAGGCCTGGGCAGAGCGAATCAATGATCTAAAGCCTTACCAGGTAAATGCCAAGGCCTTTGAGAACGCAAAGCCGGGTGCTGTCTTCATGCATTGCCTGCCTGCCTTCCATGATTTAAAGACCACTATCGGTAAACAGGTATATGAGAAGTTCGGGCTTGCGGAACTGGAAGTGACGGATGAAGTATTTGAGAGCGAACGTTCGGTTGTCTTTGACGAGGCTGAAAACCGGATGCATTCCATCAAAGCAATTATGAAGGCAACATTATCCGACTAGAGGGATGAATATGAAAGCGGAAATACTAAGGATGCTCCGGGAGACGGAGGGCTATGTGTCCGGACAGGAGCTTTGTAACAAATTTGGGGTGTCACGGACGGCGGTCTGGAAGGCCGTCAACCAGCTGAAGGAAGCCGGCTATGAGATCGAGGCGGCCCAGAATAAGGGGTATCATCTCCTGTCTGTTCCGGATGTGATGGATCAGGTGGAGCTGGAGAGCATTCGCGCCACGGAGTGGGCCGGCTGCGAGATCCATTATTTTGACAGCATTGATTCCACCAACACCAAGGCCAAGGAGCTGGCGGAGGAGGGCCATCCCGCCGGTACTTTGGTGGTAGCGGACCAGCAGGTGTCCGGCAAGGGCAGAAGAGGCCGTGCCTGGGAGTCTCCCCACGGCACAGGTATTTTCATGACCCTGCTCCTTAAACCGGATATTAATCCCAACAACGCATCCATGCTGACATTGGTTGCGGCTATGGCAACGGCCGGGGCAATTTCCCGTGTGACCGGGGAGAATGCTCAGATTAAGTGGCCAAATGATATCGTCATCGATGGAAAGAAAATCTGTGGGATTTTGACGGAGATGAGTGCTCAATTTGATTATATCAACCATATTGTCATCGGAATCGGGATCAACGTGCACAACGAGGAATTTCCGGAGGAAATCCGTGAGACGGCAGGCTCTCTGCTCCTTTCCTGTGGGAAACGGTTTCATCGGGCGGATCTGATTGAGGCTTTTCTGGAGGAATTTGAGAAATACTATGCCGTTTATCTGGAGACCGAGGATATGGAGGGACTGTACAAGGAGTACAACCTGATGCTGGTCAATATGGGACGGCAGGTGAAGGTGCTGGACCCGAAGGAGCCTTTCGAGGGAAAAGCCATGGGAATTACCAAAAAAGGAGAACTGATCGTGGATACGTGGGAATCGCGCAAGCTCGTATCCTCAGGTGAGGTCTCTGTGAGAGGAATATACGGATATGTCTGATGAAGTGATTTTGTGCGTATCCAACGCATATCAGAAAAAATTTTACCTGAATGAAAACTTTAACGACCTGCCCCAGGCCATCCGGGAGGAACTTAAAATCATGTGTGTGCTCTACACCGAAGATGTAGGAGGGATCCTGGAGCTTGTGTTTGATGCGGATGGGTGTCTGCAGTTTCGGACCTCCTGTGAGGAAAATGATTTTTTCTACGATGAGATCGGAAGCGCTCTTAAGATCAAGCAGTATCAGAATGAAAAGAGAGATCTGCTGGAGGCACTGGAAACCTATTACCGGGTATTATATCTTGGTGAAGGATTTGAGGAAGAGGAGGACTAACCAATGATACTGACGATCGATGTGGGCAACACGAATATAACCTGTGGCGTATTTCGGGAGGATGAACTTGCGGCAAGTTTTCGCATTACCACCAAAATGCCCCGGACCTCAGATGAATACGGCATGATTTTGTCCAACCTTCTGGAACGGAACAATATCGAAACTACGGATATCGAGGATGCCATCATCTGTTCCGTTGTGCCGAATGTGATGCATTCCCTTCGCGGTGGGCTGGTAAAATATTTTCATATTACACCGATTGTCGTGGAGGCCGGCATTAAGACAGGGATTCGTATTGTGACGCCGAATCCTCAGCAGATCGGTGCAGACCGTATTGTGGATGCGGTGGGAGCCTACGAAATTTATGGTGGCCCCGTGCTGGTCATTGACTTTGGGACAGCCACCACCTATGATTTTGTCGATGAAAAAGGCTCCTTTCTGGGAGGGATTACTGCTCCGGGGATCCGCATTTCCGCGAAGGCGCTCTGGGAGGATGCAGCGAAGCTGCCGGAGATTGAGATTAAGAAACCGGATCAGATTCTTGGAAAGGATACGATTACCAGTATGCAGTCCGGGTTGGTTTACGGGCAGATCGGGCAGACGGAATATATCATTAATAAAGTGAAGGAAGAGGTTGGACTGGATAATGTCAAGACCGTCGTGACAGGCGGCCTTGGGCGCATCATTGCCAGCGAAACGGATGCGGTGGATGTCTATGATCAGAATCTCACGTTAAAAGGCATTTACCGCGTGTATAAAAAACAGAACCGGAAAATAAAATAGAGATGATAAGACCACTCACTATAGGCAGTGTGACACTGCCAAACAATTTAATACTGGCTCCTATGGCAGGCGTAACAGACCTGCCATTTCGCTTGCTGTGTAAGGAGCAGGGAGCGGGCCTTTTGTGCATGGAAATGGTCAGTGCCAAGGCAATTCTGTACAAGAACCGTAATACGAAAGAGCTTCTGACTATTGACTCCCGGGAAAATCCGGTTTCTCTGCAGCTGTTTGGGTCTGATCCCGATATTATCGCAGGAATTGCCCATCAGATTGAGGACCGGCCCTTTGATATTCTGGACATCAATATGGGGTGTCCGGTGCCGAAGATCGTCAACAATGGGGAAGGCTCAGCCCTGATGAAGGACCCTCACCTTGTGGGAGAAATCGTTCGCAAAACGGTAAACGCTATCCAGAAGCCGGTAACCGTCAAAATACGCAAGGGTTTCGATGACGATCACGTGAATGCGGTGGAGATTGCCAGGATTGCCGAGGATGCAGGTGCTGCCGCCATTGCTGTTCACGGGCGCACCAGAGAGCAGGGGTATTCAGGGAAGGCAGACTGGGATATCATCCGAAGAGTCAAGGAAGCGGTCTCCATTCCGGTGATCGGTAACGGGGATCTGCTGACGGCAGAGGATGTGATAGCCATGGAGGAGCAGACGGGCTGCGACGGCTTCATGATCGCCAGAGGTGCCCAGGGAAATCCATGGATCTTCAAGCAGATTCTTCATTATTTTGAAACCGGGGAACACCTGGAAAAGCCGTCCTTCGAGGAGGTCGCCCGGATGATCCTGCGGCATGCCGGAATGCTGATCGAATACAAGGGCGAGCATGTGGGTTTACGGGAGATTCGCAAGCATGCGGCATGGTATACGGCCGGCTACCCCAATTCTTCCCATCTGCGGGTGGCGATCAATCAGGTGGAAAGCTATGAGGAATTGGAAGAAATCTTGACATAACACGGGCAATTCGATATAATACCTTAGTTATTTATGAGGGTAATTGAAAAATATATAGAAATCGGGGTAAAGGAAATGGATAAGAAGAACATCTTGACCTATGAAGGTCTCAAGAAACTGGAAGATGAGCTGCAGGAGCTGAAGGTTAACAAACGTCGCGAAATCGCACAGAAGATTAAAGAGGCTCGTGAGCAGGGCGATTTGTCCGAGAACGCAGAGTACGATGCAGCGAAAGACGAGCAGCGTGATATCGAGGCTCGTATCGAGGAGATCGAGAAGATCTTAAAGAATGCAGAGGTTGTTGTCGAGGAAGAGGTTGATCTGGAGAAGATCAGCATCGGATGTAAGGTAAAGATCCTTGACTGCGAATTCAATGAGGAACTGGAGTACAAAATTGTCGGTTCTACTGAGGCAAACAGCTTAAAGGGTAAGATCAGCAATGAGTCACCGGTAGGCCGTGCCCTTCTTGGAAAGAAGGTTGGAGATACCGTAACCGTGGAGACACAGGCCGGTGAGCTTTCCTATAAGGTGCTTGAGATCCAGCGTTCAACCGTAGAATAATTTTTGTGGCAATAAGAGAGGAATAGAAAATGGCAGAACAGAATCAGGACATTAACCAGCTTCTGAAGGTGCGCCGGGAGAAACTGGCGAATCTGCAGGAAGCAGGAAAGGATCCTTTTCAGATTACCAAGTATGATGTGACGCATCATACCTCAGATGTAAAGGAACTGTATACCGTACACGAGGAGAAGCTTCTGGCAGGTCGTGCGCCGTTTAATGCGGATGGTATGGATGAGGCAGAGGCAAAGGAAGCCCGGAAAAAGGATTATGAGGAGCGCAGAAGCATCATGGATGCAGATCCGATTCGTGTATCCATCGCAGGACGTATGATGTTCAAGCGTGTGATGGGAAAAGCATCCTTTGCCAACATTCAGGACTTAAAGGGAAATATCCAGATCTATGTAGCCCGGGATTCCATCGGAGAGGAGCTGTATGCGACCTTTAAGAAATCCGACATCGGTGATATCTGGGGTGTGAAGGGCTATGCCTTCCGCACCATGACAGGAGAGATTTCCATCCATGCGGAGGAGATGACCCTGCTCAGCAAGTCCTTACAGATTTTACCGGAGAAGTTCCATGGACTGACCGATACCGATATGCGTTATCGCCAGAGATACGTGGACCTGATCATGAACCCGGAAAGCAAGGAAGTATTCATCAAACGTTCCCAGATTCTGCGCGAAATCCGGAACTTCTTAGCAGACCGCGATTTCATGGAGGTAGAGACCCCGATGCTGGTATCCAACGCGGGTGGAGCGGCGGCAAGACCCTTCGAGACCCATTACAACGCCTTGGATGAGGACGTGAAGCTTCGTATTTCTCTTGAACTTTACTTGAAGAGACTGATCGTCGGCGGGTTAGAGCGCGTGTACGAGATCGGCCGTGTATTCCGTAACGAGGGTGTGGATACCCGCCACAATCCGGAATTTACCCTGATGGAGCTGTATCAGGCCTACACGGATTACGAGGGCATGATGGAGCTTACCGAATCCATGTTCCGTTATCTGGCAGAGAAGGTCTGCGGAAGCACGAAGATTACCTATAACGGCATCGAAATTGACCTGGGCAAGCCCTTCGAGCGTCTGACCATGAACGATGCCATCAAGAAATATACCGGTATCGACTTCGATGAAGTGCCGGACGATGAAGCAGCCAAGAAGCTGGCGGACGAGCATCACATTGAGTATGAAGACCGTCATAAGAAGGGGGATATCATTAACCTTTTCTTCGAGGAGTACTGCGAGAAGGAACTGATCCAGCCGACCTTTATCATGGATCACCCCATCGAGATCTCCCCGCTGACCAAGAAGAAGCCGTCCGACCCCGGCAAGGTGGAGCGCTTTGAGCTGTTCATCAACACCTGGGAGATGTGTAACGCATACTCCGAGCTCAACGATCCCATCGACCAGCGTGAGCGTTTCGCCGCACAGGATGCCAACGCCGCTGCCGGGGATGACGAGGCAGAACATACGGATGAGGACTTCCTCAATGCATTGGAGATCGGTATGCCGCCGACGGGTGGAATCGGATACGGAATCGACCGACTGGTGATGTTGCTTACGGATAGTGCTGCAATTCGTGATGTTTTATTATTCCCGACGATGAAGTCATTAGATAAGTAAAACCCAGTGTTTATGCGGGTTTGAACTAGGTTTTTATGGTGACAAAACGCCATTTGGTGACAATTTGGTGACAAAATTGGCGTAATTTTTAAAAAATTATAATAAGTTCCGTAGGACAGAAAGTAAATTTGTCCTGCGGAATTTTTGTGTTATGGGTATTCTGCCAATGGTGGAGTACCCTTGTTTTATTTCAAGAAAAGGAGGATTTGAATTATGGCAAAGGGAAAAAACAATAACCCATTTGTTGGTTGCACAATCGTAGCGACCGGAAAGCTTGAGAATTTTACTCGCGATGACATTAACACAAAGATTGTCGGTATTGGAGCAGTCGCAGGAAATTCGGTCACCAGAAAGACAGATTATGTTATCTGTGGTAAGAAGCCCGGTAGTAAGCTGACAAAAGCAAGGGAAATGGGGATACCAGTTCTTACGGAGCAGGAATTTCTTGACATGATTTCAGCATAGAAAATAGAAATACGCAGGTTAAGGCTACTGTATTTAAGACTACTGAATGGAAAAGGAGAATACGAAAATGAGATTTGATGCAACAATGGAAAGATGGACACCAAAGGAGATACGAGGTGTCAGAGGGTATTTTAATGACATGAGAATTGTTAGAACTTCTGTACCGAAAGGATTTCATATCTGGGAACTGGCAGATGGAGACAGTGATGGGACGCCTTGCAGATATAAACAAGGGATCTTTGTAAATTTTTATGGCACATTTATTACTACTGGGGAATTGCCGATTGATGATTCTGAATGGAATGAGGGATTTATCAATTCAGATGATGAGTGGGGTTATTTGGATTCCGGAAGTATGACATTTTTGGAAGTGCTGGAGTGTGAGGAAGGAGGCAGGGCAGCATGATAAAACTGAGCAATGGAATGTATATTATTGGTTTTGACAATGGCTATCAGTTTGGAAAGACGGCAAACCAGATATTTGATAATGGTGTTTATACAATGGGCAAGGTTGAGCCGTCCATTCAGGAACATTCCCTGAAATATGACAGAAAATATTACAAGGTGGGTGAAGGCAGAGCTGCAATTACAGAAGATAAAATATCCGATGAAAATGCCAGATTACTTACTATGATTGCGATTGCAAAAGAATTAAGTTTAGAGGGAGTTCAGAAAGCAGATGTCATTCTTGCAGTTGGGCTCCCTTTTTCTGATTATGGCAGGGAGAAAAAGCGACTGATTGAGTATTACAACCAGAAGCCTATGCTGAAATATGAGTTTGAGGGAATCCGGTATGATGTGGATATTCGTCAGGTATTTGTCTTTCCACAGTGTTATTCTGCAATCTCGCCACGATTGGGAAATATGAAAGAAGATTATCTCATTGTGGATATTGGAAGTAAGACAACGGATATTGTATATCTGAAAAGAGGACTTCCGGTTGAAAGCAAATCTGTCACCATTGAAAAGGCAATGGTAAAGTGGATGCGGCAGATACAGGGGAGCTTACAGGTACAGTATGGAAAGAATATTCCGGAGAGCGAAATTCTAAAGGTGATTTTAAGACAGAACAGCTTTTTGCCGAGGGTACAGGCAAATCATGTGCGTGATATGATTCGGGAACAAATACATGGATTGGAGTTGGAATTGGAGGAGAGGGAGTACAATCTGGATTATACGAATATTATCTATGTGGGTGGTGGTGCTGCGGCTGTAAAGAATTTTTCGGAGCATAGACCTAATATTGCATATGATTGCGACATTCATGCAAATGCAAAAGGCTATGAGTTTCTTGCTTATCAGATTGTAAAGAAGCAGGGGGTGGCATAATTGGCAGATGATAAAATCATAACTCTCAGATTTAAGCAGGAAAATGTTTTGGATATGGAGTTGTACCGGGAACTGGAATGTGAAAAAAATGGTCTGGGACTGTCTATGCCTACATATGTGAAAGGGGTTCTGCAGGAGCATTTTAAAAATAAGGCAAGTGGAAAGCCAGAAGAGGATATAATATGGATGTTAAAGGATGAACTTGATCAGTACTTACATCAGGTGCCGGGTGTGGTCAGGGAAGAATTGATGTCCTTAAGTTCCGTTCTATTGGCAACTCTCGTCAGAATGAATGGTGTCAATACGGATGGTATTTTAATAAATTCTGACCTAACAGCCAAGGAGGCAACAGAAGAAGACTCAAAGGATAATCTACCAGAGTATAGTGATGAGTTGCCAGAGGGATTTGATGATGTTTTAGGAAAACTCATGTGAGAGAAGTCTTTGCGAGAAGAGGCATACTGTAAAGGGTATGCTTCTTTTTTTGTGAAAGCTTTGCTGAAAATATATTGCAAAGAATTGAAAACTATAGCAAATATATTGCAAATTGTTTTGTTGGAAAATTGATGGTGCAAGTTTGTGGCAGACAGGTAAAAAATGCTAAAAATCTATAGCAGTTCAGCCCAGCCTTTGAAAAATATAAGTGTACGCCTCGATTATAACAAAAAAAGACAGTTGGTATCATTGTCTTAAAATATACCATAAGCCTTTGTATGCGTTCGTAAGTCTGCATAGATTGATGGTTTATGGAATACGAAGAAGGAGGCTGGAATATGCGGTGTAAAATTTTTGAAAGGAAACCTAGAGTTATGAGGAGATTGGTTGCCAGAGTTATGGGGGCAGTGCTTGCTATTTCCATCATTTGGTTGCCGGGTAATGAGCAGGCAGTATACGCAGAGGAGGCGGAAGGAACAGAGGAAAAAGTCTCAACAGAGCGAGAGATAAGAAATGTCAATCTTAATATTGATGGAAAAATTGTTGGAATTAGTGATCCGACACCTGCTAAGAGTCAGGATGCACAATGGTCAAATGGAACCGGAAGTTACATAAATTTTGGTCATATTATGAATTAGCCTACTAAATATCGTGTATTGGATAGTGATACTACTGATTTTTCGATAGATGGAACACATACCATGTTGTTGGAACTCAATAACGTGTTAGAAGCCAGAGTATTTGATAATGATAGGCAAAATGCAGATAACGGGCAATTAAAGCCAAATGATTGGAAATACAGTGATATGTATCTTTATTTAAATAGTGAGACAGGGATAGCAGAGCCTTACACCAAATATTCATATGGTTATTTTTCCGCATGTGGTTCAGAATACGAAACTGGGATTATCACAGAAAGCTATAATACCAGTCATTCATCATGGATTGATCATATAGGTAATAGTTATTCGGAATTAACGGGAGAGAAAATATTTCTTTTGGATTCAAGGGAAGCAACACATGGAGCATATGGATATTACGAGGGGGCAGGTGAGTCTGGAAGCCTAATAAAAACACGAAACAAAAGCTGGGCATTGCGTTCTTCTGTTTCAGATACATCGGATAAAACACAAATTGTTACAACAAAGGGGACGATAGAAAATCAACTTGTGACTTTGCAAAATTTTGGAGTGAGTCCGGCTTTCAATATTGATAAATCCAGCATCTTTTTTATAAGAGCCGATTACGAATGTGACCATGAAAATTTTGTTCCGACTACGATTCAAACAAGTAATCAGACATGGAATTTAACCCTGTTTGATGGTAATACAACATTTTCCTGTGAGAGATTAGACAGTGGAACGCTAGAATATGGAGATACGATTGATATCAATATTACTGCAATAGGAGATTTTGATTGGGGAGAGTGGCATTGTCCGGGAAAATATATCTGTTATGATCAAATTTCTGCTTTGATAGAAGATAAGAACGGAAATGTTGTTTATTATGGGGGAATATCTGATCGAGAAAAAGGATTATCCAATACAGGATGTGGAGAGATTAAAATACCAATGCCGCAGAAGTTGGAAGATGGAACGTATACACTCAAAATATTTGCAGAAGATGTCAACCTGGATGTTATGAGTAATACACACTATGCCAGCAATGTAGTAGAGTTTCCAATTGAAATCGTTACAAGAGATGAAACAGGTATCGCTTTTGAAAATTACAATCCATCTGCGACCTATTCTGGTGATATGCTTTCAAATCCGGCAGAGAGCCAGCTTACCATCACAGGAGCAGATTATCAAGATGTGAATTTTACATGGTATAAGGATAGTGTATCAGAAGATAATAAGCTAGAGTCTGCGCCAAGTAATGCGGGAGTATATTATTTGGTGGCATCCATAGCAGATACACCAACCTTAAAAGCATCCAGCGTGACAAGTGAACCAATTGAAATCAGCCCTAAGACCGTTACACCGTATATTAGTGGCAGTATATCTAAAATATATGATGGAACATCTTCGACAGAGAATGCCATTAGTTCGCTAAACGTCGAATTAAATGGTGTATTGTCTGCAGATAGTGTGTCTGTAGCTGGTTTTTCTTTCAGTTACAATGATTCTGAAATAGGTACGGGTAAGACTATAACAGCTACCAACATTAAACTTTCGGGAACTGATAAGGATAACTATGTTCTTTCTTCATTGACAGCAACGGCAGAGGTTGGCACGATTAGAAATAGAGAAAAACCACTTAACATCCCGGAACAGGAAATATCTGTTGCCAATACAGTAAAATTTGTTGCAGACAGTATGAATTTACCGAAGGGCTGGGAATGGAACGACGGTGATGGGGAGAAGACTATTGCTGCAGGTAAAACGGTAACAGCGACCGCAATTTATACTGCAGAGGATGGTTGCTATTATGAAACAACTTCGGAAGAAATCTCTATTACAAGAGCAGACTGTGAGGAGAATTTAGATATAATTGTAGATTTGGAGCCGACCTGTACGGAAAAAGGTATTGGTCATACAATTTGCTCTTTGTGTGGAGACACATTGCGTGAATCAGTTGAGATTTCCGAATTAGGGCATGATTGGGATGATGAGTACACTATTGACCGGGAAGCAGATTGTACCAATAAGGGAAGTAAATCTCTCCATTGCAGTAGATGTGAAGGAAAGAAAGATATTATAGAAATTATGGCTCTGGGACATTTGTGGGGTAACGGAACTGTTACAAAAGTGGCAAGCTGTACGGAAAATGGAATTATGATATACTCTTGTGAAAATTGCAGCGAAACAAAAACGGAAAGTATCAGTAAGTTGGCTCATGCACCTTCTAAGACAGTTATGGAAAATCAGATTCAGCCGGATTGCATCAATGGAGGTTCTTACGATGAAGTTCAATATTGTAGTGTATGTCAGGCAGAGTTAAGCAGAAATTATATTGCGGTAGCTGCAGTTGGACATTCTTTGATTAAGGTGGAAGCAAAAGAGCCTACGGTGTCAGAAACCGGGAATGCGGAATATTGGAAGTGTGAGGGATGTAGTCGGCTCTTTAGCGATGAAAATGGAACAAATATAACTACGATTGAGGCGGTCACAATTCCTGTCAAAGAAACCAATTCTTCCAACAGCGGGAATACGAATAATGGAAGTAACAATAACAGTGATATAAATAATGGAAATACAGATGGTGAATCTGGTGGTGGAAATTATACGGGTAATACGGCAGAAAGTGGAGATGTAGCTATCAATCTACCAGTAAATGCAGATTCACAAGGGAAGCCAGAGGACAGTGGATCAAATGCTAATAACAGCTCTCAGGTGGAATACCCAGAGAACGGAGCAAATGGAGATGGTTCCATGAATACGGATAGTTCCGACCATACAGAAAATGTCAATAATAAAGATAGTGTTGACGGTCAAAAGGAAGAAAATACTGTTAAAGATGATACTACTGGTACGGGTACAAAAACAGAGCAATCAAAAGTAATGGTGCCATCGGTGGGAACGGTCTTAAAGGATACCAAAACAAACAGTAAATATGTGGTAACGAGTAAAAAGAGCAAAACGGTTCAGTACTCAGGCGCAATTAAGAAAAATACAAGTACTGTATCTATACCTGCTACGGTAAAGATTGATGGTGTGACATATAAGGTCACATCCATACAGACAAATGCTTTCAGAAATAATAAGAAAATCAAGAAGATTATCATTGGTAGTAATATAAAGAAAATTGGAAAAAATGCTTTCTATGGATGCAAAAATTTGAAATCAATTACCATCAGATCAACAAAACTTACAGAAAAAATGGTTGGGGGTAATGCGTTTAAGGGCATCGACAGGAAAGCTGTTATCAAAGTGCCGAAGGAGAAATATAAGATATACCAGAAGTTGCTGAAATCAAGAGGATTTAAGGGGAAAATCAAAGCTGTAAGTTTAAAATAGCATATATAGCGAAATGAAATAATGAGGCTATGCGGAACGAAAAGTATTCTGCATAGCCTTTGTTGCGTTTTGATAGTCAATTAGTTATTATGTGTATGAAAAGCCTGAATCGTCAAATTGATCTGCCGTTTAATAATCTTTTTTCAGGTTCAGTTAAATTGCATATCCGTTCGGATAGGTCGAGAGAGTTGTCTTCGTTCCGTCCAAAAAGCAGATAATCGGCTGAGACGGATAGGGTAGAGCATAATTTCATAATCGTAGGAAGTGACATTCCGCTGATTCCGCGTTCTGCATCTGATATAAACTGTGGGGTTTTGTCGATAACCTCGGCTAACAGTTCCTGTGTATATCCAGCCGCTTCTCTGGCTTTTCTGCAACGGTCTCCGATTTGAATATTTATATCCTTTATTTGTCGTTTCTTTTCGGTCTTTTTCATTAGGTACCACATCTCCTTAGATGTATATACAACCGTAACGAATGAATTTAAAATGCGGGAATTTGATGATTTTCAAGCAAAGATGAAGCATCAGGATGAGGAATGGCATAGGAATCTGTTAGAACAGAAAAAAGCTGAAAATACTGGTGAACAGAGAGACGATAGGGAAGAGGGCTAGGTGCTCTCTTTCTTTTTCTGTTGTCAGAATGGGAAATTGACGATATAATAAGGGTAGGATATTT
>CAMFDG010000042.1 GCA_945949045.1 uncultured Lachnospiraceae bacterium
CAAGCTTCATGGCTTTGGTGATCTGCTGCGTACTCTGTATGCTGCTTTTTCTTCGTTTTATGTCTCGCATGGAGGCCATATTCTATCACCTGCCTTTATTTACTTGAAGGATGCCTTGCATTCTTCGATCGCCTTTACTAACTTCTTCTCCGTCTCTTCATCCATCACGTGGGTCTGTGCAATGGAGCCCGGAATCTCCGGATACTTCGTATCAATAAACTCAAACAGTTCATTCTGGAACCGCAGAATGTCTGCAACCGGAATATCCATCAGATACTTGTTGACAGCTGCATAGATAATGATAACCTGCTTCTCAACCGGCATTGGCTGATACTGCGGCTGCTTTAAGATCTCCTTTAAGCGCTCGCCCTGTGCCAGCTTCTCTGTAGTATCGGCATCCAGCTCGGAACCAAACTGCGAGAAAGCTGCCAGCTCTCTGTACTGGGCCAGCTCGGTACGAATCGGCGCTGCAATCTTCTTCATAGCTTTGATCTGCGCAGCTCCACCAACTCGCGATACGGAAAGACCTGCGTTGATGGCCGGTCGGAAACCTGCGTTGAACATCTCCGTCTCCAGATAGATCTGCCCATCGGTAATGGAAATGACGTTGGTCGGAATATACGCAGATACGTCACCGGCCTGGGTCTCGATGATCGGAAGTGCCGTCAGGGAACCGCCGCCAAGCTTGTCGGAAAGTCTTGCTGCACGCTCCAGCAGTCTGGAATGCAGATAGAAGACATCACCCGGATAAGCCTCTCGTCCCGGAGCTCTCTTAAGGAGCAGGGACAGGGTTCTATATGCTGCTGCATGCTTACTTAAATCATCATATACAACAAGTACGTCCTCGCCGTTTTCCATCCACTCCTCACCGATAGCACAACCGGAATAAGGTGCAATGTACTGCAGCGGTGCCAGCTCACTGGCGGTAGCTGCAACGACGGTGGTATATGCCATAGCGCCGTACTCTTCTAACGTCTTAACAATGGTGGCAACTGTGGAAGCCTTCTGTCCGATAGCAACATAAATACACTTCACACCCTGCCCCTTCTGATTGATAATGGTATCCACTGCAATCGCCGTTTTACCGGTCTGACGGTCTCCGATAATTAACTCACGCTGACCGCGTCCGATGGGAACCATGGAATCAATTGCCTTGATACCTGTCTGTAATGGTGTGTCTACGGATTTTCTGGAAATGACACCGGATGCCACACGCTCAATCTGACGGAACTTGTCGGCAGCGATCGGCCCCTTGCCATCAATGGGCTGACCAAGTGCATTGACAACTCGTCCCAGCATCACATCTCCTACCGGAACCTCAACCACACGTCCGGTGGTCTTTACGGTATCACCCTCGTTGATATTCTTCTGGGAGCCCAATAAAACGGCACCTACGTTATCTTCCTCCAGGTTCAACACCATTCCATAAACTTCTCCCGGGAACTCCAGCAGTTCTCCCTGCATTGCGTTCTCCAGACCATGGATTCTTGCAATACCGTCCGCCACCTGGATAACGGTTCCCACATCCGCCACCTCAAGCTGGGAAGCGTATCGTTTAATCTGCTCCTTGATCACAGAGCTGATCTCTTCTGGTTTTAAATTCATGGAGCGCACTCACCTACTTTCAACTGTATTTTGGATAAATCGCGGGTCAGGTTGTAAAGCTTCGTCTTGATACTACTGTCTACCACCCTGTCCCCGATCCGAATTACCATGCCGCCGATCAAACCGGCGTCTACCTCATAATGCATTTCAAATTTGACATACTTTGTTGTCTCAAGCAGCTTCTTCTCCACTGCTGCCTTCTGCGCATCGGAAAGTTCCATCGCAGAGGTAACAAAAGCTGTGCCGATATTCCTGTACTCCTTAACCCTGTCTGTAAAGTAAGTAAATACGTTCAAGATCTCCTTGTAATGATCCTTCTCTACGATCATCCGCATCAGACCTACCAGCTCATCGGACACCCGTCCCTTGAAAATGTCTTCGATTAATTTCACTTTGTCCTCTTTGTCAATCTTGGGATGATTCATGACACTGGACAGATCCGGATTCTCGCGGATTGCCTCCACGACAACCGAAACCTCCTCACTCATGGAATCCAGCTTCCCTTCCTCCAGAGCCAGCTCAAACAAAGCATCCCCATATGTGTTGGAAACTAGCTTTGCCATGTCGATTCACCCATCTCTCTCAATGTCTCATCCACCAGCGTACTCTGGATATTGGTATCAATGGAAGCAGACACGACCTTCTGTGCCATCAGGGATGCCACGGTGATCATCTCCTGCTTCATATCATCCATTGCATGCTTCTTCTCCAATTCGGCCTCTTCCTGTGCCCGCTTGATAATGCGGGATGCCTCTTCCTTCGCCTCCTGAATCATTCGGTCCTGATTCTTCACAGCCTTCTGTCTCGCCTCGGACAAGATCGCCTCTGCTTCCTTGTCCACGCCCTTTAGCTTCTCTTCATACTCCGCTTTCAAGGCTGCAGCGCTTTCCTTATCCGCCTTCGCATCCTCGATCTCCCCTGCGATTCGGTCCTTGCGGTCCTTTAAGAGCTTTCTCGCCGGATTGAACAGCAGATACGACATCAGCATATAGAGAAAGAATACGGCAACTGCCAGTAAGATTGCATCAAACACAAGCTGAGGGTCAAGATTGAATAAAAATGTCTGTTCAGCTAACAATCTCTTACTCTCCTTTCCTTGGAATCTGTAACTGTCCCCTTATCCGAGGCAGCTACATGTTCTGCTCCAATCAGCCCAGCGGATGAACGAAAAGTAAGAGCAGCGCAACAACCAGACCATACAGACCTGTGGTCTCGGCAACGGCCTGACCAAGAAGCATGGTTGACATAATCTGTCCTCTTGCTCCCGGGTTACGTCCTACTGCTGCAGCACCATGTCCGGCTGCGATACCCTGTCCAATACCAGGTCCGATACCTGCGATAACGGCAAGGCCGGCACCGATCGCGGAGCATGCTCTGATTAAATCCTGTCCTGAAATGTTCATAGTAAAGTCCTCCTTAAACATAATTTGATGTTGTAGTTTCTTCGTTACTCTCCCTGTGTGAAAATCGGACCTGATCAGTCCTCCGTGTCACACGCCTGGGATACGTATGTCATGGTCAACATACAGAATACGTAGGTCTGAATTGCTCCTGAGAACAAGTCAAAATATACGTGCAGCGCTGCGGGCCAGGCAAGAGCAATCTTGCCGAGAAGACCGTACACCAGCGCCATAATAACGGTTCCGGATAACACATTCGCAAAAAGACGAAGGGAAAGAGAAACCGGAACAGCCAGCTCACTGACCACATTGATGGGCAGCCAGATCGGCAGCCATGGCGGGAGCGGCGAACACATATCTGTCCAGATCTGCTTTCCGCTCTGGTGCTTGATTTTGTTGAACCAGATCATGAAAAACGTGATCAACGCCAGCGCCAGCGTTGTACCGTAGTCTGCTGTCGGCGGGCGAAGCCCGAACAATCCGGAAATATTACTCATCAGTATAAAGACGAAAATCGTACTGATATAGTTCACGAACTTCGGCGCCCATTTGCCCATGGTGCTTTCCACCATGCCATCCAGCTTCTCAACGATCAGCTCAATGATGTTCTGGAAACCCATCGGCTTATCGGAAGCATGCTTAAGCTTACGGTTCGCGATGATTGCAAAGACCACCATGATTGCCATAATGATCAGGATGCACGCGTGGCTGTCCGTGATCCACACCTTATGCCCAAAGAAATTCACCGGAATGATTCCATGGATCATAAAATCAATGTCACCCGACAATAAAATTCCCTGATTCACATAGTCACCTCCTTATCTATCTGTATCTGTCCAGTTTCCTCAATGTTCCGGGCCTGAGCAGTTACATTCTCAATTTCTCCCGCCTCAGGAGGCTCGCCGGTCCTCCCGTGCAGTCTGTCCGACACCTTGTAGAAAAGCGGCTGCAGGTAGGCCGAAACCTTCAGTCCCAACAGTCCGATGATTGCCGTAAACAGATTGCCAAAACGGAAATATCCCAATATAAATAGCAGAATTGCTGTAACCACGTAGCGAAGTACGGATTTAGCAATAATCCTGACTCGTGCCTGTTTGCTGTCCCCAAGGGTAACAGAGTCAAAAATTACAATTGCGATATTGACGGCAAGTCCTACGGCGATAGCAATGCCATACCACAGACCAATGGAATATCCCAGCTTATCACTTACAAACCATACACCGACAAGCTGGACTACAACTCCATATCCGATTATGCCCGCCACAAGTGACGGCAGTGCCTCATTGATCCTTCTTAACATGCTTCCTGTCCTTGTCGTTCCTACTGTATATTTTCCTGGCCATCTTGTAAATATTCGTAAATCCGGCCAGTGCGCCTATGAAGAAGAACGGAATCATCATCCACGAAATCCCGGTTTTCTTACCGATCCAGATGCCTAAAAGGCAGCAGAGAAAAATCGGTACAATCATATTAATTCCGAACTGGAACACCAGTACCAGCGCATCCAGCACCTGTCTTGTATCCTTCTTCATGGCTCTCCTCTATACACTTTCACAACTAATCTTTATTATACCATTTTCCTTTGGTTTGTCTACAGAATCACAAAAATCCTTTTACTTTTTCTTTTGTATTTATACATTATTGCCGAAACTTATCTGATTTCCTCCAGATAAAAATCATCCATGCAGCATCTTCCGCTTGTGTACTCCAGGATTGGAAATTCACTGTATTTTTTCATGTGCAGATCACGCATGATGGTCCCTATATTCTGCCGGTCCGGCGGAACCACACGCTCCTTCACAAAACGTCTCGCCCATTTATCATCCAGCTGTCGAACTCCCTGCCTGGCAAGCAGGGACAAAATGGCCGGAAGTTCATTACAATCCATCTTTTCAGGAATATGAATGGCATACTGATCCGAATCTTCGTCATAGGTAAGAACAGCATGTTCCTTTGACGGTTCAAACGAATCATTTATGATTTTAAATGTTCTTAACATAAGTGACACGCTCCTTCACCATTTCATAAATACAATTCCAGTATTCCTCCGGTACAGCACCTTTTGCATTCTCCAATCCCCGGAAAAGTATTTCCCTTGTGGGAATAACCGCCTTCTGCCGAAGATACCCCGGCACCAGCATCAGATTTTCCGACAGATTCATGCTGCCAATATAATTATTGACCGGACCATCTTTCAATCTGTCAAATTCTAACATTTGATTTCCATCCTGATAACAGGAGAACATAAAGGATAACCCGTTATCAAACAATGGAGCCAGGCGGTAAGTATCCCCTTTTTGCAGCACCTCTATATTTGCTCCGTGACGGTCTCTATTACAAATAATATAATCCAGAAGAAACATGTGATAAAAATAATCCTGCAGCTGCATTCTCTCAATAAAATGAAGCTTGTCTTCTCCGTCCATACGCAGGATTTCATAATATGTTTCAAAGGTCATTTTGCTCTCACCCGGTCTTTTAAAATCTTCGGACCTTGTGACCCAGGTTGGAAACACCTTGTCTGAAACCTTCACCAGACAGTATACAAGATCATAATGCAGGTGTTCCATCTGCAATGCATCTGCAATATTCTGCGCCACAATCTCATTCACACTTTCATGACCAATGACCCCTCTGACACTGTCGTAGTTGGACATTTTATAATAAAATTTTCTGCCGTTGATCTCCTCATAAGATTTCAAAAAGCTGCCGGCTGTACCGGTGGATGATCTTGATAACGACCACGTCAAATATGTCAGGTCCACCGGTCGTAATGTTTTAGTGTTGGACATCTCATCACCTCATGATTTATTTATATCACAATGAAGCATAAAAAAAAAGCCCGATGAAGGCCCTCCTGTAACGTAAATGCCCTTGTTCCGTATTTATTGTACGGAGCAAAGGCATTTCCATTCTAATCTTTACCTATTTTGTAACCGTTATTGGGATTTCTATATATTCCTGATCTTCGGCATAGTACCAGAAATCAGCCTCTTCACCTGCTTTCTCATACCAAAGATAATCATCTGAATCAAGAACTGCGGAAACAGTGATACGCAGAACCGTTTTTCCCGGTTTTTTAGCTGTTACTTTTAGTGTCCAATACCCCGGTCCATCATAATCGGATTTATCGTTGGGTTTCCATTCCCCCCATTCTCCGTCTAAAAGTTCTTTTCCTTTCGAAACATCCTCGTTATAATATGCAGCATATGGAACATCGCCCCATGTCATATCGTAGTCAATTCGAATTGTTCTGCTCTCGCCAACCTTCATGTTCAGTGACGAAACCTCTGCATGCAGCCAATTTGTAACTTGAACATTGCAGATGTATTTTTTCTTGGATTTGGTATCAGTAGCCGTAATGGCACATTCTCCCTCACCAACCGCCTTAACCTTGCCATTTGTAACTGTTGCGACCTTTTTGTTACTGGTCTTCCAAGTCACCTTTGCTTTGGTTCCCCTCAACTTCAGTGTGTAACTGTTCCCAACATTTAAAAGGATTTGTTCTCTCTCACAATTATCCCCTTTAGTACAAAGAGCAGGTTTACGAACTGTCAGCTTACACTTATAACTCTTTCCCCCTACCTTTGCAGAAATGACTGCAGAACCAGGCGTTTTTGCAGATATCTTCCCCTTACTGCTGACGGTGGCAACACTCTTCTTCGATGAGCTCCAGGTTACTGTCTTCTTTGTTCCTTGTACTTTCAACTGAAGCGTCTCCGTTGGGTACATTACCGCACTGGTTTTGCTAAGTTTTACCGTAGCTGCCTCTACCACCATAGCTGTCTGTGGAATCATACATGATACTGAAAAAACAAGTACCATTGCCATTGCAATAACCGAAACCATTCTTTTTCCCATTCTTCGCATATTACTATGCCTCCTTCTTTTGTCTTTTTCCTACTAATTGTAGATAATATCCCTTATTATGTCAACTATTTAAAGGCATAGTCAACCTATCAAATCCTAATAATACGATATTATGAGGAAAAAGGAGGTTTTCATATGGTTGATTTTGGGAACACATTAAAAACATTACGATTAAAGCATAACATGACTCAGGCACAACTCGCTCAAAAATTGGGCCTTACAAAATCTGTAATCAGTGCATATGAAACAGGTCTTCGTTTACCTTCTTACGATATCCTGATTCATATTGCAAAAATATATCACGTAAGTACGGATTATTTATTGGGGTTAGAACGCAAAGAGGAAATTGACCTGTCCGGTTTATCAGAAGAGGAAATTGATGCCCTTTTAAATTTAATTAAAGCAATGAAAAGGAATATCTGATCTATGCAAATGGGCCGCTACAATTCCTGTAACAGCCCGCTCTTTCTCTTTTTATGTTATTAGAGTTCCAATGAAATATTTCTCCCGGTATGTTCATACCGCCGCAACGTTACCCCTGCCGCCTTAAGCATCTTCTTCGAGGCAATCACACTTGCGGTGTCCGCATATTTATCGCTGTCGTAAACCACTTCACAAATGCCGCTCTGGATAATTGCCTTGGCGCATTCATTACACGGGAAAAGCGTCACATAGATGGTGGCGCCCTCAAGGCTTCCGCCCCGATAATTAAGGATCGCATTCAATTCGCTGTGAGTGGTATAAAAATATTTGTTATCCTCACCCTCCCGGTTCCAGGGGAACATATCATCCGAACATCCCATTGGAAACCCGTTGTACCCCATGGAAAGAATCTTGTGCTCGGCACTGACAATACAGGCTCCTACCTGGGTGTTGGGGTCCTTCGATCGCATGCCGGATAACATGGCAACACCCATGAAATATTCATCCCAGCTGATATAATCTTCCCTCTTCGTACTCATCGCGATCCTCCTGTGACTCTACAAATATCTACTTGGTTCCGAAGATTCTGTCTCCCGCATCGCCCAGTCCCGGAACGATATACTTCTTGTCATTCAGGCGCTCATCCAGCGCTCCAATGTAGAGGTCCACATCCGGGTGCTCTGCCTGTAAGCGCTTGACCCCCTCCGGTGCTGCAATAATACACATAAAGCGAATGCTCTTTACCCCTTTTTCCTTCAGCATCTGAAGTGCCGCTACTGCGGAGCCTCCGGTTGCCAGCATCGGATCTACCACAAATACCTCCCGGTTGGCACAGTCTGCCGGAAGCTTACAGTAATATTCCACCGGCTCTGCGGTCTCCGGGTCACGGTACAGTCCAATATGTCCCACCTTTGCTGCCGGAATCATCTCCAGCATTCCTTCCACCATACCAAGGCCTGCACGTAATATCGGCACAACAGCTAACTTCTTTCCCTTCAGTTCCTTCACCTTAGTCTTGCAGATCGGTGTCTCAATCTCCACATCAGCAAGCTCCAGATCACGGGTGGCCTCGTAGCACTCCAACATGGCCACTTCGCTGACCAGTGTACGGAACTCCTTGGAACCCGTATCAGTTCTTCTCATAATTCCAATCTTGTGCTGGATCAGCGGATGATCCATAACGACTACTTTTGACATTTTATTCTTCTCCTCCGTTTAATTTTTTCACAAGTTTTTTGATTGATTTGCGCAAAGTCTCGTAACAAAGTCCATACGCCGGCAGTGCGCCTCCATAAGGATCCAGTATTTCCAGTTCATCGCCTACATATTCCGTCAGTACCTGCACGTCCTCAGGATTTGCATTTTCAAACTGCTCCAGTATCCGCTCCCTTTGAACGGCTTCCATGGTAAGTACCAGCGCGCCCTCAAAATCTTCCTCCGTCAGCTGTTGGGAAATAAAATTTTCCACATTGATCCCATTGCTGATCAGCACGGCCTCCGCCTTCTGATTCATCGGCTCCGGGAATTGTACCACAAGTCCTCTCGAGAGAATCTCTACCGGATTTCGCAGAGTAAAGTCTGCCATAATTCCGGCAGCCATCGCCTCGCGGCAGGTTCCTGTCTGAGCCACAAAAATAATTTTCGTGTATGCCATACTATGCCCCCTCTTCAAATCCCCCATCTATACATGAATGACCGTATGCCCGGCGGCCTTCAGCAGGCGATTCATGATCGCCTGACCGATTCGCGGTGTCTGAAAACTCTCCGAGTATATTTCTCCTACATCCAACTCATCGCATTCCCGCAGAATCTGGTACAGATGCTGCGCAATCGCATCTTCATCCGAACGTTTCCCTATGCAAAGAACTACATCGGCATCATATCGATTCCTCGTCTCCTCCGTCGCGATAACAGCCACCTTTGTTCCTTCCATACGCCTTTGTTTCGCCAGTTCATTAATTTTTGCAACAACGGTGGTCTCTGCCCCGTCTACAATGACCATGTCCGCCCGGGGCGCGTAGTGTTTGTATTTCATACCCGGTGCCTTAGGCTTTCTGGTATCATCTGCAGCGATGATACCCGGATCAATGACAACCTCCTCCCCCAGTACGTCGGAGAGCATTTTCGGCGTAATATAACCGGGTCTTAAAACCATCGGCTGTTTTTCCGTCAGGTCAATAATGGTGGATTCAATTCCGATTCCCACCGACCCGCCATCCAGAATCATGGAAATACGCCCGGACAGATCCTCGGCTACATGCCTTGCCTCTGTAGGACTGGGCCGCCCGGAGGTATTGGCAGACGGCGCCGCAATGAGACAGCCGCTTTTTCGAATCAGTTCCAGGGCAACCGGATGATCTGGCATCCGCACCGCCACCGTATCCATCCCGCCGGTGGTAGCAGATGGTACTGCGTCTGATTTCCAGACAATCATTGTAAGAGGTCCCGGCCAGAAGGCGTCCGCAAGCCTTTTGGCCTGCTCCGGCACTTCTCTGGCCACCCGCTCCATATCTGAAAAATCCGCAATGTGCACGATCAGCGGATTATCCGAAGGCCGGCCCTTTGCCGCATATATTTTCGCTGCTGCCTCCGGCCGCAGGGCATCTCCACCAAGCCCATACACGGTCTCCGTCGGAAAGGCCACCAGCTCTCCGGCCGCAATCAGCTTTCCGGCCCGCTCCATAATCTGTACATCCGGTTGGAGCGCATCTACCCTCTCTATCATTGTTTCCATATATAATCACTTTACTTTCTGCTAAAGTCGAAAATTCTTTTTCTTGATTATAGTTTATATGAACTACACTTGTCAAATAAAGCGGCAAAAAATGTTGCCCTGTGAACAGCAACGCAGAATATGTCAGAAAAACGCGATGAAAAATGTTTGAATCAGTCTCCCTCTACAGATATAATATTCTTAAGGTGTAACTGCTTTTGGTTACCTTAAGGCTAAAGGAAAAAGGAGGAGAATTTATCGTGGAAAAGGTACGTTACATGATCTCCGATGCCGCCTCTATGGCCGGCGTGGAAACTCATGTGTTACGTTACTGGGAAGAGGAACTCGATCTGACCATCCCCCGCAATGAGATGGGACATCGATACTATACAAGCGAGAACATTCAGGAATTCAAAAGAATCAAAGAGTTAAAAGAAAAAGGGTACCAGCTGAAGGCGATCCGTGCGATCCTGCATAACGGAGAAGCTATGGATCCACCGCCCGCCAATGTCCCTGCGGCAGCCCTGCAGCAGCCTTGTAAAACACCTGCATCAAATGATAAAAATGTACATACCAGTCAGACAACGGCACAGCAAAAGCCTGCTCCGGCCACAGCCAATGTTCCACAGGTTCAGGAGGCGGACAAGCCTGCCGTTCAGGAGCTTTCGGCCGAGGAGCGCATGGCACAGTTCCGGGAGCTGATGAGTGATATTGTGGGGCGGGCCATCGCCCAGAATAACGAAGCATTAAGCCTTGACATCGGACAGGAGGTCCGGGAAACGGTTCTGAAAGAAATGAACTACCTCTTCCGGGAACAGGAGGATGCCGACGAAGAGCGCTTCCAAAAGCTGGATGCTGCAATTCGCGGGAAAATAAAAAGCAAGCGTTCCCTGTTTTCCAAGAAAGAGAAAGTAAAAAAGAAAAAGGAGAAA
Source organism: uncultured Lachnospiraceae bacterium (assembly GCA_945949045.1). Classification (GTDB taxonomy): domain Bacteria; phylum Bacillota; class Clostridia; order Lachnospirales; family Lachnospiraceae; genus Roseburia. The sequence continues at coordinate 10,944 of CAMFDG010000042.1, forward strand.
TCTCACAAGGTGGGTGATGCGGTGACCGCAGGTTAATACTCCTTACCACACACTAAGTGCGGATCCCTCCTTACGGGTAGGTGATAAGGAATCCTCCCGCACAGAGTGCGGGTCCCTCCTTACCACAATAAAAAGAGCTGTCTCGCTAATGAGACAGCTCTTCGTTTTGTTATTATGTCGTTATAATTAGCCCTGGGAAATTGCACCAGTCGGGCAAACACCTGCACATGTACCACACTCAACGCAAGCGCCCGGATCGATCTCGTACTGAGAAGCACCTGCAGAGATTGCTCCTACAGGACACTCGCCTGCACATGTACCACAGCTAACGCATGAATCAGAAATAACGTATGCCATAATAAAGTTCCTCCTTATAAATAATGATCATTATTAACCTTACGGTCAGTATCATTCTAGTACAAAAGGACGGAAAATTCAAGTAGTATCCACCATGTATTTATATTTATGCACAAGAGCCGTGTGAACAACGTCCCCCTTATCGCTCCAGGTTTGCGAACTTCGTGTACTCCGGCAGCCATGCCAGATTGACGGTTCCAATCGGGCCGTTACGCTGTTTTGCGATAATAATCTCAGAAATTCCTTTATACTCTGTATCTTTATTATAATAATCATCTCGATAGATGAACATTACCACATCGGCATCCTGCTCAATGGCACCAGACTCTCGAAGATCTGAGAGCATCGGACGATGATCCGGGCGCTGTTCCACTGCTCGGGAGAGCTGGGATAAGGCAACCACCGGAACGTTCAGCTCACGGGCCAGAGCCTTCAGAGATCTGGAGATTTCTGAAATTTCCTGCTGACGGCTATCGGAATTTCTTCCGGAACCGGACATGAGCTGCAGATAGTCGATAATAATCAGCTTTAAGTCCTTCTCCAGCTTATATTTGCGGCATTTACTCCTCATCTCAGAAATGGTAATACCTGGCGTATCATCAATGATCAGATCAGAATCTCCAATAATTCCGGCACTTTCTGTCAACTTTGTCCAATCGGCATCCGAGAGATTTCCGGTACGGAGTGCCTGCGCATCCACCCTCGCCTCCAGCGAAAACAGACGATTGACCAGCTGTTCCTTTGACATTTCCAGCGAAAAAATAGCGGTACACATATTTTCGTGAAATGCCACATACTGTGCGATGTTTAACACAAAGGCCGTTTTACCCATGGAGGGGCGGGCTGCAACAAGAATCAGATCCGATGGCTGCAGACCTGCCGTCCGGTAATCCAGGTCGATAAAGCCCGTAGGAATACCGGTAACCGTACCATTCTGCTGAGACGCCTTCTCAATCTTACCCAGAGCATTCAAAACCACCTGGCGAATCGGAACATAATCCCCGGTTGTACGGCTGGAAAGAAGCTCAAACACATCGTGCTCCGTTTTGTCCAGCACACTTTCTAAGGATTCCTGACCGGCATAGCATTCGTTCTCAATATCCTCCATGACCCGGATCAGCTTCCGCTTCATGGCATTTTCCTTGACAATATTGCAGTAATATTTAATATTTGCGGATGTGGGTACCGCGCGGACCAGGTCTCCCACAAACTCCAGACTGGAAACCTCCTGCGGAACGGCCTTTTCTTTCAGTTTATTCTGTAAAGTGATCAGGTCTACCGGCTTTCCGTCGCGATTCAGCTCCACCATAGCATCAAACAGCATTCCGTACTGTTTGTGGTAAAAATCATCGGTCTGGAGCATCTCCGTTGCAGTGAAAATGGCATCCTTGTCCATGATCATGGATCCGACCACCGATTGCTCCGCTTCAAGGCTGTTGGGCATGATCCGCTTGATCAATGTCTCATCCATGTGCTTCCCCTCGCTATTCCTCTACAACCTGTACCGACAACTTTGCCGTTACCTTCGGATGAAGCTTTACCGGGATCTCATAGGTTCCCAACGCCTTAATCGGATCGGCAAGAACCATTTTCTTTTTGTCGAGCTCAAGCCCCGCCTGCTCTCTGGCCGCCTGAGCGATCTCCTTGGTGGAAACGGAGCCGAAAATCCTGCCACCCTCTCCGGCTTTGATCTTAACCACTACCTTTTTTTCTGCAATGACACCTGCAAGCTCCTTCGCGTGCTCCAAATTTTCTGCAGCTACTTTATCCGCATGCTGATTCTGAAGCTTTAAGTCATTCAAATTCTTGCTGGTTGCCTCCACACCGAGTTTTTTCGGCAGAATCGCATTGCGGGCGTATCCATCACTGACATTGACAATCTCACCCTTTTTTCCGAGTGCTTTAACATCTTCTAATAAAATTACCTTCATTCCTGTATATCTCCTTCTTTAATCATCTCGTCCAGCGTTTCCATGATCCTGTGCTTGGCCTGTGATATGGTGCAGCCCACAAGCTGTGCCCCGGCCACATTCAGATGGCCGCCGCCGCCCAGACGTTCCATAATCAGCTGCACATTAATCTCGTCGATGGAACGGGAGCTGATATATATTTTACCTGCATACTCCGTCAATACGAAGGACGCCTTGATTCCGATTATATTGAGCAGCTCATTGGCCGCCTGGGCCCCGACGATCGTCGGACTCTCCACATCCTCGCTGGGACAGACGGAAATGGCAAAGGCCCCACGATACACCTCCGCATGACGGACTGCTTCCGCTCTCGCCTTATAGCATGCCATATCGTTTCTCAGCATCTTGCGTACTCTCGTCACCTCCGCTCCGGAGCGCTTCAGATAGGCTGCTGCCTCAAAAGTCCGGACACCGGTCTTTGTCATAAAGTTGTTCGTATCGATCAGAATTCCTGCATAAATACAGTCTGCCTCTGCCGGCGAAAGCTTGAAACCATCCTGGAAATACTGAAGCACCTCCGCCACCATCTCGCAGGCACTGGAGGCGTATGGCTCAATGTACGACAGGATTGGATTCTCGATTACTTCACTGCTCTGTCTGTGGTGGTCAAACACCACAATGGTATCTGTGCGTTTAAGAAGCTCCGGACACTCTGTGTAGCTTGGCCGGTTGGTATCCACCACCATCACCAGCGTATTGCGGCTGACCATCTCCAATGCGATCTCACTGTTGATGAACAGATCCTCCGGGTACCCCTTATCCGGAGAAAAACACTCCAGCAGCGGGCGGATGGAGCTGGTAGGATCATTGACTACGATCTGGGCCTTTTTCCCAAGGACGCGGGCTGCACAGAAAATTCCAATGCCGGCGCCCAGCGCATCTACATCCGTAATGCTGTGTCCCATGATGATGACATTCTCACGACTCTCTATAATCTCGTGAAGTGCGTGAGCCTTCACCCTCGCCTTCACACGGGTATTCCGCTCTACCTGCTTGGCCTTGCCGCCAAAGTAAGCAACCTCCTCACCATCTTTGACAACCACCTGATCGCCGCCTCGTCCAAGGGCAAGATCAATAGCCGCCCGGGCGTGCTCATAGCCCTCATTATAGGAAGCACCCTTAATTCCGACTCCAATGCTCAAAGTCACCGCCATCTCATTGCCAACCTTAACGGTCTTGACCTCCTCTAAGATGCTGAACTTGTCCTCCATCATCTGGCTTAAGTACTTGTATTTAAACACAACAAAATACTTATCCTTCTCGATCTTCCGCACAAGGGCATCCCGCTTGGCAAAGTATTGATTTACCTTCCTGTCGATCAACGCCACCAGAAGAGATCTCTTGACATCCTCGATACTGTCGAGGGCCTCATCATAATTATCAATATAAACCAGCGCAGAAACCTGCTTCTGTTCAATATTTTCCCTCTTATACTGATTCAGCTCCGTCTCATCAAACAGATACAATGCCGTCAGAAAATCTTCCGATCCGTTAACCTCAATTTCTGTACTCTTCTCTGTAATATCATCGAAGTAGATCCGGTTCAGGGAAATTCGAAAAATATGGTCCTGCTTTTTGACGCAAACATTCTGCGGCCCTTCATTTTTCTGAAGAAATTCTCTTGTAATAGAGGAAAACAGGGTCGTTATGGACTTGTGATAATTCTTGTCCACCCCCGTCAGCTCGGCAAACCGTTCGTTCACCCACAAAATCTTTCCTGCATAATCAATGAGCGCATAAGGAATTTCAAATTCATTCAACAAGCGTCTCTGAACCGTGGCATACTGCATGGCAAAATTGACGATCTCGTTGGTAAGCTGCGGCTTCATGTAATGGTAAAGACATACCTCCACCGTAAAATAGACCACGATGAATCCCGACAGGATGATTCCTGTTACCACATCATAAAAATACAGCCCCACATCGGCCAGTACTAATAAAACCGTGAGATACATCGGCCAGCAAAGATACGCACGCATCTTGCCTTTAAATCGAACCTTTGATTTCATCTTACACTCCTGTCTGTGAACCCGGCCGGCGTCTCCGAAGGGTTCAAAAAAACAAAATCAAAATACAATATTGATTCATATTATACCATTTTCCCGCCTGCAAATAAAGACCTTTTGTAATCCCACACAAAAAACAGAGCCTCTCCACAAGTTATGGAACGGCCCTGTCTGTCAACTACTATATTTGGTTTACAAAGAAACTTCTAGTTCTCCTTCGCTACCTCAACGATGGACTTACTGAGTCCCGCAAGGCCCTGAATGTCGGACGGAATAATGATCTTGGTAGCCTTGCCGTCTGCGGCCTTTGTAAATGCCTCCAGACTCTTAAGCTGCAGCACGGCATTGTCCGGTGCGGATTCCTTTAACATACGAAGTCCGTCTGCATTTGCCTGCTGGATCTTAAGGATGGCTGCAGCCTGACCTTCGGCCTCCTTGATCGTAGCCTCCTTCTGTGCCTCTGCGCGAAGGATTGCTGCCTGCTTCTCAGCCTCTGCATCCAGAATTGCAGACTCCTTATTACCTTCAGCCACAAGAATCGTAGACTTCTTCTCACCCTCTGCCCGAAGGATCGCCTCACGACGCTCACGCTCTGCCTTCATCTGCTTCTCCATGGCATCCTGGATTGCCTTCGGCGGAATAATGTTTTTCAGCTCGACACGGTTCACCTTGATTCCCCAGGGATCCGTTGCAACATCAAGAGTTGCACGCATCTTTGTGTTGATCGTCTCACGGGAGGTCAGTGTTTCATCCAGCTCCAGATCACCAATAATATTACGAAGGGTGGTGGCTGTCAGATTCTCGATGGCCATAATCGGGTTCTCAACTCCGTATGCATACAGCTTCGGGTCTGTGATCTGAAAATAGACAACAGTATCGATCTGCATGGTTACGTTATCCTTCGTAATTACCGGCTGCGGCGGAAAATCCACAACCTGTTCCTTCAAAAGTACTTTCTTGGCAACCCGGTCGATAAAAGGAACCTTAAAATGCATTCCCACCGACCAGGTAGTCAGATATCCTCCCAGTCTCTCAATAACTGCAGCATGTGCCTGTGGCACGATTTTAATACAATTTACAACAATGACCAGCGCAATCACAATCAAAATAATGAGCGCCACCATTCCTACTCCAAGTCCTGCTAACGGCATAATTTAGCCCTCCTTTTCAACAATCAATTTCACTCCACTGATTTCTACAACCTTCGCATTCTGATCCTTCTCGATCACCTCGTCATCCGAACGCGCACGTACCGTCCACTCCTGCCCGTGAACTATGGCCATTCCGGTCTGATCCCGGTTGCTGACCCTCTCTGCAATACGGATCGTCTGTCCGATAATGCTGTCCGCGTTGGTCTTCTGGGTTCTGGAGTTGATAAATCTCTGCGCCCATGACCTCGTTGACAAAAGCAAAACAATAGACACGATCAGGAACACTGCAAACTGAACCAATGGTCCAACTCCAAGCAACGCAAGCAGCAGCGCTGCGAGCGCACCCGCTGCAAACCAGATGGAAGTCAGTCCCACAGATATCAGCTCTCCAATCACAAATGCGATGATCAGAAGAACCCAGAGTACAATAAACGGATCTGCCTGAGCAAGTATTGTCGGCATATGAATCCCCCTTTCTGTATACTCACAACTATATTTTATCCAATCTTGGCAGGAAACACAAGAACATTTATTACAGGCCGGTGATCTGAATCACAAAAGCCTTCGAGTATCTTTCCGCCCCCGGATAGTGCCGGATCTGTGGCTGCTGCACAAGCTTAAGCTCCCAGCCGTGCATCTGCACCACCTTTCTGGCAATGGACAGCCCCAGGCCGCTCCCTCCTCCTGCCCGGGAGGAATCCGCTTTCGCAAAAGGCTCAAACAGCTTTTCTGAAAGTTCCTGCGGAATCTGCTCTCCTGTATCCGCAATCAAAACATCAATCCGGTCAAACTCCTGCTGCATCAGGATCCCGATCTTCGTCCCCGCCGGGTTATGCCGGATAGCATTGGTGAGAAGATTCGTCACTACCCGGGAAAGCTGCATGGCATCTGCAGATATCTCCATGCGCACCTCCGGAATCTCTGCCTCAAGCTCCATCCCTGCGGACTCCGCATCCGGATAGACAAGAGCTGCATTTTCCCGCAGCAGCTCGCATAAATCAATGAGTTTGCGGTCCAGTGTAAAACCATCACTATCCAGCTTGACATACTCAAACAGCAAATTGATGAGATCATTCATCCGCACGGACTTATTCTGTATGGCTTCCAGATACTCCTGTCTCCGCTCAGGCTCTGTGACCATCCCATCGGAAAGAGCCTTTGCATATCCCGCGACAGTCGTCATCGGCGTGCGAAGATCATGGGCGATATCCGAAAGCATCAGATTTCGTTTTTTATCATATTCCTGTTTTGTTTTCTCCCGTTCTTTTTGTATTTCCCGAAACTCACGCATGGTGATCCTGGCAAAAACAAAAGCACCTGCCATATACGGAAGCAGAATCACAAAGGCGATCACGAAATCACTGACACGCACGCGATTGACGCCA
>CAMFDG010000043.1 GCA_945949045.1 uncultured Lachnospiraceae bacterium
CGGAGAATCCCGGCAGCAGGCAGAGCCGCACGAAAATCAGTGTGGGAAGTTTTAGGATATCAGTAATTGGATAATACCAACCGGTCCCGGTAAGTGCGATCCATATTGTCGATCACACGGCGGGCCTGACCGTAACGGCGGGGATTGATGGAAATAACCCAGATTTTATCGGCACCTTCATATGCGTCTCTCCGGAAAAAAGGAATCTTTTTGCAGTTCTTCGTAAAAGGAATCTGCTCCTCCAAAAGTGCCTCAGCGGTCTCACTGCCCACACGTCTGTTGGTGGTCCGGCAAAGCTCCACGTCATGATCTTTATAGTTTCCAAGTTTCTTTGTCATCGTCTTCTCCTATCTTAACCTGTACTTTCTTCCCCAGTCCGTCTGCCACTTTCACCAGGAACTCCAGACTCGGGTTGTATCTTCCACTCTCCAGCCGGGAGATGTTGGACTTCTTCGTGCCGACGCGCTCCGCCAAAAGCTCCTGGGTGATCCCAAGAGATGTGCGCACCGAACGCAGCTGCCCCGCCACGTCCTTAAGCACTGCCTTATCCTCAGCCATATCCTGCTCCTTCTTTGAACATCAGCGAAAATTACTTTTCCCCTCTATAAGTTATCATATATGATAACTTTTGTCAAGATTTCTGTGAACTACCGGATTCGGAATCTTACGTGAAGCCATTTGAATCCCGAAAAAGGCTTGCAATCCATCTCTTCTTATGTTAGTATAATATTTGTTCGCGCCGGCATGTCGGAATTGGCAGACGAGGCAGACTCAAAATCTGTTGATGGCAACATCGTGTGGGTTCAAGTCCCACTGCCGGCATTAAAAAACCGCAGGTTTCATTCGAAACCTGCGGTTTTTATTTTCACTCATTTACGGGACGGTTACTCTGTTATAAAAACTTCCCACGTAACTGTTCAGCCCCTCCTCATACATTCGCAATACCGTGCGCTTTACGCACCTACTTGCTTCTTCGCAGTCTGTAACAAGGAGGGACCCGCATAGCGGGAGGATTCCTTATTACACACATTTGGTTCATATACGAGAACAGTATGCATAACAAAACCGGACATATTTCCTAAATTGGACATATGAGAAAAAAATGGGCAGTACATTTTTATTTTTTATATATATGCCCAAAGCCTCCCTTAACAATCAAAAGGCATGACAAATCTGTTTCTCTGATTTGCATAGGGTTCTGGGAAGTTTTACTCTGTTATTTTAAGATCGTCGAAGCAGTCAAAGGTTGCAAAGTAATCCTCCGGCGTCTCTGCGCGGCGGATCATCTTCACACTGCCATCTTCTTTCAAAAGCAGCTCTGCGGAGCGCAGACGTCCGTTGTAATTGTAGCCCATGGAGAAGCCGTGGGCTCCGGTATCATGAATCACCAGATAATCTCCCATATCAATCTTCGGAAGCTTTCTGTCAACAGCGAACTTGTCACAATTCTCACAGAGACTTCCCGTCACATCATAGGTATGGTCGCAGGGAGCATCCTCCTTTCCCAATACGGTAATATGATGGTAGGCACCGTAAATTGCCGGACGCATCAGATTGGCTGCACAGGCATCCACACCGATGTACTCCTTATAGATGTGCTTCTCATGAATGGCCTTTGTCACCAGGCAGCCGTAAGGTCCCAGCATAAAGCGGCCCATCTCACAGTAGATGGCCACGTCCCCCAGACCTGCCGGAACCATCACCTCGTCAAATACCTTGTGAACCCCTTCTCCGATTACGGAAATGTCATTCGGCTCCTTATCCGGGGTATACGGGATACCAACGCCACCGGAAAGATTGACAAATGCAATATCACAGCCGGTCTTTTCCTTCAGCTCTACTACCAGTTCAAAAAGCTCCCTGGCAAGCTTCGGATAATATTCGTTGGTTACTGTGTTGCTGGCAAGGAATGCATGTACACCGAATTTCTTTGCGCCCTTGCTCTTTAAGATTTTAAATGCTTCGATGAGCTGTTCCTTGGTCATTCCGTATTTGGAATCCCCGGGGTTGTCCATGATGCCGTTGCTCAGCTCGAACACTCCCCCCGGATTGTAACGGCAGCTGATTGTCTCCGGAATATGCCCGATGGTCTCCTCCAGAAAATCAATGTGGGTGAAATCATCCAGGTTGATAATTGCCCCCAGCTTATCAGCGTAGGCAAATTCCTCTGCCGGGGTATCATTGGAGGAAAACATGATGTGTTTTCCGTCAAAGCCACAGGACTTTGCCAGCATCAGCTCCGTGTAGGAGGAGCAGTCGCAGCCCATATCATACTCCTGCAGGATTTTTAAAATATAAGGATTTGGTGTTGCCTTCACGGCAAAATATTCTCGAAAATTCGGATTCCAGGCAAAGGCATCCTTGACCTTTTTCGCATTTTCCCGGATTCCCTTCTCATCATATAAATGAAACGGCGTCGGATAAGTCTTTACAATTTCTTCTATCTGGCTTTTTGTTACAAATGGTTTCTTTTCCATAATGTCACTCCTTTTCACGCTTTGAAAACTATGCTACAACAATCAGACGCCAAATTCAAGCAATTTTCGTCTTTTCCTTTCATTTTTCCACTGTATGTGGTACTATTTTTATGAAACTGAGGAAACAAAAGAGAAGGGATTTTATGAGCGTAACGATTTTACCGTATATTGATGAATCAAAAACAGTTTCTCAGACTTCTTCGGTCAAAGCCGATGCAGTTTCCGCGGCAGCCTCCAAAAATACGACAGCGTTTCGGGAAATATTAGAGGCCGAGAAGCGGGCCTGTGCCGCCATGGCGGTAGATGCCATGATTGCCGAGAGCAGTACCGGTGGAGTCACCGGCGACGCAATCCAGAAAATGCTTGGATTCCGGCCTCAGGCCGTTTCCGGATCCGGGTCTGTTTCCGGCACTGTGAACCCAGGCAGTGACACGACTTCCCTGCAGGAAACTTCCGGTTCCGGCGACGGCGAAACAGCCTCCGGGACAGACAGCACCTCCGCTGCCTCAGGAAGTTCCAATGCCTCCACAAAGGGTGTGAGCGGCTGCCCTAAGAGTCTGGAGGATGATTTCCAGGAAGCGGCAGCCACCTACCATGTTGATGAAAACCTCTTAAAGGCAGTCGCCAAAGCAGAATCCGGCTTCGATGCTTCTGCCACCAGTTCTGCCGGAGCAATGGGTGTCATGCAACTCATGCCGTCCACCGCAAAGAGCCTGGGCATTCAGAATGCCTACAATGCCCACGACAACATTATGGGCGGCGCGAAGATTCTCTCCCAGAATCTGTCCCGTTACGACGGCGATATTTCCCTGGCTCTGGCCGGGTACAATGCTGGCTGTGGCAATGTGGATAAATACGGCGGTATTCCGCCCTTTGAAGAGACTGAAAATTATGTAAAAAAGGTTTTGAAATATTATAAAGAAGCGCAGGGGTGATGCCCTGCGCTTTTTCTCAAAGCTTAATATCTGCCAGCAGATCCGAAAGGCTGGTGGATGCCTTTTCACCGGAAATATATTCTTCCGACTTCTTATCTGAATGCTGTGGCTTTCTATGCTCCTGCTCCTTCGGTTCCTCTATCGCCCTCATGCTGAGACTGACCTTTCCCTCCTGTACCTTAAGAACCTTTGCCCGTACCGTCTGCCCCTTGGTAAGGACTGCCTCCACAGATTCCACACGTTCTCTGCTGATCTGAGAGATATGTACCAGACCGCTGATACCATTCCCCAGATCCACAAAGGCTCCATAAGGCATAATGGATTCCACGGTTCCCTCTACGATGGTTCCCGGCACAAGCTCGGCAAGCTTTTTCTCCTTCTCCTCCCTTTTTATTCTCAGCGCTGCTGCCTTACCCGAGAGAACAAGGTTTTTCTTCTCGCTGTCGGCGGTAATAATCTGTACGGGGATTTCCTTTCCGATCCATTCCTTCGGGTCCTCCACGAATCTGTCAGAAAGCTGGGACACCGGAATGAACGCCCGAATTCCCTCCACAGACGTCACCACGCCTCCCGGCACACTCTCTTTCACCGTGACGGTAAATTCCTCCTTCTGTTCCATCTGCTGCTTCAATTTCTCCCAGACAGCATCCTTTTCCATTTCTTCAGCCATAACCATTTCCTCCTTCTTGAATATCGGCCATGCTTCCTTTGCCCTCGTCAATATGAAACTCATTATAACACACTTTTATGTATTTTCACGAAAAATATTTCTTTCCCCCACTGATTTTTGCACAGCCGGACCGCCGCCGGGATTCTCCGGGGAGGGATCGTGGAACACGCGCAAAAATCAGTGGGGGAAGTTTTTATCCATAAATGGAAAAAACCTCTTGATAAAATACAGAAATGACCGATATAGATTATGCAACCATTGCAGCTGCACAACCATCAGCCAGGGACGGCATCCTCCGTAAAAAAGGAATTTTTACGCGGGTGCTGTTTTTTTATTTCTTTTTGAAAGGATGCACTTAGAAATAAAGGGCAAAATCTCAGAAAGGACAAGCAATTTGATCATTCAATCAGATACGATAACCATGAACTCCAGGAGAGACTATCAGGCCTCCCGAATCAGTGCAGGCAGCAGAAACGGCACCTTTTATGCCGCCATCCGGCATACCGTTTCCCAAAGCGGAGAAACCATTGAAGACCGACAGGAAAACGAGGAGGAAAAGGAAAAGCAGGACACTTCCTCAGACCGCTTTCCCATCACGGAAAGCATCCGGCAGAGTCCTCTGATGGAACAGCTTCAGTCACTGCGTCAGTTAAGGCAGCGTACCATCGATTATCTGCTCTATCTTCTGTTCGGACGGACCATGGAAGAAAGCGGTTCCTCACAGCAGGCCACAGTATCCTATTTCTACGAATCCGAGGAAGAGACCACCTGCTTTGACACCACCGGAAGCGTACGCACGGCAGACGGCCGTGAAATCCCCTTCCAGATCAGTCTCGAAATGTCCCGAAGCTTCACCCGGGAAACCCAGGGTATGATCGATTATGGCCAGCCGGTGCTCTGTGATCCACTCGTAATCAATCTGGACCACTGCAGCGCATCCGTTTCCGATCAGAAATTCTATTTTGATCTGGATGCAGATGGAATCGAAGAGTCCGTTTCCACCCTTTCCGGCAACAGGGGTTTTCTGGCTCTCGACCGGAACGAGGACGGCATCATTAATGATGGAACAGAATTATTCGGCGCGCAAAGCGGCAATGGATTTTCTGATCTGGCAGCCTACGACGAGGACCAAAACGGATGGATTGATGAGGCCGACAGCATTTTTTCCCGCCTGAAGATCATGTCTGTGGATGCAAAGGGCAGGCAGACACTGATTCCACTCAGTGAGGCCGATGTGGGCGCCATCTGCCTGAAAAATGTCAGTACGGATTTTGACTGCAAAAGTGAAACCACAAATGAATTAAATGCCCGCATAAGGCGGACCGGCTTTTTCCTCTATGAAAGTGGAGAAAGCGGTACCCTGCAGCAGCTGGATCTGGCCACATAGTTTTGCAAAATACGGACAGGCCGGGCATCTCTGCCCGGCCTGTCCTTTACATTAATCCCTGGATTCAATCACCAGAAGCTGTCCATCCATGAGGGAAATAACCGCTTCCTCCTCTGTAATCTCATTGCTGATTCCCAGAGAGTTAAAACCTCCCATGGTGTAATCGGTAAGAGGATATTTAAACCCTGTCAGAGTCACTCCCCTGACCTGATCCGAATAGGGAAGCAGCGACACATATTTGCCGTACTGATCTTTTTTCTGCAGGACCAGAGGACTGTCAATCATACGGATCCGGTTATAGGGATCCAAAAGACAGATAGAGATTCTTTTCTCCAGACCGATACCCAAAAGACAGATATTTCCCAATACATGATCAATTCTTGTACCGGTTGCACCGGCTATCGTAATATCATCCGCGCCTCTTCTTATCGCCTCGCGAATTGCAAACTCTGTATCGGTATCATCCTTCCTGGGATTTAACACGCAAAGTTCAATCTGTTCAAAGCCCCGGAAATAGTCAAGAGCTTCTGACTCTGCGGAGTCAAAATCCCCCACAATAACATCCGGCTTGGTATGGATGCGGTAAAAGAAGTCCACCCCGGAATCTGCAGCCATCAGCGCATCAAAGCCACCGGTTTTTATCAGTTCTGTCACAAAAGAATCCTGCGTATCTCCGCCGGACACAATCAGAAACTTCATACTCTACCTCACTTCTTTTCCTTTCAATATCGACAAAAAGCTCTCCGTATTCTGACGGATATCTCCCCGAAAGACCGCAGAGCCTGCCACAATAATATTCGCTCCCGCTTCCAGTACCTGCCTTACATTGGCCAGCGTGATTCCTCCATCCACCTCGATATCGGTTTTCAGAGACAATCTATCCAAAAGCACCTTCAGTTCTCTGATCTTATCAATGGTATAAGGAATCAGCTTCTGACCGCCGAAACCCGGATTCACGGTCATAATAAGCACCATATCCACTTTGGGAAGAATATGTCGAATCATCTCGATGGGTGTTGAGGGATTTAATGCTACACCGGCAAGAACTCCCTGACTCTTTATCTCTTCAATGGTCCGGTCCAGATGTCTGCAGCTCTCCGCATGAACGGTGATCAGATCAGCACCCGCTTCCGCAAAAGCCTTGATATAGCGGATTGGCTCCTCGATCATCAGATGCACATCAAACAACCGCTCTGTGCAGGAACGAATGGACCTGATAACCGGACACCCGAAAGAAATGCTCGGTACAAAACTTCCATCCATCACATCGATATGGACATAATCCGCACCCACCTCATCCAAAAGCCTGATTTCATCTCCCAGCCTTGAAAAATCTGCTGCCAGTATTGACGGTGATAAACAGTTCATAAGTGCCTCCTAATATTTGCGTCTCTGCTTCATTTCTTCATAAAACAGAACATAGTGCTCATAGCGTTCCCTGCTGATCCTTCCCTGCTCCAATGCTTCCTTAACGCCGCAGCCCGGTTCTGAAATGTGACTGCAGGAGGTAAAACGACACATCGGCTCATAGGGTACGAATTCCGGAAAACAGGTCCAAAGCTGCTCCGGTTCAAACCCCGGCACCTCCAGCGAGCTAAAGCCTGGTGTATCCATGATATAGGTATCCCCAGATATGGCAATCAGCTCAGAATGTCTGGTGGTATGTTTCCCTCTCTGGATTTTGTCACTGATTCTCCCTGTCTCCATAGATACCTGATCCTGGGTATGGTTTACCAGAGAAGATTTCCCCACGCCGGAGGGGCCCGCCACAGCGGTGGTTCTGCCTGTAAGCAGTTTCTTTAACCGGTCGGTATTTTTCCCTGTTTTCGCACTTGTAAAAAGGATCTCGTACCCGGCCGGTGCGTAAATACCGGAAAGCCTCTCCTCCTCTTCCTTTGTGATCAGGTCGCATTTGTTAAAACAGATTACGGCAGGCACACTCTGGTATTCCATCGTACACAAAAAACGGTCCATCAGATTCAGGTTGGGCTCCGGCTTTGCCGCAGCAAAAATCACCAGCGCCTGATCGATATTGGCAACTGCCGGACGGATCAACTCATTTTTCCGTGGAAGAAGCTCCTCTACATTTCCGATATGCTCCTTCTCATCCAAAACCGCGATCCGGACATCGTCCCCCACCAAAGGCTTCTTTTTCTGATTCCGGAAAATCCCTTTTGCTTTACATTCATAAATTCCGGTTCCTGCTACGTGTACGTAGTAGAAACCGGAAATTCCTTTCACGATCTTTCCCTGCATGATATTTCTTTACTGCTTCTGAAACTTCACAGCATGGCTTTCCGTCTTGGTGGTCGTATCGGAAAGACCCTCATCGTCAATGATCTCAATGGTCCAAGTAATGGTTACCGTACCGGACTCACATTCCATGTCACTTGCGGAAACAGTGATGGCTCCGCTGGTATCCATCGCTCCACTGTCATAGGTTACCCCGTCGCTTCCAACCAGAGAATACTCTACGCTGACAGTATCCTCCGGTGCATTGTAGGTCTTACTGAAGCTGTAGCTCTTCTCCTCGACACCAAGACTGATGGTAATTGTAATCGTAGAATCCGCCGGAACCAGCTTTCCGCCGGCAACGGACTGTCCAATTACAGTTCCTGCCTCAACCGTATCGCTATACTCCTTCTTGACCTCCACTTTAAGTCCTGCGGATGTCAGCTTGGAGGTTGCTTTGCTCTCGGACATTCCGGTAACAGGCGGAACCTCAACTGATTTCTTTCCCTGGCTGATCACAAGGGTCACCGTGCTGTCTTTTGTCACGCTGGTACCATAAGCCGGACTCTGGGAGATCACCATTCCGGCTGCAACACTGTCAGAGTATTCGTAATTCTTGGCGACCTTAAGTCCTGAATTCGTCAGAATGCTGACTGCATCCTGCTCAGACTTTCCGGTTACACCCTGAACGATCACATTTTCCTGATTCTCATTGTCGTTGGTAAAATCTACATCCTGTGTTCCGGCAATGATCACGTTGATGGTAGTCCCCTTCGGAACCATGGAGCCGCTTACCGGATCCTGTTCAATAATCGTCCCCTGCGGCTGATCAGACTTCTGTTCAGCAACAACAAACATATACAGCCCCTGCCCCTCAAGAACCTGCTGAGCCTCTTCCTGTGTTCTGCCATACACATCCAAAACGGGGATCATTTCCTCCTCGGACTCTGTCTGGGTTTCCGTCTGGGTCTCTGTCTGGGTGGGTTCTGAATTCTCCTGCTTTCCACCGAAACGGAATAAACCGAAGACACTTCCGATCAAATAAATGATCACGATCAGAATGACGGCTGCCACAACGATGCCAAGAATCGTAACAACCTTATCCATCTTTGGGTTCAGACCCTCGTCGTCATCGTCCTCATCCTCCTCGTCCTCCTCATCAGGCATGTCATTTTTTCCGGCTTCATAGGACTTATCCGCCACAGGCTCACTTTCCACACTGCTGCTGATTCCACGATCCTTGATCTGCTTTAATTCATCCTCGCTGATGACCTTCGTCTTGCCGTTATCCACAAGTGGCGCAATCACAACAAAATCCTCATCCGGATGGGCAAGAGATTTCCTTAAATCATTTAACAGTTCCCCGATGGTCTGATAACGACGGTCCGGATTCTTCTGGGTACATTTTAAAATAATTTTCTCTAAGCTGATCGGAAGCTCCTTTGCATATACGCTGGGAGGAGTCATCTCCTCCTGAAGATGCTGGATTGCTACCGCCACGGTGGTGTCCCCGTCAAAGGGCACCCTTCCGGTCACCATCTCATACATCACGATACCCAGAGAATAGATATCGCTCCTTCCATCCACAAAACCATTTCTCGCCTGCTCCGGAGAAGAATAGTGAACAGATCCCATCACGTCAGAACTGATGGTGTTGGAGGATGCGGCTCTTGCAATACCGAAATCCGTCACTTTCACCTTGCCCTCGGTGGAGATGATGATGTTCTGCGGTTTGATATCCCGATGCGTAATCTGCTTATTGTGCGCCGCCTCAATTCCACGGGCCACCTGAATGGCAATACTCACCGCCTCCTTGAAGGAGAGCTGGCCCTTCTTCTCAATATATGTCTTAAGCGTGATTCCCTCCACATATTCCATCACAATATAGTGGAGTCCCTCCTCGCTTCCTACATCATAAATATTGACAATGTTCGGATGCTCCAATCCTGCTGCGGACTGTGCCTCCGTGCGGAACTTTGACACAAAGCTCCGGTCCTCGGAAAACTCCGGTTTCAATACCTTGATCGCAACAAAACGTCCAAGAATATGATCCTTGGCCTTATATACATCGGACATTCCGCCCGCGCCGATTTTACTGACAATCTCATAGCGATCGCCCAAATATGTCCTAACTGTTAACATGCTTTCACCTCATCAAGAAAATGGTTCTATCATCATTACCGTAATATTGTCCTTGCCTCCCGCGCGGTTTGCTGCGGCTACCAGCCGCTCCACCCGGTCCTCTATCGGGGCATCCTCCAGCGCAACTTCTCTTATCATGGAATCATCCACCATGTTGGTCAGCCCATCCGTACAGAGCAGGATCCGATCTTCCGGTACAAGATCGACCTCAAAGAAGTCTGCCTCCACATGCTCGGCTGCACCGATTGCACGAGTAATGATATTTTTGTCCGGATGTGCCTTTGCCTCTGCCGCTCCCATCTCACCAATTCTTACCATCTCAGCCACAAGGGAATGGTCTCTTGTAATCTGACGCATTTCTCTTCCTACAAGATACAGTCTGCTATCCCCGACATTTGCCACATACAGCTTCCGGTCAATGATCGTAGCCGCAACCACTGTCGTACCCATCCCGCGCTTGGACTCGTCCTCCATAGCTTCCTCGATCAGAAGCCGGTTGGCAGTTGCAATCGCCTCTTTTAAAATTGTAACCGGTTCCTCTTCAGGACTCCTGGACACTGATGCCACCAGGCGCTGGGTCGTATAGCGCGATGCGTAATCGCCGGCTTTATGACCGCCCATGCCGTCTGCAACAATGTATAAATTCGGGAGTTTCCCAACGGGTTCATCCGATGCGAAAAAATAATCCTGGTTCATTTCCCGCATGACGCCTGTATCCGTTATGGAATACGTCTTCATCCGCTTTATCCTTTCTCATACAAAACAAAACATAATGCCCCATCTTCTGTCAATATTAACACATAGAGGTATCATATGCAAGAACGATGTTACTGTGAAGTGCTACTTACGGTACTTACGACGCAGCTGCCCGCAGGCCCCGTCGATATCACGCCCCATCTCACGTCGTATGGTGACATTGATGCCCCCTTTTTCCAGTTTATGCAAAAAGGCCTCGACTGCCCTTCGGTCAGACTGCACGTAATCTCTCTCCTTGATCGGATTCACCGGGATCAGATTGACATGGCAGTTCATCCCGGCAATCAGCCGGGTAAGCTCCCTTGCATCCTCATCCGTATCGTTGACTCCTCCCACCAGACTGTACTCGAAGGTAACTCTCCTTCCGGTCTTCTCAAAATAATACTTACAGGCATCGATCACCTCATGGATATCATATTTATTGGCTACCGGCATCAGCTCCAGTCTCTTTTTCTGATTCGATGCATGCAGGGAAAGGGCTAACGTGATGGTAAGCTTTTTGTCCGCCAGCTCGCGAATCCTTGGGACAATGCCACAGGTGGAGACCGTCACGTTTCTCTGGCTGATATGCAATCCGTTCTCATCCGTCAGAAGCTCAATGAATTTGAGCAGATTGTCAAAGTTATCCAGGGGCTCTCCTGTGCCCATGACCACCACATTGGAGATCCGTTCCCCGATGTCTTTTCCGATGGCATAGATCTGATCCAGCATCTCCGAGGGTGTCAGCCCCCGCACCAGCCCGTCCAGAGTGGAGGCACAGAACCGGCAGCCCACCTGGGAGGAAATACATACAGAATTTCCATGCTTGTATCGCATCCGTACACTCTCGATCAGATTGCCGTCCCCCAGCGAAAAAAGATATTTTCTTGTTCCGTCCTGCTTTGATACCTGTACCTGTACCTTTTGCAGAGAGGTAATCTTACAGCTTTCCTCCAGCTTTTCTCTGAGTGGTTTGGAAAGATTGGTCATCTCTTCAAACGAACCCGCCTGTTTGACGTGCAGCCACTCATAGATCTGCTTTGCCCGGAAACGCTTCTGTCCCATCTCTGTGAGAAAAGCCTCCAGCTCCGCCATATTGAAAGATTTGATATCTGTCTTTTCACTCATTTCTTTTTCTCCATCTTCGCCAGGAAAAAGCCATCGTATCCGGTCTCGCCCGGATACATCTGGCGCATAGTCTCCAGGGAAAACTCCGGATGCTTTGCAAGGAACCACTGCACGTTATCCTCGTTCTCTGCCTTTCGGATGGTGCAGGTGCTGTAGAGCAGTATCCCACCCGGCTTCACATAGTCACAGACCACATCAAGAATCTGCCGCTGCAAAAGCACCAGCTCCCCTGCCTTCTCCTTCGTCATCTTGTAGCGGATGTCCGTCTTTTTGGCCATAACGCCAAGTCCTGAGCAGGGCAGGTCACACACCAGCACATCTGCCTTCTCGTGAGAATCCTCGTCATAAACCAAAGCGTCCATCTGTACTGCCCGCAGATTGGTAAGCCCATGACGAATCCGGTTTTCTTCAATGAGCCCCACCTTGTACTCCGTCAGGTCCCTGGCCTCCACCATGCCGGTGCCCTGCATCAGTTCTGCCATGTGGGTGCTCTTACCTCCCGGTGCAGCGCAGACATCGATGACATAGTCTCCCGGCCCGGGTGCCGCCGTCTGTGCAACCATCATGGAGCTTACATCCTGCACATAAAAAAGCCCCTCCGCAAAACTGTTAAGCCCCGCCAGGTAATCGATACCGGAAAGGGCAAAGGCGTAGGGAATCCCGGGAATTTCCTCCACCTGTATTTCCTCTGACTCCAGCCGTTCCCGCAGTTCTTCCGGTGTGCAGCGATTCAGATTTGTACGCACCGTCAGGCCTGACTTCGGAAGAAGGGTTTCCTTAGGCCCTTTTGCCCCGGCTGCCCCCACCGTTTCCCCGGAGAGACCCTCAAGAATCGCAACGGTTTTATCCCTGCCGTAATCATGCATCCACTCTTCAACAATCCATTCCGGCACCGAATAGCATACACTGAAAGCCTCGATCGGATTCTTTCCTTCCTGCGGCCAGGAAATGTTATTTTTCCCTCTTGCCACACTTCTGAGTACGCCGTTTACAAAGCCGGACAAACCGGAAAACCCCCTCTTTCTGGCCAGCTTGACCGCCTCGTTGATGGCTGCACAATCCGGCACCCCATCCATGTACAGAAGCTGGTACACACTCATCCGAAGAAGGTTTCGGATGAGGGGCTTCATCCTTTGCACCCGGGTTTTGGAAAAGCAGTTGATCACGTAATCCAATGTGATTCCCTTTTCTACAGTTCCCTCAAAAAGGCGGGTCAGAAAGGCCCGCTCCTTTTTGTCGAGATATTGGTATTTTCCCAGCACCTGCCGAAGGATGAGATGGCTGTACTGGCCCTTTTCGTTGACCTCCATCAGCATCTCGAGGGCAAGAGATCTGGTATTGACATCAGTCGTCACGATTTCTTCCTCCAAAAAGTAAAATCACCCGAAGCAGCTGCAATATGGCTGCGGCGGCACTGGCCACATAGGTTAAGGCCGCTGCCTTAAGCACCTTCCTCGTTCCATGCAGCTCCTGCTCTCCCAAAATTCCCTGTTCTCTGAGTTGAACCAGCGCTCTTCTGGAGGCATCGAACTCTACCGGAAGAGTCAGAAGCTGGAAAATAAGAGAAAAGGAAAACAAAAAAATCCCGATATGAATAATCGTCATGGAGGAGCGGTTATTCATAAACAGGCCAATGAGAAGCACGGGCCATGCCAGAGTGGAACCAAAGTTGGCAATGGGAACAAAGGCCGTCCGAAGCTTTAAGGGCAGATATCCCCTCGCATGCTGGATGGCATGTCCACACTCATGGGCAGCTACTCCCACGGCCGCCACCGAGTTCCGGTTGCAGACGCTCTCCGACAGATTTAAGGTCTTGTTAGCCGGATTATAGTGATCCGTCAGACTTCCGGAGATCTGCTTAATAGTCACGTCATAAATTCCCGCCGCGTTTAAGATCCGTTTGGCCGCCTGAGCACCGGTCATACCGGACATGCTGCGGTGGCAGGCATATTTGTTAAAGGTCGTCTTCACCCTTGCTGACGCGATGGAGCAGATAATCGCTCCGATGATAATCAGAAAATACGTAGGGTCCCAATATATAAATGGCATATTTTCAGCTCCTTTCTACTGCATCAAAAAGATTCCCTGCTCTACCGGATATCCCCGGAGAAAGGATGCGATATCCATCCGCTTTTTGCCCTCCAGCTGGACCTCCTTCAGGGAAAGTGTGCCCGCCCCGGTCTGAACCAGAAGCTCACTCTTTCCGACACGGATCACACAGCCCGGTTCAAAATCGCCGGCTTCCTCCGAAACCTCCGCCCGCCAGATCTTGAAGGTCTTGTCATCCAGATGGGTAAAGGCGCTGGGCCACGGATTTAATCCCCGGATCAGACGCTCAATCTCCACCGCAGACTTGGTCCAGTCAATGTTTCCAAGCTCCTTGGTAATCATCCGGGTATGAGTACTCTCATCATTATTTTGCGGGGTGAAGGTGGCAGTTCCCTTTTCCAGCAGTTCCATGGTCTCCACACAGAGCTTCGCTCCGGTGTCTGCCAGCTTGTCAAAAAGACTGCCGCCGGTCTCACCCTTTTCGATCCTCACCTCACGCTTGGCGATCATGTCACCGGTGTCCAGCCCTACATCCATACGCATGGTGGTCACACCGGTGATCTCGTCGCCGTTTATGACCGCCCATTGGATAGGCGCCGCGCCCCGGTACCTGGGCAGCAGAGAGGCATGGACATTGACACATCCGTATTTCGGCAGATCCAGGATACTTTTGGGAAGTATCTGTCCAAAGGCAGCCACGATGATGATGTCCGGCTTGTATTTCTTCAGATATTCTACGTTGGCATCATCCCTGATCCGCTTCGGCTGAAACACCTCGATACCATGGGTCACTGCGCACTCCTTCACCGGCGGAAAGGCAAGGCTCTTGCCCCTTCCCTTCGGTTTGTCCGGCTGGGTGACCACAAGCACTACCTCATGGCCCGCCTTTATGATCTCCTCTAAGGATGCCACCGCGAAATCCGGCGTTCCCATAAATATCACTCTCATCTTATTCTTCATCCTCCCGGGGCTCTGCTGTCACATCATGGAGTCCGTCTGTGACCTTTTCCACGTACATATGACCGTCCAGATGATCCAGCTCATGGCAGATGGCCCTGGCTAAAAGCTCCTCGCCCTCTACCTCGCATTCGTTCATGTCCAGATCATAATATTTCGCCTTCACATAATTTGGTCTCGTGACGCAGCCGGCCTTACCCGGAAGGCTGAGGCATCCCTCGTCTCCGGTCTGCTCCCCGGAGGTTTCCACAATTTCCGGGTTGATCATAATATATGGTCCGTTCTCGTCTCCCACATCAATGACCACAAGACGCTTAAGGATTCCCACCTGCGGAGCCGCAAGGCCCACACCATTGGCCTCATACATGGTCTCTACCATGTCCTCTGCCAGAATCCGGATCCGTTCTGTCACCTCCGTGATCGGTCTGCATACCTTTGTCAGTACAGGATCTCCCTGCAAACGAATTGTTCTAATTGCCATCATAAACCTCCTAAAAACCACTTGTTGGGTTGAAATTAAACTGTATTGTCACATGGGAAAAGACTTTGTTTTCCCGTAAAAAGGTCTCCAGCGCATCCTTTATGGATACTAACGCCTGATAGTCCTCTCCCTTCATGTAAATGACCTTGCGATAAATATCATTGATTTTTGCAATGGATGCATCGGCAGGACCCACAAGAAGGATCTCCGATGGAATCATTGTTTTCAACCGATTCGCAATCATCCCGGCAGCCCGACCGGTTTCCTCCTCATCCGCTCCCGCGCAGCTCACCACCAGAAGATTCCACACCGGTGGGTAATGCATCAGCTTCCGATAGGCGATCTCCTGCCGGTAAAAGGCTTCATAGTCCTGATTTGCAGCTGCCTGCACCGCAAAATGCTCCGGGTCGTAGGTCTGGATCACAGCCTGACCCGGTTTCGTCCCTCTGCCTGCCCGGCCCACGGCCTGGGTCAGGAGCTGGAAAGTACGCTCCGACGCATGGAAATCCGCCACGTGTAAGGACAAATCCGCCGCCAGGACTCCTACCAGCGTCACCTCCGGAAAATCGTGCCCCTTTACAATCATCTGGGTCCCGATCAGAATGTCCGCCTCATGGTTGGAAAAGTCTCTGAGGATATTCTCATAGGAATCCTTCGTCCGGGTCGTATCGTAGTCCATCCGAAGGATCCGTGCCTGCGGAAACCGCTTCTGCACCAGCATTTCGATCTTCTGGGTTCCCGCTTTGAAGCCGCCCAGATATTTGCTGCCGCAGGAAGGGCACACCTTTGGCATCCTCTCCTCATAGCCACAGTAGTGGCAGACCAGCCTTCCTCCCCCATGCTGACTCAGTGACACATCGCAATGAGGACATTTTATCACATTTCCGCAGGATCTGCATGAAATAAATGCAGAAATTCCTCTTCGATTCAAAAACAGCATGATCTGTTCGTGTTTTTTCAGGCGTTCCTCCATCAATTCCTGCAGCCGTTCACTTAAGATGGAGCGGTTTCCCAGCTTTAACTCCTGCCTCATATCCACGATTTCACAATCCGGCAGGGGCTTCTTGTGCACCCGCTCCTTAAGCTCCAGCAAATGATAATTACCGAGCTCTGCCTGATAGAAGCTGTCCACCGAAGGAGTCGCCGAGCCCAGGACCACAGCCGCATGGCACATTTTCCCCCGCTGAATGGCCACGTTTCTCGCATGGTAGCAGGGAGCGGTCTCGCTTTTGTAGGAATTTTCATGTTCCTCGTCAATAATGATCAGTCCCAGCCTTGGAAAAGGCGCAAAAAGAGCCGACCGGGGGCCGATCATAATATCAATATCCCCCGCTTTCGCCCGTTCATACTGATCATAGCGCTCTCCCTGGGAAAGTCTGGAGTTCATAATAGATACCCGGTCTCCAAACCGGTTGTAAAATCGCATGACCGTCTGATAAGTCAGGGCAATTTCCGGGATCAGTACAATGGCCTGCTTTCCCTCCGCAATCATATGCGCGATTAGTTCCATGTAGACCTCCGTCTTGCCACTGCCGGTGACCCCTTTGAGCAGATAGGTGTCCGTCTTTCCCTCCCTCAGATCCTCAATGACCGCTTCCGTGACCTGCCGCTGATTTTCATTCAAAATCAGCTGATATTCCCGCTGTTTCATATGGGACACCGGATTCCTGTACCGGGTACTGGAGGTAACTGCAAGAATCCCCTCTTTCTCCATACTTCGGATGGTGGCCGCCGTGAGACGAAGTGTCCCCACAGCATACGTATAGTCCAGCCCCGTCTGCTGTTTTGCCAATTCCCGAAGAAGCCTTGCCTTCGCCGTATAGTGCTTTTCCTCATAGAGAGCCAGTGTCCTCACTGCCTCCTCCTTCGAGCAAAGCAATGTAATTCTTCGCTTCTCTATTTCCTTCGTCTTACGCCTGATGGGAAGCACTGCTTTCAGCGCCTGGTTCATGGTGGAACCATAGTTTTTACGCATCCATGCAGCCAGAGCGATCAGCTGTGACTCTATGGGCACGCTGCCCTTATGAATACCCATAACCGGCTTGAGCTTCGTCTCGTCATATTCCGGCCTGTCCGTCAGCTCTACCACATATCCGGTCAGCGTCCGCCTGCCGAATGGAATGTCTACCTGCACTCCCACTTCAATTTTACCTTCCAACTCCTCCGGTATCCGGTACTGAAAGGTTTTATCGAGCTTATCGATGGAAATATCAACAATTACATTTGCATAGGTCACAGCCTCACCTCCCCTGGAGAGTTAATTGAAAAAATTTCCCACACTGATTTTCGTGCGGCTCTGCCTGCCGCCGGAATTCTCCGGGGATGGATAGCGGAACACGCGTCAAATTGCTGATTTGTCTGGTATC
>CAMFDG010000044.1 GCA_945949045.1 uncultured Lachnospiraceae bacterium
CCGCCGCTTCAAAGCGGAAACACGAATACGACAGGCAGCACTGGAAATGAAGAAGGAACCACGACAACGAACAACACCGGAGTCAGCGGACCCGAGGTCCAGAAGGTTGCAGGCGGTGAAACGGAAAGTAAGAATAGCAATCCGGTGAATAAGACGGAAAACAGCGGAAATGTTGGAGGGAAAACCAACACGACCGGAAGCAGTGGAAGCGGCGGTCCGGAGTCCAGTGGTCCACAAGCCCGGAAGGTGAATGCATCAACTGTAACGAATGACTCCGGTCCCGTTAAAAGACCACGGAGCAATACGATGACAAGCCGGACCACAGAGCGTGCGAAGACACCGCCGCCGCAGAAACTGCAGAACGATAAGAAAGAATAGCAGGCAGATAGGGAGACAACGATGGAAATTAAATTAATCAATCATGGAGACAACGGAGAATTATTGCTGATCGGACGACTGGATTCGGTTACTGCGGATGAGGCAGAGGCTGTATTTGGTCAGGTGATGGATCGCTTTACCTCCATAACACTCAATATGGAGAGTCTGGAGTATGTGTCCTCCGCCGGACTACGTGTGCTGAAGCGGATGCACATGGCAATGAATAAGAAGGGCGGGAAGTTAGAACTGGTCAAGGTACGGCCGATGGTTATGGAAGTGTTTGAGATGACCGGCTTTGCCAGTCTGCTTCGAATCGTGTAAGGAGTTCCGTTATAAGGAGAAGATTCTTATGAAGAAGAAATGGATGAGCTTTGGTATGGTTCTGCTGCTGGGAATCCTTTTGGCGATGGTTCCCCTGCAGAGGGACCGTGCGGCGGCAGATCAGAAAAAACTATATGCGCTGGAACTTACCACGGGGGCCAGCGGAGCCAGTGCGGATAAGCTGCAGGGAATTGTGATCAATTACAAGGATACGGCAGATATTTCCCGTACCTACTGTATTTTCCCGGAAACAGCCTTGAAGGAATCCGTGGAGTTTGCCGCAGCACAGGCGAAAAATGACCAGGAGTACCAGCAGAGACTGAAAAAAGAAGAGACAGCAGTTGATCAGTGTAAGGAGAGGCTGGATGTGACTGCGCAGGAGAGTAAGTTTATTCCTTATACAACACAGACGCTGTTTTTTTATCCGTATTATGAGATGAAGACAGTGGAGTCGGTGAAGATTCTCACCTGTGACTCTGCCAGCTGGACGCTTCAGGGAATGCGCCTGATCCAGGTAGATCCTTCCTCGGTCACACAGATGGCATATGCCGGTGTTTCCAGCTTTAAGCAGACCGTCTGCAAGGGGGTACGTGTGGCGGAGATGCGGGGGGTTCAGGAAATGGCATGGACCTCCAGCAAATCCTTTACCATCGGAAGCAATTCCAAGAGTGAGGTTTACATAGAGGCAACCAACAATGATGCCTATCAGACCTATGACAGTGCAAAGGATGACTATGTCCTGAAGCTGGATATCGCAGATGTGTACGGTGCAGGTCTGGAGACCCTTGCCACGGAATCAGGGGGAAAGGTTAAGCTTTCCGAGATGATGCCGGCAGATCTGTTGTATGCGAGTATCTATTATGAGGATATCTTTGGGGATACAAAAATTGCGAAAATTCCGGTCATTTCCAGCCTGTTAGCGGAGACCTCCGGCGATGGAAATGTGATCGGTCTTGCCCAGCAGGGGGAGTCGGTTGCCATTTCGGTGAGGCTTCCTGGAGTGGAAAAAATCCTGACGGATTCCAAGAGTGCAGACAGCGGCATCCGGCTTACACTGGGCATGGACAATGCTGGGGCTGACTATGGAATTTCTTTTCAGGCTCTGGTAAGGGAGGAATATGTAGAATGGAGTAGTTCGGGTCGTTATGAGACAAAATATAGACTTAAAACCAATCTCGCCTTCGATCGGAACGAAAAGGCGAAGACGGAGAATGAAGCTCTTGCGGTTGCCGGGATCAGCCTGTATCAGGGAAATGTGACACTGAAGAACGAGGTGATCGGGAATGAGGTTGTGCCCTCCATCACAACAAGTGACGGCAAAACACCATCCCCCAGATACTATTTTACCTATAAGCGGTCCTCCGGGCGGACGATCCAGTACGGACAGAAGTTGAAGTTTGACCTGATAGAGAATGCCACAGGGAGCGGACAGTTAAAAGACGTGAGGGATGATGTATCCAATCTGTATCTGGTGGAGATCACTACGGCCAATACGGACACCGCAGTGACGAAGGATGACATTAAGCTTACCCTTTCTTACACCACATTGGGACAGTCTGTGCAAGTTGGTTCGTCAGGCTCAGATGCTGCAAAGACCGGTAATTTAAAAACCACAATGGAGTATGATGTGAAGGAAAAGGTCAGGGAGCTGTACGGCTATTGGCCTGCCACCGGTTCGAAGGCGGATTACATCAAGTATTATGATAAGATCGGGAAAGGACAGACACTGCAGTTTTTGATCTCACTGTCGGACGTGGACACCTTCACAGGAGCATCGTTTTCCATCAGTGGAAAGGATGAATGGCAGGTGGCCAGAATCAATGTTTCCAGAGTCACATCCATGGGCAGGAGGACGGTAGACTGGACCGCCTATCATGTGCCATATGGAACGGAGAAGCTTTCCTCTGACCGTCAATTCAACCGCAGCATTGAGGGACAGTTCCTTGCCGGCTTCGACAGTGGTGTTCTGGTCCGTGGAAATAAGAAGGTGACGATTACCTTTGAAGAAAGTACCAGTGTGCTGGAGACCGATAACAGCGTCATAGACTGGGATCCGACTTCCCAGAAGCTTTCCTATGATGTAGCCTGCGCGAATCTGGGATTCCGTGAGAATAAGGTAACCTATAATGTGGATGTCAGCGTGGCAAAGGCGCAAGCGGCAGACAGCACCAACGGTGACTGCGGATCCAAGAATCTGTTCTATTTCCGGTTGAACTTTGAATCCGGAAGCAGCGCCTACGTGCTGGCAAACCAGCAGCTGTCCGCGGACGGCTTCCGGGCGGGATATACCGAGCGGTTTTCGGTTTCCATGAACAAGGAATGCGGGGAACTGCTTTCCGTGGATATCATTCCGGATGACCTTGCCTCAAGCGGGGATGTATACGATAAGCTGAATATCGAGAGTATCAAGGTAAGCCGTCAGGGAACCGGCTCTCTCAACCGTTATTGGGAGATCAGCAGTCCCGGCTGGGTTGGCATCGATTATATCGAAGATGCGGTTAAGGAGGACAGCTCCAAGCAGACGGGGCGTTACGAGGGGGAGCTTGCCAACAATTTCCAGGTGGACACCTCCAGTTATA
Source organism: uncultured Lachnospiraceae bacterium (assembly GCA_945949045.1). Lineage (GTDB taxonomy): Bacteria > Bacillota > Clostridia > Lachnospirales > Lachnospiraceae > Roseburia. The sequence continues at coordinate 3,279 of CAMFDG010000044.1, forward strand.
GTGTCAAGCTGATGTTTACCATTTCTACCGGTGAATATCCGGAGGGAAGTCAGCCGTTTTCCGGTACGGTGACCGGAGAATTGTATTGTACCAGCAATACCGGTGAGACGATGAAACCCATTACCTTTGATATGGTAGAGGAAATCTATTCCTATATGCAGATGACCCCGCCGGACAATAACGGAAAGTGTCCGGCAGATCCCACGAAGATGTTCCGGGAAAATCATACCGACCGCTTCTTCCTGGATATAGAGAACGTGCAGTCTGTGGATAAGCTGGTGTTACATGTCTCCGGCGCCCAGAGTACCAAATGGAATATCAAGAATATTGGCGTGTCTCTGGTTGAAAAAGCAGACAGGCTGATCATTAATACAAATGATGAGTACGAGTACACCGGATCGTGGGTAAGGGTGACCCAGCAGCAGGTGAAAGAGGATCCGGCATATACCTTTACGACATCCCTGGGCTCAGAGGAGTCAAAGGAAATTATATTCGATGAGGCGGAACCGATCACACCTCAGAATCTGGATAGCAGCAATGCCACTGCAATTGTTTCCAGAGAGCCTGGCGGAAACAGGGATACATTGAATATCTTTGCTTTTCCGAAGGATGCATCAAAGATTTCTTCCTGCAATATGCTGTGCAGTTATGAGTATGTGGATGTGTATGGAGGCCAGTTCTATAACCAGGTCAATACCATGAATAGAAACAGCCAGTGTTTTTACACCCTGGGGATTTCCGCTAGGTACTTCAGCCAGCTGAAGAATGTTGGTCTGATGGCTTCTTCCGGGAAACTGGATGGAAGCCATGTCATCGTCCAGCATCTCCGCAACGGTGTGATACTGGGGACTTATTTCAGCGACAGCACAGGCACCACCTGGAGTACGGAGAAGAAATACAATCAAATTTTCCAGTCCATCACGAATCAGGAGACCCAGCAGGTTTCCCTGTATTTTGCTGGAGATACCACAAATACCGCGCTGGAGGCAGAGAAAAAGGATATTGCTGTTTCCATTGGCTATAAGAGTGAGCTGGGAGATGATGACAAGACCTATTATTCTCCAAATGTGTTCCTGACGGATGCGATGTACAAGCAGCTTTACAGCGGTATGCTGGCCGACGTGGACTTCCATATACCATATGTGAAGGAGATAACGGAAATCCGGATCCTGGGAACCGGTGATGTCACTGCTTATGTAGATAGTGCAGTTGTGGCGACCTATACCAATGATCTTTCCGGATCCGTAGTTCTGCCTCAGGCAGGCGCCGAAGAAGACGAGATCATGGATTACCGGGAGAGAAAGGAGGAGCTGTCCAAGGGACGTAAGCTTAAGGGCTGGTACAGCTTTACAGTCAATGCGCAGGTGGCCAATAAGGCACAGACCTTTAACACGGTGGTCAGTGATCTGGGGCTGCCCGGAACGCTGACACCGGTAACACTGACAATGTCTGCCCAGAAAGCGGATTCCTCTACGGATACTGACATGAGCCTGACTCTTCGCTATCTCAATTCCTATGGCATCAACACCGCAGTTGCGGTGCCGAGTGTGAAAGAGAAGATGACTCCGGACAGCAGCTTTGATGCAGATGGAACCATTACGCTGCAGTTTATGCTGCCGGATGTCAAGAGCTTTGTCGATCTGGATTTAAAGACCCTTACCACGGGTACGTCCTATTCGATAGATACGGCATCCATATCCTGGTATAATCTGGATAACAGCAATCCAAACAGTACAAAGCTTGGTACGATAGAAACGCTGTCCCGGGTGCTACAGGAGCGTGTGACCACAGATGGAATCACCGTAGGATTTGCAAAGGCGGACATTAAGGTCAAGGCGAAAGTGCAGACGGAGAATGAAGAGGGTACCGAGTATGATTCTTCTACCACTCGGAACATGAACTTCACCCTGAGTCAGGGAGAGAAGCTGAAGCTGACGGTGGATTATAAGAGTGACATTACAGGTGATGGATGGTGTTATGAATTGTTCCAGATCAGCGGTGACACGAAGTACATTGTGCAAAATGAGTCAGCAGTTGTTTCCGTCTCCGGAAATGAGATTACGGTGGAGACCGAAGAACTGCCGGTCGGAACCTACGAAATTCGAATCTATGGCAAGAAAGCAAGCCGTGAAAATGAGGTGGTTGTGGGGATTATTGTGAAGGAAAAAAAGCAGCAGGAGGAAACCCAGAACCAGCCGGATGAGTCTGAGAGCACACCGGACGAGACAACGCCGGCCGATGAAAAGAAAAATGATACAGAGGACGGACCTACCCTATAATAAATTTTGGCATATGTATAAGGAGGAAATGTGATTGTTTCATAAAATAGTAGAAAAGTTTAAGACATTTAAAAGGTTAAAAATCATTCTTATTGCGGTGCTGATGCTTGTTGCTGTGGTGGTCATTCTGATCTTTGCGACTGTCTCAAGTGGAAAATGGACAAAGGGAGGGACATATACCAAGGGTCCCTTCCGCTTTCGGACACGCATTGGTGGAGCCGTGGAGGTCCGGGTGGATACCAGGAACCTGCCTGAGGGAACGCTGGTAGTGGAAACGGAGGATTCCGGTGCCGTGCAGACGACGGATAAGGGGATGAAGGGAAAGGAACAGGTTTACCGGATCACCGGAGACGGTTCCCAGTATGTGGACTGGATCCTTTGCCTGTATGCAGATGAAGAGGCGCAGGAAAAGGGACAGTCACTCTATGAGTTATCCCTTGGTCTAAGGCCGGATGATAAGAAGAAATTTACAATTGTTTCCTCCTATGCGGAGGATATTGCGCCGGTGGAGAGTGTGGAGACCGAGGAGTATGAGCTTTCCTGGCAGCAGGAGCCTGGAGGCATAAGGGTGCAGATCAATGTTCCCGTGCAGGAGCAGTGGTACAGTGAATATGACAGCTCGATTCTTCAGGTGGCAGATATTTTCAATGACAATGGTCAGATGTCTACCTTTATCAGCGTTGTGGCGAAAGAGGAGTTTGATACGACAGTCTGCTTCTATACACTGAAAAATACTACCAGCAGCGACGATTCCCACGAGAAGGAGATTCATCTGCGGGTAGTCGGAACGCTTGAGGGGGGCATTGAGGTGAAATATGAATAATTCAAAGGAAATCAAACAGATACTGATGGGGCGCTTTTTCACCGATGACGGCGGGGTGCTGCAGGCATCTCCGAGACGGATGCTGGGGAATGGCACTATAAGCGGCGGCTACTGGACGGCTTTCTTTGGGGTGATGAGCCGGGAACGGCACTATCACAGTTCCACAGCTTTAGGCAAAACCAGACGGCTGGTGGAGGAATACAGCCTTCAGCTGGGCCGTAAGGTGAAGCTTACGGAGGAGCCGGATGCCATCGTGTGCTTTACCGGGCATTACGCGCTGACACCGACGCTGATTGCAGTTACCCTTCCGGAGAATAAGAAGGAGGATCTGATCGTTACGATCTTTACCGCGCGAAGCCCTTTTGGCATATTGCGCTGTCTGCATCAGTTTCGCAGGGTGGAAAAGAAATTCGGGGACCTGTTTGAAAGAATAACTCTAAGGAAAGAGGAGGAATAGCAATGGGAAAAGAATTGACGGAGCGGCAGCTTTACGAATGGTTTGACAAATTTCGAGAAACGGTGCAAAGGACGGAAGGAATTGATCTGAGTAAGGAAGAGGAACGTAAACGAATTACGGGCTTCTATATGAAGAGTATTGCAGATAATGAAGATCTTACGCTGGAGGGAACCGATTTAAGCAAGATGGATTACTGGCAGCAGATCGATGCGGTTCAGGGCTTTGTGAAAAATTACAAGGAAGCCAGTCAGGTGGACATACAGGGAGATTATACTTCTGTTTTCCCGGATTCTTATACAGGAACGGTAGTGGATTATGAAAAGGTTAAGGAACTGTATGCGCTTTCCGTTCAGGGCGCTCTTACGATAAGCAGAGGAGAAAAGGAACCGCCGAGAACCATCCTGACGGATGAGAACGGAAATATCCACCCAATGATCTTCATGAACATGAATCTATACGGGGGAAAGTTTATTGATGAAGCCGGGCGTGTCACGGTGATTCATGACGACAAGAGCACGGACATGGAATATACCTCAGACTTTGCTTCCGGCATTCAGCCATGGGTGATGAATGCGGTGAATACCAGGGTGGAAGAAATCATGGATATTGACCCGTTCGAGGAAGAAACGCAGATGCAGAGGGAGGCCGAAGCGGAAGCGAAAGTCGTTTCGGAGAATAAGACGGCTATGACTATTCCTGCAAACATGGGGCTGGATGATGCGCTATCGGAGTTTCGGACCATGTATGAAGCCCTGGAGAAAGCGGATAAGGGATGGTTTAAGGGCTCAAGGGAATTTGAAAGCATGAAGCAGGCAGCCCGGCTTGCGGCAGATCGAGAGCATATGGATACGCCGGAAAAGAGAAATGCGACCCTCATGCAGCTGAAGCAGGCGACCAATGATTACATTGCCATGAAGGGTGGTCATGCTACCGGCATCCACGGTCCAAATCGTATGAATGCGGCGCGCAGTGTACAGAATCTCTTGATGAAGTATGAACCGAGAGTAGATCATCATACGGAATATTCCCGTGTGAATGAGAGTCTTGGACATCTGGAAAAGATGGCTTTTACCAGTAAGGAAGAGGGAAAAACGGCAGATGCGATGGTAACTCTGGGCTGCTATCTGTCTGCTTTGTCCAACAGTGATAAGGCTGCGGTGCAGGATCATGCACAGTTTGTTGAGGAGATTTTCCTGAATCCGGACCGGATGTCACCGAAGGCACTGGAGTCTATTCGCAGGGTAAGAGAGAATTTCGCCCAGGATTCTTTGCTGGTGAAAAGGGAGACGTTTTATAAGGATGCAATAGCGGCTGTCAGCGGGCAGCTATGCAGTAAAAAGGAGCTGGGACCTGAGACTATGGTATGGTCTAAGCTGGCAGAAAAGCTTGTGGAGAGCTATCCACAGTTTGCAAAAAGCAAAGATCTGGGAAAGGATTTTGAAAAGAATAAATTAGAACCCCTGAAGGGAATAATCTCCATTGGTAAATTGGCGGAGAAGAGATGCAGGCTGCAGGAGAAACTGGCCACCACATCCACTACAGGGCTTACCAGAGAGGAGGCTGTTGATTTGGCTTCTCTTGCTTATGTGGATCTTCAAATTCGTAAAAACGGCATGGAAGAAATGACAAAACGAGCGAATACTCTTTTGAAAAACGGGGCACAGGCTGAAAACCCGTGGGGAAAGCTCTTTGAGAATTCCAAGGTTGTTGATCAGCTGATGACAATAAAAAACAACGGAGAACTTTTAGAAATGATGGAGGATCCAAAGAAGCTTGCTATAGAGGTCGTGAATGAAATCACCGGAGCAAAGAGGAGAGAGACACAGGAAGCTCCGATGGCTCCGGAAATGGAGCATAAACACACAATTACACAGCAGCGGACCGTTTAAACCACAGGCGGAAGAAGGGGGGTAATCCCGTTGGAAGAAAAAAAGGAGAAGTATTTTCTGGCGGAGTGGGAATCGCAGCATCCGAAGCCGAAAAAGATTACAGAACTGCCCGGGTGGTATAAGGAAAGAGGGTATGCGCTGGGCCAGTGGCGCAGGGAGCAGGAACTGCTGGATCTAAAGGAACGCAGGGAACAGGAACAGAATTTCCAAAAGAAGTACGTGATGGATCAGATCTATTACAATCATATCAAGGGAGATTCGAGGGATCTTCCGCCCTTTATGCAGGGGGTGGTTCCCTTTGATGAGAAGCAGTTTTTGACCACTGATTTTTCCGATGGGATGGCTTTTTTCACAACCATGGCCTGCCTTTCCGGAATGGAAGAGCTGCTTGAGCTGGCAAAGCGGATATCCCCGCCTGAAGATTCCTACGAGAATATCTGTAAGGATATGGCCAATCGGCATAAGGATGAGGTGATCACCATGCGCCGCCTCTGCCAGCGGGGACTCTGCATCGATGTTGCGGACCGGATGCAGTTCCAGATCGAGACGGTGATCTCAGAGGCTTTGACCGCGGACCGGGAGAAGGAGAATCTGGCACGGTTTCTGGGAAACCAGATGGTGGAATGCTTCTGCCACCTGGAGGATAACATGAATCCGGAGCTTCTGCGGTTTAAGAGAACCTTTGAGGAGCGGGATAAGAACCATGTGCAGCAGGGACTGTATGCCGTCAAGCGCATGACGGAGCTGTCGGCCCTGTATGAATGTGCGATGGAGAAGTTCCGGCACAGGGAATGTCGGCAGGAGTATTTTACAAAGCAGGAGCTTAGGGATTTTCTGCTGGGTTCTTATGTAGCCAGTGAACTGAAAAAATGCAAAGAGCAGAAGAAACTGACGAAGGAGGCTTTACGATTTGGAGAGTATCGGATAAAAAGAACTGCCGGAAACGGTGAGGAGGTTATCTTCGGGGATGAAGAGATCTTCGCGGAACTGAAGAAGTCGGACACTTACCGGAAGATGGAGAAAATGACCATCGGGGAAATAGATGATATGAGACATCAGCTGAAACGGCAGGAAAAGTCTCTCGTTCAGGAAAAAAAACCGGTCCATGAAAAAAAACCGCCGGTATTGGAAAAAAAATAGGAAAAAGCTTCAGATTTGTCTCACTTTTGTCTGCTTTCATATGTTATGATAACACCATCAAAAAAAGAAAAGAACATACGAGAATAAAGGAGGATGTACGTATGAACATGTTAGGAAAAATCGTATTGGCTAAGGACAAGCTGGTACACAATGTCAACAGACTGTATCTTGGGGTAACAACTTTTCTGGCAACAACGTTAACACCTGCATTCTGTGCGATGGCAGGTAATGACAAAACAGCCCTGAATACGAAGGAGGCAGAAACTGCGATTGTAGGACTGATCAATTCCCTTCTGAATCCGATTCTTGCCATCGTAGGTGCGCTGGGAACTCTGTACTGTGTACTGCTGGGTGTCAAGTATGCCAAGGCGGAAGAGCCACAGGATCGTGAGAAGGCAAAGCAGCACTTAAAGAGTGCCATTATCGGTTTTGTTTTGATCTTCGTTCTGATTGTAGCATTAAAGCTGTTAATGCCTCAGTTCCAGACTTGGATGGAAAACAACAAGCCTTCAACAACTACTACTACACCATAAACGTAGAATTTGATTTTGTTTCATTGTGGAGGGAAATCTTCTATAACTAGGGATTTCCCTCAAGATTTATGTAATGGATGGCTGAATCCGGGAGAAATAGGTAAGACAGATGAGGAAACAGTAATATGCGTTTGATACCTGGGAAAACCAAAGTTAAGATTGAATTCTTCAAGGGAATTTCAATCTGGGATATCTTAGTCGGTGTGGTTGGTGCTGGACTTGAGATTGCTATTTTAATTTCCAGTTTACCATACCGGTTTTATGTGATGCTCGGCGTAGGAATTATTTTCGCCGGGCTTTTGGTGCGTCTGGACACAACGCCGAATTATGTCTATCTGCTTCATATTTTACGTCATTTCTGTTATAAGCGCCATTTTGAACGGACGATGGATGATGATGCGCTTCTGTTGTTGAATGGGCAGAAGGACCGCACCGAGGCGGTCGACGAGTTGTTTGATAAATCTAAGAAGGTAAAAGGAAAGCGGGCAGGTCAGGAAATTGACAAAAAGAACCTGAAAGAAAAAAAGAAAGCAGAGGCGGCTCTGTTCAAGGAAGAGAACCGGAAGCTTAAGGACAAGAAGGTCTCAGAGGAGGAGAAGAATGAAATCTGGAAGGCGCGGGCACAAAGAAGCGCTGAGAAGAAGCGCGCCCGTTCCCAGGAGAAGGAGGAATACCGGGATAATCATCCGATGGAGGAGATGATACCTTTCACGGATATCAAGGATGGCTACATTTCCTACGGCGGGAAATACTATGGTGCCGTGCTGGAGATTCCACCGGTGGAATTCCGTTTCTTTTCCCAGCACCGCAGAAATACCTCTATCGAAGCCGGAGTGGGCAAGGTACTTCGTAATATCAGCCCCAATTATTCCGCAAATATTGTGAAAATTGACCGGCCAATTAATTATGACCGGTATCTGGATAAAGAATATGAAAAGCTGGAGGAACTCAAACGCTCCTTTGAGAGCGGTCTGATGTCGGAGGAGGAGCTTAAGCCCCGTGTGGAGGTTCTTTATGACCGACTGAATGAGTTGAACAGCTTATGCTATGAGGATCCCGTCATTGCACCGTACTATTACATCGTGTTATACGAAGGGGACAAAAAACAGCTGGATATTCAGGTAAACAACGCCTTGGATTCCCTCAGATATGGAGAAATCGATGCCCACAAGCTGGATGACAAGGAGCTTGCGGTATTCTTAAAATATACGAATGAAATTGACTTTGACGAGCGTATGATTGAAAAAATCCGCCCGGAGGACTATGCCACCTTTGCGATGCCGCAGTCTGTGGTGATTAATCCAAGGACCGTGGAAGTCAATCATATTATGACCTATAATTTCCGCATGAGTGCCTTTCCGACGCTGGTTGATGATGCATGGCTGGCTACGGTGATGTCCATGCCGGCTACGAAGGTAGTTGTCAAGTGTAAGCCAATGGAGCGCGATAAGGCAATGCGAGCCATTGACCGTTCCTTAGGAGAACTGCGTGGACAGCTGATGACCACTGGTCTGGATTCCAAGGCCATGGAGCTGCAGGAACATATTGATACACTGGGAAATCTTCTGGCAACGCTGCAGCAGGAGAATGAGAATCTGCTTCAGGTGAATATTTATGTGACGGCTTATGATATCGCCGGAACCCGTGCGAATCCGAAGATCAAGCAGCCACCGATTTCCCGCCGCAGCAGCTATGGCGGCATGAAGAAGACCGTTCGAAGACTCTATCAGGAACACGGCTTCCGTCTTGTAAATATGGAGTTTGACCAGACCCAGGCCTTTATTGGCTCTCAGATCAGCGGCTATGATCCGCTTCCGAAGGAGGCAAGAGGAATCCCGAGTAACTCCGTGGCAGCTGCTTATCCATGGGTTTTTGCCAATGTATCGGATGAGGGCGGTATGAAGCTTGGAAGCAGTGAGGGCGTACCGGTATTTCTGAATTTCTTCCGGAGAGACAGCGAGCGCGTCAATTCCAATATGGTCATTGTGGGTAAGTCCGGTTCCGGTAAGTCCTATGCCACCAAGGATATTCTGACAAATCTGGCGGCGGAAGATGCCAAGATTTTTATTCTTGACCCGGAAAACGAATATTCGGAGCTTGCAGAGAACCTGCATGGTAAGTTTATCAATGTGGGAAACGGGCAGCAGGGAAGAATCAATCCGTTCCAGATTATTACCGCACTGGATGATGATGAGTCCGACGGCGAGACGGTGACAGGAAGCTATGCAACCCATTTACAGTTTCTGGAGGAATTTTTCCGCCAGATCCTGCCGGATTGTGATAAGGATGCGCTGGAGTACCTGAGTAATCTGGTGGACCGGATGTATACGAATTTCGGTATCACGGGAGAGACGGATCTCTCCAAGCTGACACCGGAGGATTATCCGATCTTTGATGACCTTTATGATGCAGTTCTGGCAGAGTTTCAGCAGACGGACAACGAATATATTCGTACGATGCTGCGTTCTCTTATGAATTACATAGCAAAATTTTCTACCGGAGGACGCAATGCCAATATCTGGAATGGCCCATCCACCATCACGACGGATGAGAACTTTACGGTATTTAATTTCCAGAGTCTTCTGGCAAACCGTAACGGCACCATCGCCAATGCGCAGATGCTTCTTGTGCTGAAATATGTAGATAACGAGATCATCAAGAACAGGGATTACAATACAAAATACAATTTAAAGCGAAAAGTGGTAGTTGCCATTGACGAGGCCCACGTATTTATCGATACCAAGTTCCCGGTGGCTCTGGACTTCATGTTCCAGCTGGCAAAGCGTATCCGTAAGTACAATGGTATGCAGATTGTCATTACCCAGAACATCAAGGACTTTGTGGGCAGTGAGGAGATTGCCCGCAAGTCTACGGCAATAATCAATGCATCCCAGTACAGTCTGATTTTCGCACTGGCGCCGAATGATATGGAGGATCTGTGCACCCTGTATGAGAAGGCCGGCGGCATCAATGAGATGGAGCAGGAGCGGATCACTACTGCACCGCGAGGTCAGGCATTTACCGTCCTTGGTCCTACCAGCCGTTCCACTTTCCGTGTGGAGGTGCCGGAGCCTATAGTGGAAATGTTCCAGAACAGGGATTATGCATGCCGTTACTTCACCGGCGAGGGTGGCGAGGAGAATTGGGAGGATTTTGTGGGCGACAGCAGACAGCTGTGGCTTGAAAACCGTCCGAAGAAGCGTGAGAGGGCTGCAAAGGACGAGCATGCAAACAAGAAGCATGTGATTTTTACAGAGCTTTCCGAGGAGGAGGCTGCCATTGAACTGCAGCTTGGAAACGAAGTTGAAGAGATTCTGGAGAAGCCGAAGCATGTAACCTTCGAGGAGATTTCTGATAAGCCACAGGGCCATGTAATCTTCGAGGAAATCCCAGAGGAGCCACAGAGCCATGTAACCTTCGAGGAAATCCCAGAGGAGCCGCAGGGTCACGTAACCTTCGAGGAGATTCCTAGGGAGGCTGCGTCTGCGGCTGCCGCAGTCGGAGAGACCGTGGCATCCGGTATTCGCGCAGCACAGGAGAGCGCTCAGAATGCAGCAGGCGTTGCGGCAGCGGCTGTGCCACGTGCCGTTGCGCAGATGACGGTTCCGTACGAGGAAGTTGCGCAGGCATCGCAAACCCGCGAAGAGACTGCGCAGCAGGCAACTTCACAGCCTGGATTGACAGAGTTGGAAAAGGTTCTTATGCAGACTTTGGGCCAATTCTCCCATGCCGCAATGATCGAAGAGATCAAGAAGGCTGTACGGGAGGAGGTAATGAAGGAACTGGCAGGCGTAAGGCCGGAGACAGGAGTTGCGTCTGCATTCCAACCGGAGGGAACAAAACAGCCGGAGGAGAATTACGAGCCGGAGAATCTGGAACAACCGGAGGAGAATTACGAACCGGAGAATCTGGAACAGCCGGAGGAGACCGACGAACTGGAAGAGACCTACGAGCAGGAACAGCCGGAGACAACCTACGAGCCGGAGGAAACGGAACTGTCGGAGGAATTGTTACAGCCGGAAGAGACCGAAGCAGCGGAGGAAGACGACGGCCTGTCATGGCTGCTTGAAGGCATCGAGAGTGAGTCAGATGAGGCCGATGAGGCAGAAGATACTGAGGAGACCAGGGAGTCAGAGGAAACCAGTGTGACAGAAGAAAATGAGGTGTCAGAGGATACCGAGGAGGCAGAAGAATCAGAAGTGCCAGAAGAGTCGGAAGAGACCGAGAAAACGGAGGAGGACGACTTGTCATGGATGCTTGAGGAGGATGATGAAACTGCTTCAGGTAATAAAGCGGAGGCGATTGATCTTATGGACATTCTTATGAAACAGGCAGACGAAATGGAGGATATTGATCCAATCGACATGATGGATATTTATGATGAGAAGGTTGCAGATATTACGCTGGAAGAGTTGGCAGCTTATATACAAAAACACAGGTAGATCATAGATGTTCATGATATGAGGAGGAAAGTGAATGAAGACACTTACGGTGCCGGCTCAGCCGGAGCAGATCGAAGTTGTGCAGGAGTTTATTTCCCAGGAACTGGAAAAAGCAGGCTGTGATAGGAAAATTCAGATGCAGATAGAAGTGGCAGTGGAAGAGATTTTTGTCAATATCGCGCATTATGCTTATGATACTCATGTGGGTGAGGCGACCATCCGATGCGAAATTCTGGAAAATCCGCTTCGGACAGTGATTCAGTTTATGGATCACGGAGTCCCTTTCGACCCTTTGCAAAAGGAGGATGCAGATACCTCTCCGGAAGCTCTGCAAGCCAGAGAAGGGGGACTTGGTATCCTTATGGTGAAAAAAATGATGGATGGAGTCAGCTACTCCTATGAGGATGGCAAAAACATTTTAACCATCAACAAAAATTTATAAACGGAGAATACTATGAAGAAAAAACAGTTGAACCACCAGGTCATTGCACTCATTGTCCTGGTACTCAGTGCACTTTTGTTTGTTCTGTTGACCATGCCGTTTCGTCTGAAACTGGCCGGTGTTTCAGAAATCACAGATATGCGCCCGAATGCAGCCATTACCCCTGTTTTGGGATTGATTTTCGGATTCCCGGCGGCTCTTGGCTGTGGAATCGGAAATCTGATCTGTGATCTTTTTTCTGGATACGGGGTTTCCTATTCCGTTTTCAGTCTGATTCAGCAGCTTGTATACGGTATGGTTCCCTATTTTCTCTGGAAACGTGTGAACAAAGAACATGATGGAAGTGAATTTCGTCTGGACAGCATTTCCAGGGTTCTGAAGTTTTGTCTTGTGATGTTGATCGACGCCTTTTTGATCGTTCTGTTTACAGGGCTTGTGAACCATGCATATTCTGTTACGGCTTTGATTTCGGCAGACAATCTGTATCTGTTTTTGAACAGCTTTGATTCCGGGATTTTATTCGGATGTCCGCTTCTGATTTTGGGTCATTTTCTACAAAGATATTTTGAAAAACTGAAAAAAAACAGTGATGAAAAAATTTTTACATTTTCATTGAACGAACGTATGATTTTGAATACGATTCTGACAGGTCTTGGGATTTGTGTTTTGGTGGGCGCTTCGATCTATCTTACGGATAAATTCGGTGAAAGCACAGATAAGGTTGGATTGTGGGGACAGATTTATCTCTTTGAGACTCTGGCAATGAATATTTATTTCATTTTATCCATCGGTATGATGTGGTTTACTGAGAAGCGGATAGCCCGCCCAATCGAGGGTCTTGCAGAAATTACGCAGAACTATTATGCGGAGCATGCGACTGAGGAACAGCGCAAGAAAATGATCAGTGCCTGTGAACGCTTTGCCACCGATAACACCGAAGTCGGTGATCTGGCCCGTTCTTATATTGCCATGGCAGAGGATTTGGAAACCTATGTTCAGAACCTTCAGAATATCACCGCGGAGAAGGAAAGGATTAATGCTGAGCTGTCCCTTGCCTCAGATATCCAGTCACACATGCTTCCCTGCATTTTTCCGGCTTTCCCGGATCATGATGAGATTGATATCTATGCGACAATGAATACAGCCAAGGAGGTCGGCGGAGATTTCTATGATTTCTTTATGACGGACAATACGCATGTTGCGTTTGTAATGGCAGATGTTTCCGGGAAAGGTGTTCCGGCAGCATTGTTTATGGTGATTGCCAAGACGCTGATCAAGAATCATGCACAGCTGGGGATTCCTGTGAACGATGTCTTTACTTCTGTGAACAAGAGGCTCTGTGAGGGAAATGATGCAGATCTGTTTGTGACAGCATGGCTTGGAATTTTAGATCTTACAAATGGAGAACTGCAATTTGTCAATGCAGGACATAATCCGCCACTTATCTGCCAGAACGGTGAATTTCGTTATCTTAAGGCACCGGCCGGTTTTGTCCTTGCCGGAATTGATGAATTCGTTTACAAGAAAAATGTTATTACGATGCAGCCGGGGGACCGCGTTTTCCTCTATACCGACGGTGTGACAGAGGCAACCAATCTGGTGGAAGAACTGTATGGCGAAAAGCGGCTCAAGGACTTTCTTAATCAGCGCAAAGGGGATTCTGCGGAGGAGGTGCTTCATAAACTGAAGGAGGACATCGATGAATTTGTAGGAGAGGCTCCACAGTTTGATGACATTACGATGCTGATGCTTGATTTTAAGAAAATGATGTAAATTTTTGTTGATTTTGTGATGGAATAGTAGTATCATTTCTTAATATATAAAACACCGATTACGAAGAAGTATACGTAATCGGTGTTTTGTACGTATATCAGGGAAATTATGTGTATAAAGAATAGAGCGAGGTGGCATATATGGATGAACGAATACTTGAGCTGGAAAATGAAAATGTGAAAGAGATGCCCCGATATCGAGGAGATGGGAGAACTTCGGCATGATGTGGAAACACTTCATGTGGAACTTCTGAAAAATCATCGAATCGATCCGAATCTTTATGCAAAATATGATGTAAAGCGTGGACTTCGTGATTCTACCGGCAAAGGTGTACTTACCGGTCTGACGGAAATTAATGATCTCAAAGATCTAACGGATGATAACAGGAAAAATGTATTCATCATTGATGACAGCCTTTTTAATCGTACCAGCTGCAAGAAAACAGAACTGG
>CAMFDG010000045.1 GCA_945949045.1 uncultured Lachnospiraceae bacterium
GTTCTGTATTTGTACACGTCTCTTTATAAGGTATATCAGGCGACGTATACTCCTGTTTCTTTGTTGTCCGCTCTCGCACGACAGCTTTTATATTATAGCAAGCTGTTTTGCTTTTGTCAACAACTTTTTAAATTATTTGAAATCTTATAAGTTGTCTTCTTGCGGTCAGCTTGTATATAATAGCACGATGCAAATGGGTTGTCAACAGCTTTTTTACATTTTTCGATTTTTTCCACATTGCAGCTGCTACTCCCTTTTATATTAATGCTGTAACAACATCCAAGAGGATGTTGTTATTGTATAACCAGCTCAAAAGGGGAGCTGCAACGATCAGTTCCTCCAGGGTATTTCCAAATGTCGTTTCACGCCCCAGCGACACAACAAGGAATAACAGTTCTATCATAAACAAACCTTTTGCCGCCCCCGCGATAATTCCCAAAAAGCTGTTCACTTCTTTCAATAACGGAAGCTTTGCAATCAGGTTCAGGGCCCTTACTATAGAATATAGAAGCAGCTTTGATGCGATAAGTGAAATTGTAAATGCCGCAAACGTGCTCTCCAATGTTCCCTGCACGTAAGCGTTTGCCTCCATCCATTTTGACAGTTGCGGGGCCGCCCAGACCGTCAAAAACAAAACCAGAACCCATCCCAGCATAGAGTACAGCACCCTCACAAGTCCATTGCTGAATCCCCATACCATATTTCCGGCAAGCAGCAGAATAACCAAAATCAACAGCCAGTTCATTTCAGGCGCACCTCATCAATCTCCCCCTTCATGATAAACGTGTAAGCGGCTGTATCACTCCCGGACAATATCTTATATAATTCCTTATCAAAGGTATATGCAAATTTTCGAATACTGTGAATCGTAAATATTTCACAGTGATAATCATCCCTGACACAGATTTCATTGTTATCCAGAAATTCAATCCGGGTATAAGCAAGGGCGGTATCATTTTCCATGACAATATTTCCGTTCGTGTCATAGACCTTAATATGCCAGCAGCCTTCTTTCTGAGGATTACTGTATGTGACCCCAATGTACCTGCTGTTATGGAAAACACTCTGCATCTCCCCATCGAACTTCACTTCCTTCTTAGGTGCCGGCTTCTGTTTTCCATCAAAAATCATAAATCCCTGACTGGAAAGTGCCATCATTCGGTCCGCCCCCATATATTCTATTTCCGGAATAAAGATATCATCATAGGAATAGGTTCCTACATTATTATCGATCTCATTCTGCCCCACTGATCCAAAGTTATAAAAGCTGATGGTGGACCTCACCTTGCCCTCTGTCACATCAAGCATGTCCACTGCCAGCTTCTGTCCATCCGGGGACAGGGCAATATCTACCGGGA
Organism: uncultured Lachnospiraceae bacterium; assembly: GCA_945949045.1. GTDB lineage: Bacteria > Bacillota > Clostridia > Lachnospirales > Lachnospiraceae > Roseburia. The sequence goes on from CAMFDG010000045.1 coordinate 1,359, forward strand.
AGCTCTCCTTTTCCTCATAAAACTCACCACCTGCCAGCTCTTTTCCCTTCTTATCATAAAGACGTACATAAGAAACATTGTCCTCCTTCATAAGAACTGCAACGGTTCCCTGTCCGGCAATGCATACACTGTTGATTGGTGTTGTTGTTTCAATCTTATGCACCACACCCTTTTCAGCAATAATGTAAATGCTTGTTCCACCCCTGTCATACACCGCAAGATAGCGGTCGCAGACCGCCAGGGTAGGTGTCGTCATCTCAAAGGACTGATTCCATATCAGTTTATTATCCGTTCCTCTGCATACAATCCCATCATTGTTATACTCCAGAATATTCCCCAGGTATGCTTCAAATTTCGATGCAGAACTGTCCTGTTGTGTCGTCTGTGCTGTCACCTCAAAGGAGGTATAGCTTCGAAGCGCCATCCAAAGCTGCAATCCTATCAGCACCGCCGCCAAAACAATCAAAACGATCGCAACCCTTCGAATGGTTTTATGCCGGTGGCTTCGAATTTTTTCATTCAGTTCTTCAAGCTCTCCGCTGTCCGTCTCCACGGTTTTAAAATCTGTTTTTGCTGCCACGAATGTATTTCTCCTCAAATTTTATCGAATGTTATCTGTATTATAGCATTTCCTCTTTGGTTACGGAAGTAACAATTTTTGCCCGGCACGGATGTTATCCGAGTTCTCCATACCATTTAATTCTACGATCTTTTTTACATTTCTGATATTGCCATACCGTCTTTGGCAGATCCCGGAAAGCGTGTCTCCTTCCTGTACAATGTAATATGCCGCATTTTGTGAAGGCTGGGCACTTGTTTTGTTGGTTTCCTCTTTCATTTTCTCTCCATCACTATCTGCTCCGACGGATTTCTCATCCGCCTGTTCTGTCTGTGTACTGCTCTCGGTTGTCTGTGTCTGTTCTGTTGTATCCTTCTCTTTTTGAATTTCCCCCGCCGGAATTTCTTCAATGGGAATCAAATCCAACGGCTGGGTCCACGTCTGTGTATCCCCTGTAGTTTCCTTCGCCTGAGTCTCATTTTCCTCCTGCTCAGGTATCTCACTTCCGACCAGCACCTGTGCCTTTTCTCCTTTATTTACCGTCTTATTACCCATGGTACTGACCGCCTGCCGAACACCGGACAGACTAATCTTGCCCTGAGCTGCACCGACGCAGCCGATCACAACAAGCAGGGCAACAGCTGCAGCCATTGCATAGGAAGAAGCCTTTGAAGTCCCCTGTACCGCCTCTTTCTTGTGAATCTTCGATCTTCGTTTTTCCTTTTGATCATCTCCCGACGGTGGAAGCACCTGAAAGCTTTCCCTTCTCGGCACCTCGAAAGTCACCTCTGCCGGGCGGATTTTATGTAGTTCTCTCGCATAATAAATATAAAATCCTTCCTTCTGCTGCAGCCGGTTTCCTCTGTTCTTGTAAAAATATTCCTCGCCCTCCAGGCTGTCCATCAGAAAAAACACCTGGTGCGCCCCGCCAAATTGTTCTCTATGTACAGCGGTAAGCTCCGGAGTCAGCCTTGGAGTAAAACCCTTGAGATCCAGTGCCCATCCCACAATAATTGAATTTTCGTATGACCGTTTGATCTCGCGGAATACATCACTCCATGCATGGGTATTCCACCTTGGAACATTCTGATCAAACTCCAGGTCTCTCACAGGAATTGCCGCTTCCACAAAAGTGGCATACTTTCCCTGCCTGCACTCTGTATGTCCCATAAAAATAAACGCCCGGCGATTCGCGTAATCCTCTTCGTGAATTCTGGCATATGCCGCATTTTCTATGTAGATTTTGTCATCCTCTGTCGGTGTTCCGATCTGCCTGATATTTTTCAGATTCGGCTCTTTTTCCGTCTCGATATCAATCATGTTTTTCCTCCTATCCTCTGAAAACCCTTATAATTTGTTTTGTTCATTGTAGCATAGGGAAAATGGCGGATTTTGGAAAAACATGACGCGGTTTTTAAAAATCGTCCAACATATTTCTGCATAAAAAAACTGCCGTGTCCATCACACGACAGCTTTTCCCATATTGTTGTAATTATTTTGCAAAAGCCTTTACCTTCTTGTAGATGCCCTCAGCATCGAGCTCATATTTATGAAGGAGCTCCAAAGCCGGACCCGACTCACCAAAGCGGTCCCGGACTCCGATTCGCAGCAGCTTTGTGGGCGCTTTCTCGCAAAGAACCTCCGCTACGGCGCTTCCAAGTCCTCCGATCACAGAATGTTCTTCCACTGTCACAACCCTGCCGGTTTTTGAAGCAGACCGGATCACAAGCTCCTCGTCCAGAGGCTTAATGGTATGAATGTTGATCACCTCCGCGGAAATTCCATCCGCCTCCAGCAGCTTTGCTGCCTCCAATGCCTCTGAGACCTCAAGTCCTGTTGCAAAGATTGATACATCGCATCCCTCCCGGAGCACAATGCCCTTTCCAATCTCAAATTGATAATCCGGCGTATCGTTGATCACAGGTACCGCCAGACGTCCGAAGCGCAGATATACCGGTCCTACATAATCATAGGCTGCATGCACGGCTGCCCTTGCTTCCACGTCATCCGACGGATTAATGACGACCATCCCCGGGATCTCCCGCATGAGTGCAAGATCCTCCAGACACTGATGGGTGGCGCCGTCCTCACCAACGGAAATACCCGCATGGGTGGCACCGATCTTGACATTCAGGTGTGGATACCCAATAGAATTACGAACCTGCTCATAATTGCGTCCTGCCGCAAACATGGCAAAGGAGCTGATGAACGGCACTTTGCCACAGGTGGAAAGGCCTGCCGCAATACCGGTCATATTACATTCTGCAATGCCGCAGTCCCAATGGCGTTCCGGGAATTCTTTCTGAAAAATACAGGTCTTGGTTGCCCCCGCAAGATCCGCATCCAGTACGATCAGATCCTCATGCTCTCTTCCAATCTCTACCAGCGCGTTGCCATAGCTGTCCCGCGTTGCAATCTTCTTTACTTCTGACATAATGCTTCACCTGCTTTCTCAAGATCTTCCATCGCAATCCGGTACTGTTCCTCATTGGGAGCCTTGCCATGCCAGCCTGCCTCATTCTCCATGAAGGAAACTCCCTTGCCCTTTATCGTCTTCGCAATAATTGCCGTCGGCATTCCCTTTGTCTCACGAGCCTCCTGAAAGGCTGCACGTATCTCCTCAAAATTGTTTCCGTCAATGTTAATGGTATGGAAATTGAATGCCTCAAACTTCTTATCAATGGGGTATGGTGAGCAGACCTTGTCTATCTCCCCGTCAATCTGCAGGTTGTTGTTATCTACGATGACCACCAGATTATCTAATTTCCGATGTCCTGCCCACATAGCAGCCTCCCAGATCTGCCCCTCCTGAATCTCGCCATCTCCAGTCAGGGAATAAACGCGGTAATCCTTGTGGTCAAATTTGCCGGCAGCTGCCATTCCAACAGCCGCAGAAAAACCCTGCCCCAAAGATCCGCTGGACATATCTACCCCCGGAATATGCTTCATATCCGGGTGTCCCTGAAGATAAGAGCCGGTGTGGCGCAGAGTAACCAGATCCTCCTTGGGCAGAAAACCTCTCTCTGCAAGCACGGAATAGAGGGCCGGAGCCACATGTCCCTTCGACAGCACGAAGCGGTCACGATTTTCATCCTTAGGATTTTTCGGATCCACATTCATTTCTTCAAAGTAAAGGTAGGTAAACAGGTCTGCCGCAGACAGGGATCCACCCGGATGACCGGATTTTGCACTATAGACGGCAGTTACAATACCCTTGCGAACCTCATTCGCAATCTTTTCCAATTCTAAGTTGTTCATAGTCTCTCCTTTTTGTCAAAGCTGTGTTCTTCCCTGGAGGGCCCGAAGCAGAGTTACTTCGTCGATGTATTCCAGATCTCCGCCCACCGGTACTCCGCTTGCAATACGGGTCACCTTTATGCCGGTAGGCTTCACCAGCTTACTGATATACATTGCAGTTGTCTCTCCTTCCAGGCTGGAATTCGTCGCGATGATCACCTCATCCACATCCTTCTCCAGCCGCACCAGAAGCTCCTTCAGCTTAATATCTGCCGGACCTATGCCCAGCATCGGGGAAATCGCTCCGTGAAGAACATGATACACGCCCTCATATTTACCCGTTTTCTCATAGGCAACCAGATCTCTGGTATTCTCCACCACCATAATCGTCTTATGATCACGATTTTCATCACTACATATAGGACAAATTTCCTGATCTGTCAAGTTAAAACAGCATTTACAATATTTAATATTCTGTCTTGCCGTCACAATCGAGTCTGCCAGCTCATCCACCTGCTCCTTTGGCATGTTCAGGATATGGAATGCCAGTCTTTGTGCCGATTTGGCACCAATCCCCGGAAGTGATGACAATTCTTCGATTAATTTTGAAATTTCACTGCTGTAATAATCCATATCAGAATGGGAGTCCTCCGCCCAGCCCGCCGGTAATCTGCGACATCGATTTCTGGGATGCCTCATCAATCTGACGAAGCGCCTCGTTGGTTGCTGCCATGATCAGATCCTCCAGCATTTCGATGTCATCGGGATCTACAACCTCCTCTGAAAGCTTCACCTTTGTGATCTCATGCTTCCCGGATACAGTAACCTCCACCGCGCCGCCGCCGGCTGCTGCGGTAATCTCCTGCTCCTCCAGCGCCTTCTGCGCTTCCTCCATCTGACGCTGCATCTTCTGCGCCTGCTTCATAAGGTTGTTCATGTTTCCCGGCATGCCGCCCGGAAAGCCGCCTCTTTTTGCCATGTGGATATCCTCCTATTTGAATCTTTTCGTGTTACTATTCGAGCCACCATACAAATCAGAAAAACAGCTTCTTACATGCCAGCACGACGAATCTGTTTTTCTGATTTGCATGGGGTTCTGAATAGATACGTTCCATCAATAAATAAATTGCTCAAACCAGCGCAATTCTACATTATAATATCATCAACTGTCCTCTTCCTCAATATCAAAATGAATCAATTCCCTCAGATCCGGTACAACATCCTCTGCACGCCGGCTGCTCTCATTCATTCTGAGAACTACCTCTGTACTTTTTCCGGTACGCTGCTCAAGTGCCTGGATAAACTGGTCCATACTGTCCGCAATATTATCATTCAGATAACTGTATGCATTTTGATCATCAAAAACCAGCAAAAGTCCTCCGTTATTATTCAGGCTGGGGACTGCTTTATTCAGATACTGCTGGGTCAGATGACCGGTACCGGAAATAATTGACTTCCAATTGCGTATGATCTGTGAAATATCCTCCGGCACAGCCCTGGGGAGCACCGGTTTCTCTGCCGGAGATGTCTCCCTTTCCATATCAGTGTGCTTCCCTGCCGGTGCTATGGAAAACTCGCCGTTTTCTAACTTTTTTTCCACAGCCTCTACCCTCTGGGACAGAGAACCGTTATCCTCCTCCATCTGCGGTCTGCAAAGCTTTATGACAGCGATTTCCAGAAGGATCCGTTTCTGGGCAGCATATCTGATCTGATTGCTGAGCTCCGAAAAAACGCGGATATAACGTATCAGGGTGTTCGAGCTGACCATCTGCGCCTCCTCCTTAAGGGCAGCCAGATGCTCCGAAGACATATCCAATACCTCCTCCATGTCATCCGCGCTCTGAATCAGAAGAAGATTGCGCAAATACCAGGTAAAGTCATTGACCATCTGTCCCAGCTCCCGGCCTTCGTCCACAAGCCTGTCAATGGTCCGGATTGCACCGACCACATCCTGTTCAAGGATCTGACGAAGCAGCTGGGAAAACACCTCTGTATCCACTGCTCCCAACACCTCGAGTACATTCTCATAGGTCAGCTTCTCCCCCAGATGAAAAGCAATACACTGATCCAGGAGACTTAATGCATCTCGCATGGAGCCGTCTCCCGCCTTGGCCACATAACGAAGCGCCCTCTCTTCCACCTGGACCTGCTCTGTTTCCATCAACTCCGAAAGGCGGGCTGTAATGGTATCGATGGAGATCCGGTGGAAATCATAGCGCTGACAGCGGGATAGAATGGTGATTGGAATCTTATGAACTTCCGTGGTGGCAAGGATAAAAATGACATAGGCAGGCGGTTCCTCCAATGTCTTTAAGAGTGCATTAAAGGCTCCCGCTGACAGCATATGCACCTCGTCAATAATATAAACCTTATATTTTCCCTCGGTAGGCCGGTAGGCAACCTCCTCCCGGATCTGCCTGATATTGTCCACGCCATTATTGGAGGCCGCATCAATCTCTATCACATTCATAGAAGTCCCGGCAGCAATGCTCTTGCACACCGGGCATTCTCCGCAGGGACTTCCGTCAGTGGGATGTTCACAATTTACTGCTTTTGCGAAAATCTTAGCCACGGTAGTTTTCCCCGTACCGCGGGTTCCGCAAAAAAGATAGGCATGTCCTATACGGTCAGCTTTTATCTGATTCTTTAAAGTGGTAACAATATGTTCCTGCCCCTTCACATCCTCAAACTGCTGAGGGCGAAACTTACGGTATAACGCCGTATAAGACATATCCTGCTCTCCTCCTAATCACCGAAACTGATTCCGGTTCTCTTTGCTTCTTTGATCATCTGGCTGTCCGGATCGACAGTCTTGAGCTTGCCGGCCACCTCTGCAAGGGGCACACGCTTAGTCTTGTTGTTGATCATGGCGATCATGCATCCATAATCCTGATCCATAATGGCTTTTGCCGCTGCAGAACCAAGTCTTGTACAGAGCACACGGTCATAGGGGCACGGACTTCCACCTCTCTGGGTATGTCCCGGAACCGCAACACGAACCTCTGTGCCACAGACCTCCTTGATCTTATCAGCAATTTCATAAGACACGGAAGGATACTTCCGATCCGCAATCTTTGCCTTATATTCCTTCTTGGAGAGAGCCGCATCCTCCTTGGAAATTGCCCCCTCTGCCACAGCAAGGATCGTAAAGCCCTTGCCATCCTTGGTGCGCTTGTGAATTGCTTCTACAATCTTGTTGATATCATATGGAATCTCCGGAAGCAGAATAATATCCGCACCGCCGGCAATTCCTGCATAAAGAGTCAGCCATCCAACCTTATGTCCCATGACCTCCACGATGAACACGCGGTTATGGGAAGCTGCTGTCGTATGAATGCAGTCAATGGCCTCCGTTGCAATGTTAATGGCACTCTGAAAACCGAAAGTAACATCCGTTCCGTAAATATCATTATCAATGGTCTTCGGAAGATGGATGATATTCAGCCCTTCCTCCCGAAGCAGATTGGCAGTCTTCTGGGTTCCGTTGCCGCCCAGAATCACCAGACAGTCAAGATTCAGCTTGTGATAGGTCTGCTTCATAGCCTCCACCTTATCCAGGCCGTTCTCATCCGGCACACGCATCAGCTTAAAGGGCTGACGGGAGGAGCCTAAGATCGTACCGCCCTTCGTCAGGATTCCGGAAAAATCACCAGAGGTTAACAAGCGGTAATTTCCGTAGATCAAGCCCTTATATCCGTTCTCAAATCCGTAAATCTCCAGCTCATCCACATTTGTGGTAAGTCCCTTCACAACGCCTCGCATTGCTGCATTTAAAGCCTGACAATCGCCACCGCTTGTCAGCATTCCTATTCTCATCATGTGCGTTTCCTCCTGCTTATTCTATTTATTATCTCCAAATAACTCTTTTCCTATTATAGTATAAAACGCTGCAATCGACAAGATAAAATGAACGTAAGATTCTATGCTTGAAAACCTGTGGAGTTTTGAGTATAATATAGAACGTATCATCCGGAGAGTTGTCCGAGAGGTCGAAGGTGCCGCACTCGAAATGCGGTTTGCGTCGAATAGACGCAACGTGGGTTCGAATCCCATGCTCTCCGTTCCTTAAGCAGCAGAAAGATGGCACATTTTTAAAATCGTGTCATCTTCCCTGTCATCTGCTGATTCCAAAAGCTCTGCATTGATTTTTCGTTTTTTGCATATAATCCCAATATGAGCAGGTTAAAAAAATATATTTTTTCCGGCATAATATTCGTGATTATCGCCGGAACAATTTCACATTTTGTTTACGAATGGTCCGGTCGAAGCTTTCTTCTGAGCTTTTTCTTCCCGGTGAATGAATCGACCTGGGAGCATATGAAGTTATGCTTTTTTCCTATGCTTCTCTATGGCATTTTCATGAATCACAAATTAAAGAAAACTTTCCCCTGCATCACTTCCGCCTTATGCTTTGGCGTTTTACTGGATACGTTTCTGATTCCTGTAATATTTTACACCTATTCCGGCATTCTGGGTCGGAATTTCCTGTCCCTGGATATTGCCACTTTTATCTTCAGCACAATTTGTGCCTTTTGGACCGTTTACAGATTCACTTTATCCTGCAAGCTTGTTCCATACACCCCCTGGTTAAAGCTATTTGTGGCACTCACCGCTCTTTGCTTTTTTATCTTTTCCTGCAAAGCACCTGGCATTGGCCTTTTCCGAGATCCCCATTGACAAAACAATCCCCGATGGTACAACACCGGGGATTTCGTTTTAAAATTGTTACAATGATCACTCTGCCTGTTCGTTCTGCATCCTTCGGCCATCTCTGCCGCGATGCCTTCTGTGGCTGCCCTGGTCGCGGGATTTACGTGAATCACCGGTATTGGATTCTGCGTGAGCTCCCCGGTCTTTCTCATTCCGACGGTTCGTCTCCGGAACCGGGCGCTCCTTCTTGCGGCCAATATAGACATTCCATTTCATATAGGCTTCCTGAGCATTTCTGGATTTATAAATCACATTCCGTTCTTCACCGACAATGTCTGTGATACTGTACCATCCTTTGTCGTATTGAAATTCGGCAGTTTTTCCTTCCAGCTCCTTGCTGCCGAGGATGAATTTATGTATTGCCTGCTGCTGTGCCATTCTCGCTCTCCTTCCTCCGTAATACGTAGTCGACGGCCTCTCTTAGTCGGTCGTTTTTCGAAAGCTCCTCCGATCCCTGAAGCGCCTGTGCCTCTTCGGGGGTAAACAGTTCCCGAAGCTTCACCTGATGGTGTTCTACCGGAATATACGATACTTTGGAAGTGTCAAAAACAGAGCGGAGCACATAATAGGGAATTCCCTTCTCTCCCTTCGCCGCGGAGAGAGAAACAATGTTGTCCACCCGGCATACGCCCTGCGTCTCACTGTATATGATCTGTTTCTTCTCAAACATAGACACCCACCTCTGAATCGTTACGCTGTGTCTATCATATCACAAGCCAATACATTTTTCAAAATGCTTTCATTATTTTTTATCCAAAAGCCCAAGCTCTTTCAGTACCTCTTTGCAGGTATGCACCGGGACAATCACCAGTTGATTCCTTACCTCGTCGGCCACATCCGAAAGATCCTCCATATTTTCCTTCGGAATGAACACACGGGTCACTCCGGCCCGTACAGCTGCCATAAGTTTCTCCGGAATTCAATGACCTCCATCCTGTTCAAAAGAGGCTCCGAAATCGTATCAGTGCTGTTGGCTGTACAGATGAAAAGTACATCGGACAAATCATAGGGCACATTCATATAGTGATCCGTAAAGGTACTGTTCTGTTCCGGATCCAGCACCTCTAACAACGCACTGGAGGGATCCCCATCATATGCCTTCACAAGCTTATCCACCTCATCCAGCACCATTACGGGATTGGACACCCCGCTTCTCTTGATGCCTTCCATAATGCGCCCCGGCATAGCGCCCACATAGGTCCTTCTATGGCCACGGATCTCTGCCTCATCCCGGATGCCGCCAAGGCTAACCCGGACATACTTTCTTCCCAGAGCATCCGCCACACTCCTGCCGATGCTGGTCTTACCGGTTCCCGGCGCCCCCACAAACAGCAAAATCGATCCTGCCTGATACGGTTTAGAATTTTCTCTGCCTCTTTTTTTGCCGTATCATTCATGCCGGAATCCGCAATCTTCAGCTCAAACTTCCGGATATCCGTGAGGCTCTCCGGGTGCATCTCGTCCAATTCCTTCTGCAGTACCTCGATCTGCTTTTTGATTGCCTCCTCCCGCTTCGTGTATTCCAGAGAATAGGTTCCCTCTTCCATCTCGATACTGTCAAACTGCACACGGTCTGTCACCTTCACGGCAACATTTCCGGATTCATCAATGGAATCGATATATCCAACGGCACCGATCGGATAAAAATCCTCCTTCGCAACCTCAGAAAGCTTCTTTTCCTCCTTCAGCATCAGGAAGATCACCTCTTCCTGTACCTCCGCCTCTTTGGATGAAATTTCGTTGAAATAATCTTTTTGAAAATAGTAGGTCACATTCGGTACGATGACCAGGCCATAAAACGGTACTGTAATCATATTAGTATCCCATATCCGGCTGTGCAGGTACTGCCGGTGTTTTCTCCTTAATATCTGCCACTCCGGCCTCTGTAGTCAGAAGGGTTGCAGAAACGCTGACGGCATTAAGCAGCGCACTCCTTGTCACCTTCACCGGATCAATAATCCCTGCACTCATCATATCTACATAATTCTCAGAAACTGCGTCAAAGCCCATGGCCTGATCCAGCTCTTTGACCTTGTTGATCACAACTGCGCCTTCAAGACCCGCATTTTCTGCGATAGCGCGAAGCGGAGCCTCCAATGCCTTTGCGACGATCTTTGCGCCGGTTCTCTCATCCCCCTCAAGAGATTCTGCCTCCTTCTCAACGGCCTTCTGGGCATGAATGTATGCGGAACCGCCACCGCCGATAATACCTTCCTCTACTGCTGCTCTGGTGGCGTTCAAAGCATCCTCCATACGGTATTTTGCTTCCTTCATTTCAGTCTCTGTAGCTGCACCAATCTTGATGACTGCAACGCCCCCGCCCATTTTTGCAACACGGTCAAGAAGCTTGTCATGCTCTGCCTCTGAGGTATTCTCTTCTGCCTGACGCTTAATAGAGGCGATCCTGTCTGCGATCTGAGCTTTACTTCCCTCTCCATCGACAATGGTCGTATTGTCCTTGGTCACCTTAACAGACTTCGCCTGCCCCAGCATCTCCATGGTAGTATCCTTCAGCTGCATTCCCAAATCCTCCAGGACCGCCTGACCACCGGTAAGAATTGCGATATCTTTAAGCATTTCCTTACGGTTATCGCCAAAGCCCGGCGCTTTGACCGCAACCACTTTCAGAGCGCCTCTTAATCTGTTTACTACCAGTGTGGTCAGTGCCTCGCCCTCTACATCATCAGCAACGATGAGAAGCTGTCTGCCCTGCTGCATGACCTGCTCAAGAATCGGCAGGATATCCTTAATGGTAGAAATTTTCTTGTCTGTCAGTAAAATGTAGGGATGCTCCATGTTGGCAACCATTTTTTCCTGATCATCGCACATGTGAGAGGAAAGATAGCCCTTGTCGAACTGCATTCCCTCTACCACATCGATCTCGGTCTTCATGGTCTTAGACTCCTCGATGGTGACAACACCATTCTCTCCCACCTTCTCAATAGCATCTGCGATCATCTGACCGACCTCCTCATTGCCGGCAGAGATGGCAGCTACCTTTGCAATATGTTCCTTTCCGGTAACCGGCTTACTCATGGCAAGAAGTGCCTCCACTGCTGTATCGGCAGCTTTCTTCATACCACGGCGCACAATGATCGGGTTCGCACCGGCTTCAATATTCTTCATGCCCTCGTTGACCAGCGCCTGTGCCAAAACCGTTGCTGTCGTGGTGCCGTCTCCTGCAATGTCGTTGGTCTTGGTGGCAACCTCTTTCACCAGCTGTGCTCCCATATTCTCGTAACGGTCCTCCAGCTCCACTTCCTTGGCAATGGTCACACCATCATTGGTGATGAGCGGTGCACCGTAGGACTTATCCAGAACCACGTTTCTTCCCTTTGGCCCGATGGTCACCTTTACCGTATCTGCAAGCTTATTAACGCCTGCCTCCATCTTCTGTCTTGCTTCAATATCGAAATTAATATCCTTTGCCATTTCTTATGTACCTTCTTTCTCTATTTTTTCTTACTCTACAATTGCAATGATATCTTTCTGATCCACGATGATATATTCTTCATCCTGGAATTTCACTTCTGTTCCGGCATACTCGGTGTAAATGACCTTATCGCCCTCCTTCACCTGCATAGGGGTTTTCTTTCCGTCGGTCTCCTCCCCCGGTCCCACTGCAACCACCAGTGCCTCCTGAGGCTTTTCCTTGGCGCTGTCCGGTAAGATAATTCCGGATTTGGTCTTCTCCTCTGCCTCTACCTGCTGTAATACCACTCTGTCTCCTAACGGTTTGATACTCATTTTTGTTACCTGCCTTTCTTCTTGTTAGCATTCTATTTGAGTGAGTGCTAAAAAATTCTTAAAAAATTATGTAACTACGGATCCGGTTCCTTTGACCCCATAGTTACATTTAAAATAGTTTATTTTTAAATTATTATAGTACGCTGTGGCAGAATGTCAACAGTGTTTATACTTTTTTTAGATTTCGATGTAACAGTTCACTTTTCCAGCTGCCTGCTGATGTTCTCGTACACCTTCTGGGAAACCCGCTGAAAACAGGCCATCTCTTCCGCTGTCACGCCCGTGAACAGATCCCTATGGACCTTCTCCCAGACCTTTTTCAACTCGCCGGCAATCACAAATCCCTCTGCCGTCAGATGGTAATGGGTGTAGCGTCGATCCTTTTTATCCTGCTCCGCGGTCACAAACTTTCTCTTTCCCAGCGTAAATAGTGCCTGGGAAATATGTCCTTTATTGGCATTAAAATATTCGTGCATACATGCGACGGTATTGTTTTCCCCACATATCGAAAGAAAATAAATGACCTCCAGCTCTATGCGCTTCAAATCATATTTCTCGCGAAGCCCTGCCAGTTCCTGCTGGGTGTACTGCTTAAACCGGCCACCCCGCAAAATCACTTCTACCGTTTTTTCCATCTCTACATTTGTCCTTTCCACTTGCAGACTGTGTCGCATCACTTCAGTTTAGAACGGATATCCGCTAAGCGGTCCAGCGCCACTGTCAGTGTCTCGTCCTGCTTCGCAAAATGGAACCGCACCAGATTTCGAACGTCCTCTTTGAAGAAGCTGGAGCCCGGAACCGCTGCAACCCCCACCTTTTTTGCCAGATCAATACAGAACTGCTCGTCATCCTCATAGCCGAATTCACTGATGTCCATCAGGACATAATATGCCCCCTGCGGTCTGGTAAAGTTCAGCCTGATCTGCTCTAAGCCGCTCAAAAACAGTTCTCTCTTGTGGGTGTAGATTTCCCGGAGCTTTTCATAATAAGAATTCTCAAACTGAAGCCCCACAACCGCTGCCTCCATCAGAGGTGCTGCAGCTCCCACCGTCAGAAAATCGTGCACCTTTTTCACCCGGTCTATGATCTCCGGTGCCGCAATCACGTAGCCCAGACGCCAGCCCGTAATGGAATAGGTTTTCGACAGGGAATTACAGATGATGGTGCGTTCCTTCATACTCGGCAGCGCCGATATGTAGTGATGCGCACTGGGCTCATACACAATGTGCTCGTATACCTCATCGGTGATCACATAAATGTCATACTTGATGGCAAGGTCCGCAATAATCTGCAGTTCCTCCTTCGTAAATACTTTACCGCAGGGATTGGAAGGATTACAGAGAATCAACGCCTTAACTCCCTCCTGCTTCATGGCCTGCTCCAGCCGGTCTGCATCAAAATCAAAAGCCGGAGGCTTCAGCGGAACATAAATCGGCTCCGCACCGCTGAGGATTGCATCTGCCCCGTAATTCTCATAAAAAGGCGAGAACACAACCACCTTATCTCCCGGATTGCACACAGACATCATAGCCGCCATCATCGCCTCAGTGCTTCCGCAGGTCACCACGATTTCACGGTCCGGATCCACCGCTACCCCGGAAAAATGCTCCTGCTTTCTTGCTAATGCCTCCCGGAAATTCGCCGCCCCGAAGGTTACGGCATACTGGTGAGGCCCTTCCTCCGCCACTTGGGCCAGCCGGTCTGTAATCTCCTTCGGCGGCTCAAAATCGGGAAAGCCCTGCGACAAATTGATTGCTCCATATTGATCGGCGACTCTGGTCATCCTCCGAATTACAGAATCGGTAAATATAGCTGTTCTATCACTTAATTTCTTCATCGATTTACTTGTCCTTTCATTGCTTTGGAACTGTTCCGTTTCCCACAATCAGTGCAAAATATCCCCAGTCCCAGACCAGCGTTTCAAAGCTGTTCAAAAGATATTCTCTTACGTCCTCCTCATCATACCCCGTCATGCGGGAAATGACAACCATGTAATCCCGAACGTCTTCATAGGAAAGGGGACCTTCGCCTTCCCGAATCCATTTAAGAAAAAGACTTTGACGAATTGCCGTACAGGTTATAGCAATCCACTGCAGCTGCAGAATCATCTGTTCCAGATTCCCCTCCGGCATCACCAGATCGGAAAATACCTCGTTCTGGAGAAAACAGCGCAAAAGCGGCTCATACTGTAAAAACTGACTCTGAAATGCCATCCACTTCTCTGTAAGCTCTTGTGCATCAAACCCATCGGACAATGCTTCGGCCTCTTCGATGACTGGATCAAGATAGCAGAGGTACAGCCCTTCTTTTCGATAATTCACTGCCAGATCCTGTAGCAGCTCACTGCATTCCGCAATGGTATCCGCCAGCGGAACCTCCACCTCCCGGATAGCAGTTTCCAATTCTTCCAGCGTCTTGTCGGAAAAATATTCTGACACGAAATGCTCTGACAAAGTTTCCTTGTGGAATTCCAGCAGAATGTAGAAGCTTTCCAGAAGCGCTTCCCGAAGAGGTTTCTGCTCTTTCTGTAAGAGTCGAATGATCTGTTCCCGGATCTGCAGGAGTATCATTTCTTCGCCCTCGTTGTCTCCATCGTGTCCAACACCCGGCACTTCCGGGAACTGTACCGTCCCTGCTGCCCGCCACAAGTCAATTACCGCCGGACAGCAGGGCATCAGGGTCTCCTCCTCATGACCTTCAAATTCATGCACCTCTCTCGGAAATACGGTACAGGTCTCCGAAAGGACCTCATCTCCATATGCACGCACCAGCCTGCAGAGTTTATTCTCCGAAAGAAATGGGCAGCGATGCACTGGATTCAGCCCAATTACCCGTTCTCCATCCTTCTCGATTATATATTCGCTTAAAGCTTTCTTCTGTACCGACACCGTTTTCGGTGGGGCCAGTTTTTTCCATCGTTGGTTTGTCTCCTCATCTACTGCTATCTTCCACTCCTGACAGCAGGTAAGGGGACATTTATCTGCGATGCAGGTGAATTGTTCAAAAAAGTCAGGATGAATTCTGGCTGCCTTCATATCTTTTCTTAATACTCCTTCGTAAGCGTGTCGATATCATACATTTCCATAAACGCCCTGCGGTCGCTCTCGTCACGGATCAACATGACTTCCTCAAATTTTCCAGTGTGGATATCTTTAAAACCTGCCACCTGCTCCCCGGTACAGATGCTGCAGCGGATCACTGGCTTTTGGTTTTCTTTATCATAGGTTTTCTTCTGTGTTTTCTTTTTTCCAAACATGGCACCCTCCCCTAAAACCGATACGTCAAAGTCTCGCAGTTCTTTACACCCTTTCTCGCTGCTTCGCAGCCTGTAACAAGGAGGGACCCCCATAGCGGGAGGCTTCCTTATTACACACATTTTTCGCATTTGTGGTGACAGTACACATAATAAAACCGGACTTATTTTCTAAATTGGACATATGAGGAAAAAATTGTTTCCTACATCCCAATTTCCATGATTAAAACATCCTAAAAAAGCATAATTGGGCATATAGTCCAACTGCTTGCTCTCCACGCCCACATTTTAGGCATTTAGCGGGATGTATAAATCAAATTATCAGTATCCACGCCCAAAGCATCAAATTTCAGACGAAAAACGAGAGCAAAATGGGCAGTACATTTTGGTTTTCCATATATCTGCCCAAAGCTTTGAACATCGGTCCATGCGAAATTTGCCTTCGGCAAATGGACCG